>CAIJNI010000048.1 GCA_903821995.1 uncultured beta proteobacterium
AGTACTATAATATAGTTATATTTATTATTAACACATATTATGTGTATTAATAATATACATAATCCAATATATTAATAGGGAAAATAAATGTCAACTTATGAAGAGCTTATTAAGCAAAGAAATGCTTTAGACGCACAAATTAAGGAAGTGAAAGATCGCGAAAAGTCTGAAGCAGTTGTGAAAGTTAAATTGTTAATTGATCAACATCAATTAACCGCCGCAGATCTCTTTAACAAAAAAACTTCAATCAATAGATCGAATGGCCAAAAAGTACCCCCTAAATACCGCAACCCGGCAACAGGTGAGACTTGGACGGGAAGAGGTAAGGCACCAAAGTGGATTGATGGTAAAGATCGTCAAAGTTATTTAATTGGATAGTTTTCACTGCTTTTGGCGCTATTAAATAAGCTTACGTATTAGGGCATCTTTAATGATGTCTTCAAAGTCCTCTGGGTTAGTTGGTGAGCTTAGATTGCAAGTGCCTGGATACCCGAGGATCAGTGGGTGCTTAAATGTTTCCTCGGGGTCAATTGAAGAGCCACCTTGAGACTGAAATGGCTTTAGTAGCCCAGAATTTTCGGCTGCCAATCTGATAACGCCAGGGTGTAATGCTGTAAATCCCTCATCAACAAGTAGGGGTATTCGTTGGGTGATGAAATTTCTACTCAGATAATGGATTAAATGTAGTTGCTCGACAGGCGCAAGAATGCTATCAAGATATATAACATCTGGTTTAACTTCAACAGCTTGCATTAATGCGTCGCTAATATCTAGAGTGCTTTGTAATTCAATATCTATTGATATACTCTCAATAATCTCTTCCATTAATGAAATATTCTCAGTCCTTTTAAATATTCCTAGAAGTGTGCATTTTCTACAGGTTGTTTGACGAAACAACTCATGCCGTTGATTGAGGTTCGCTTGAAGAGAAGATAGAAGGATACGGCGATGACCGCCACGAGTTTTCCAAGCAATTAACTCGCCCATTTCGACCATTTTTTGGATAGTTCCCAAGGAGACATGAAGTTGAGCCGCCGATTCTCGAGTGCTAACAAAAGTTTCATTGCTATAGCTCAATTCAATATGATCGCGACTTGTATTGGGGGCTTTGTTTTTGTCATTTAAATCACTCATTGAATTTCTCACAAAGTTAACGAATAAGTTCATCTTATGAAATTTAATAGATAGGAAATATCAGATGTTTCTGATTCTTTTGTAAGAAAAGTCTTATTAAGAGAGGCTATAAGTGCAGATAAACAAATAATTCATCAACTAAGTATGTTGTTTTAATCAATTATTTGTCATAATAGTAGACAGCTGAACAATTTTAATTTGTAGGTAAATTTCGCATCTTATTATTGGTGAGTTTTTTAAATATATTGTTTTAATCGTTTATAGCAACCCCCTAATTGGTTAAGCCTTGCCGGGGATGGTTTATTAACCCACTCAATTTCGGGATACCCGAAGGAAAGGTGAGCATCATGATGCAATCGTATCTTGGTACCTCTTATTTATTTGGGGGCAACGCCCCATATGTAGAAGAACTCTACGAAACTTATCTGTCCGATCCTGCAAGCGTGCCAGAAAACTGGCGGAATTACTTTGATAGCGTTCAACATCTCCCATCCGTTGATGGAACCAATAAAAAAGATGTCGCTCACGCGCCCATTGTGGCTTCTTTTGCAGAACGCGCAAAACTTGGCCCAATTCGTGTTGTTAATGATTCAGCTGATTCTGAATTAGGTCGTAAGCGAGTTGCCGTCCAACAGTTAATTGCGACTTATCGAAATGTAGGAACTCGCTGGGCAGACCTCGATCCGCTCAAAAGAACGGAACGTCCAGATATTCCAGAGCTAAATCCCTCTTTTTATGGGTTTACAGATTCAGACATGGATATTGTCTTCAATACAAGCAATACATTCTTTGGTAAAAATCAAATGCCTTTGCGTGAGCTTTTACAAAACTTACGTCAGACTTACTGCGGAACAATTGGTGTTGAGTACATGTTTATTACCGATCAAAATATCAAAAAGTGGTGGCAAGAAAAATTAGAGTCAATTCGTGCTACCCCAAGTTATGCACCTGAAAAGAAGAAAAATATATTAGATCGTTTGACTGCAGCTGAAGGTCTTGAGAGGTACTTGCATACAAAATATGTTGGTCAAAAACGTTTCTCATTAGAGGGTGGTGAAAGCTTTATTGCCTCTATGGATCAAATCCTCGAATCTGCAGGTTTGGCTGGAATTCAAGAAATCGTGATTGGTATGGCTCACCGCGGTCGTTTAAATGTATTGATTAACACGCTGGGGAAAAATCCAACAGACTTGTTTGCCGAATTCGATCACACAGCGCCAGAAGAACTCCCTGCTGGCGATGTTAAGTATCACCAAGGTTTTTCGAGTGATATCTCGACAGCGGGCGGACCAATTCATTTGTCTCTAGCTTTTAATCCGTCTCATTTGGAAATTGTTAATCCTGTTGTAGAGGGATCAGTTAGAGCTCGTATGGATCGCCGTGGCGACAAAGTCGGCGATCAAGTATTGCCCGTATTAGTTCATGGCGACGCTGCAATTGCTGGTCAAGGTGTGGTGCAAGAAACCTTGGCTTTAGCAGAAGTCCGCGGCTACCATACAGGCGGCACAGTGCATATTGTCATTAATAATCAAATTGGTTTTACGACTTCTGATCCTAGAGATATGCGCTCTACTTTATATTGCACAGATATTCTAAAAACAATTGAAGCCCCAGTGCTACATGTGAATGGAGATGATCCGGAGGCTGTTGTTTTAGCAACAGAGTTGGCCGTTGAGTTTAGGAATAAGTTTAAAAAAGACGTGGCAATTGACATTATCTGTTTTCGTAAATTAGGTCATAACGAACAAGATACTCCGTCAATGACACAGCCTCTAATGTATAAAAAGATTGCTCAGCATCCTGGTACTCGTAAGCTCTATGCGGATAAGTTAGAGACGCAAGGGTTTATTCCTGCAGGTGGTGGTGATGAGATGGTAAAAAGTTATCGCGCGGCAATGGATGCAGGACAACGGACGTCTGACCCTGTGATCACAAATTTTAAAGGTAAGTTTGCGGTTGATTGGACGCCATTCTTAAATCGTAAATGGACTGATCATGCTGATACTGCCATACCGCTTACAGAGTGGAAACGTTTAGCAGAGAAAATTACCAAAGCACCTGAAGGCTTTAAGGTCCATCCTTTAGTAGAAACAGTTCTTAAAAATCGCGCAGCGATGGGGCGTGGTGAAATTAGTGTTGACTGGGGAATGGGAGAGCATATGGCTTTTGCTTCGCTTGTTGCTAGTGGATACCCCATTAGACTCTCCGGCGAAGACAGTGGTCGAGGAACATTTACGCACCGTCATGCTGTTCTTCATGATCAAGATCGTGAAAAGTGGGATATTGGAACTTATATTCCGCTACAACACGTAGCAGATGGTCAGGCTAATTTTGAAGTCATTGATTCTATTTTGTCCGAAGAGGCTGTTTTAGGCTTTGAGTATGGTTATGCTTCTGCTGAGCCTAATACATTGACAATTTGGGAAGGTCAGTTTGGGGATTTTGTAAATGGTGCACAGGTGATTATTGACCAATTTATCGCTTCAGGTGAAGTGAAATGGGGGCGTGTAAATGGTCTAGTACTTATGTTGCCTCATGGTTATGAGGGTCAAGGACCGGAGCACTCCTCAGCACGTTTAGAGCGCTTCATGCAGTTATGTGCTGATACAAACATGCAGGTTGTACAACCAACGACAGCATCTCAGATCTTCCATTTGTTACGTCGTCAAATGGTACGACCATTTCGTAAACCACTTGTGATCATGACGCCTAAATCGTTATTGAGAAATAAAGATGCAGCTTCACCTATTTCAGAATTTACTAAGGGTGAATTTAATACTGTTTTAGTAGAGCAAAACGAAAAAATTGATGCGCAGAAAGTGACACGTGTTGTGATGTGCTCTGGAAAGGTGTATTACGATTTGATTAAGGCGCGTGAGGCTAAGAAAGCCGATGACGTTGCTATTATTCGCGTTGAACAGTTGTACCCATTCCCGCATAAAGCCTTTGCAGCAGAGATAAAAAAATATCCTCATGCAAATGAAATGGTGTGGTGTCAAGATGAGCCACAAAATCAAGGCGCATGGTTTTTTGTACAACACAATATTCATGAAAACATGACTGAAGGTCAAAAACTTGGATATGCTGGTCGTCCCGCATCTGCTTCCCCAGCTTGTGGCTATGCACACTTGCACCAGGAACAGCAAAAAGCTCTGGTTGATGCTGCTTTTGCAAAGTTAAAAGGTATTTCTTTAATCAAGTAATTAGAAAAAAGTCATTTCAAAGGAAAAATAATGGCCATCGTAGAAGTTAAAGTCCCCCAGTTGTCTGAATCAGTTGCAGAGGCAACTTTATTGCAGTGGAAGAAAAAAGCGGGCGACTCAGTGACTATGGATGAGATTCTCGTCGAAATAGAAACCGATAAAGTGGTGCTTGAAGTCCCTGCACCTGCCAGTGGTGTGTTGTCAGAGCTTGTTATTGCAGATGGTGGTACGGTCATGGCAGAGCAGTTGATAGCGAAAATTGATACCGAAGCAAAGGGTATTGTGGCTCCGACAAAAGGAGTGGCATCGACTCCTGTAGTCGCTTCTACTCAAACAAACTCAGTGGTAGCTTCTCCAGTTGGTGGGGTAGCAATGCCATCTGCGGCCAAAATATTAGCTGAAAAAAGTATCTCTGCAGATCAAGTAATAGGTACAGGCAAAGATGGACGCGTCACCAAAGGAGATGCTTTAGCGGCAACTGCAGCTAAGACAGTTGCTCAGGTAGCTCCAGCTCCAGTAGTTAGAATACCAGCAGGTACTCGCCCAGAAGAGCGTGTACCGATGAGCCGTTTGCGTTCAAGAATTGCAGAGCGTCTTTTAGAGTCTCAGGCAACTAATGCAATTTTGACGACATTTAATGAAGTTAATATGGAGCCAGTGATTAGCTTAAGAAATAAATATAAAGATCAGTTTGAAAAGCAGCATGGCGCGAAATTAGGTTTTATGTCTTTCTTTGTCAAGGCTGCTGTGGCAGCTCTTAAGAAATATCCCGTCATTAATGCCTCCGTTGATGGATCTGATATTGTGTATCACGGGTATTTCGATATTGGTATTGCAGTCGGATCACCCCGAGGCTTAGTTGTCCCAATTCTAAGAGACTGTGACCAAATGAGTCTTGCTGATATTGAGAAAAAAATTGGTGAATTTGGAGCTAAAGCTCGCGATGGAAAGCTGACATTAGAAGATTTAACGGGGGGTACGTTCTCGATTTCTAATGGCGGTATTTTTGGGTCGATGCTTTCTACGCCAATTATTAATCCACCGCAATCCGCTATTTTAGGAATTCATGCTACTAAAGATCGTGCAGTTGTAGAGGATGGTCAAATTGTTATTCGCCCAATGAACTACCTTGCGCTGTCTTATGACCATAGAATTATTGACGGTCGTGAGGCTGTTTTAGGCTTAGTTGCAATGAAAGAGGCCTTAGAAGATCCTGCACGATTATTACTTGAAGTCTAAGTTGTTACATGTACGCATAAGGAAAAGTAATGAGTCAAGAATTTGATGTATTAGTTATAGGTGGTGGCCCGGGTGGGTATATTGCCGCAATTCGTGCTGCACAATTAGGTTTTAAGGTTGCTTGTGCTGAAAGCAACTCATTTGACGATCCCAAGGGAGAGCCACGTTTAGGCGGGACCTGTTTAAATGTGGGTTGTATTCCGTCTAAAGCTTTATTAGCTTCTTCAGAAGAATATGAAAATATTGCTCATCATGTTTCTGATCACGGTATTGCTGTCAAGGATTTTAGTATAGATATTGCCAAGATGGTCAAGCGTAAAAATGATATTGTGACCAAAATGACCAGCGGCATTCAGTTTCTCTTTCGTAAAAATAAAATAACATTTTTAAAAGGTCATGCTGCTTTTATCTGTAAAGAGGGCGGGTTATTTAAGGCGTCGATTTCTGGAAAAGAACCCACTGAAGTGACTGCTAAAAATGTAATTATTGCTACTGGTTCAAAAGCACGGCATCTTCCCGGTGTTGCTGTTGATAATAAATTGATTTGTGATAATGAAGGTGCTTTAAATTTCTCTCAAACGCCTAAAAAATTAGGCGTTATAGGCGCTGGTGTGATTGGTTTGGAATTGGGTTCCGTTTGGCGTCGCCTAGGATCAGAGGTCACCATCCTAGAAGCGATGCCTTCTTTTTTAGGGGCATGTGATGAAGGGGTTGCTACTGAAGCTAAAAAGCTGTTAACTAAGCAAGGCTTAAGTTTTAATTTAGGTGTGAAGATCGGCGAAGTAAAGGCTGGTAAAAATAATGTAACGATTTCTTATCAAGATGCTGCTGGGGCAGACCAATCATTAACTGTTGATCGGTTGATCGTGTCAGTTGGGCGAACTCCAAATACTGATGGCCTTAATTTAGAAGCTGTTGGATTAAAAACAGATGAGCGTGGGTTTATCCCCATCGATGACCATACTTGTGCAACTTCAGTTGCAGGTATTTATGCGGTGGGTGATGTGGTTCGTGGTCCCATGTTGGCTCATAAAGCCGAAGATGAAGGTGTATTAGTTGCTGAGGTGATCGCTGGACAAAAACCGCATATTGATTACAACTGCATTCCTTGGGTAATTTATACCTATCCTGAAATTGCTTGGGTAGGTAAAACTGAGCAACAACTTAAAGCTGAAGGCCGAGCCTATAAGCCAGGGCAGTTTCCTTTTGCGGCGAATGGTCGCGCCTTAGGAATGGGCTCAAGCGACGGTTTTGTAAAGGTCCTTGCAGATGCTGTCACTGATGAGATTTTAGGTGTACACATTATCTCTGCAGGCGCTTCTGATTTGATTGCTGAAGCTGCAGTAGCGATGGAGTTTAAAGCAGCTGCAGAAGATATTGCTCGAGTATGTCACCCTCATCCAAGCTTATCAGAGGTGGTTCGCGAAGCTGCACTTGCGACGGATAAGCGTGCTTTGAACATGTAAGAATGCGAGTTACAACACTTTATCAAGAGGCGCTTACAAAAAAAGGTTACTCAAGCGATGCCGCTCAAGAAGCAGCCATTGTAAGATTGCAACGCTGTCAAGATGATTGGGAGCAATTCGAAGTCAACAAAGGTATCCTTTCATTATTTTCCAAACCAAAGCCTCCACCAAAAGGCGTTTATTTTTGGGGTGGTGTTGGTCGTGGCAAATCATTCATCATGGATTCTTTTTATGATGCGATAGAAATTAAAGCCAAGACGCGTTTGCACTTTCATGAATTTATGCGAGAAGTGCATCGAGAGCTACAAGATCTGAGAGGGCAGGCAGATCCTTTGGATATTTTAGGCAAGATGATTGGAAAGCGTTATAAGCTTATTTGCTTTGATGAATTTCACGTCAGTGATGTAGCCGATGCAATGATCCTTTATCGTTTATTGGATGCACTTTTTAAAAATGGCGTACAGTTTATTATGACATCGAATTATCGACCAGATCTGTTATATCCAGATGGTCTTCATCGAGATCGAATCTTACCAGCGATTGCATTATTAGAGAATAAGTTAGATGTACTAAATATTGATGCAGGCATTGATTATCGAAAAATATTTATGGATCAAGTTAAGGCTTATCATTGTCCGCTCGTGCCAGAAGTCACAATAAAATTAAATGATATCTTTGATCATTTAGCAGGTGCTCATGAAGAAAAGGATGCTGATCTTAGAATTGAGAATCGGACAATAAAAGCGTATAAGAGAGCTGGAAGCATCGTGTGGTTTGATTTTGATACTCTATGTGCAGGCCCTCGGTCTCAAAACGACTATCTTGAAATTGCAAATATGTTTCACACGGTCATTTTGTCTGATGTCCCGAAAATGTATCCAAGAATGTCGAGTGAAGCAAGGCGTTTTACATGGCTAATTGATGTTTTTTATGATCATAAAATTAAATTAGTGATCTCTGCTGAAGTACCTTGTGATGAGTTATATGTTGAAGGGCAAATGTCGAATGAATTTCACCGAACTGTATCTCGAATTATTGAGATGCAATCGCGAGAATACCTAGATACTCCAAGGCGATTAATTGACACTAGTCTGACGTAGATCGAAAATGTGAGTGTAAACCCGCATATAATTTTTTTATACAAAGAAATTAACTGAGTAGATGAACCCGTTAAAATAGAATGATGAACAACATAAATGCTGATTTGCATTGCCACTCAGTCCAATCTGATGGGACTTTAACGCCAGAATTTTTGGCGCAGCGTGCTCATCGAAATGGTGTTGAACTTTGGTCGCTAACGGATCATGACGTGATTTCAGGGCAGGTTCGTGCTCAACAAGCTGCTTCAGACTTAGGCATGAAGTACCTAGGTGGCGTAGAAATTTCGATTAGTTGGGCGGGACAGACGATCCATATTGTGGGTCTAGGGATTAATCCTCATAATGAGCAGCTTGTTGAGGGACTCAGGAAAACCAGGGACGGGCGTACCGATCGTGGTAGAGCTATTGCAGCTCAGCTAGGGGCGGTAGGAATTGAGAATTCGTATGAGGGAGCGCTCACTTATGCAGGTAATCCAGAATTATTATCGAGAACGCATTTCGCACGTTTTTTAGTTCAAGAAGGTATTTGTAAAAACACGGAAGATGTTTTTAAGAACTATTTAGTTGAAGGTAAGCCAGGGTATATACCTCATCTATGGGCTACTCTTGAGGAGAGTGTCACTTGGATTAAAGATGCTGGAGGAGTTGCTGTCATTGCACATCCTGGGCGATACAAGCTCACAGAATTACAAAAACATGCTTTATATGAGGAATTTAAAGAGGATGGTGGTTTAGCCATTGAAGTTGTTACAGGCAGTCATACTCCAGCGCAATTTGAAGAATATGCCAAAATAGCTCTTAAATATGGTTTTTTAGCATCACGAGGCTCTGATTTTCATGACCCAGCAGAGAGCTTTGTTGATTTGGGAACGCTACCGCAATTGCATTCTAGTTTAAAACCTGTTTGGTCATTATTTCAACTCTAATCAACTCATCTATGTTTTCTGAACGCGTAATATCCGGTATGAGGCCAACAGGCTCATTGCATCTAGGGCACTACCATGGTGTGTTAAAAAATTGGTTGCGTTTGCAATCGGAGTATCCATGTTTTTTCTTTGTGGCAGATTGGCACGCCCTGACAACTCATTATGATCGTCCTGAACTGATTGAAGAGTCGGTTTGGGAGATGGTGATTGATTGGTTGGCCGCAGGGGTTGACCCAACCCAAGCCACCTTATTTATTCAAAGTAAAGTTCCAGAACATGCGGAGCTATTCTTGTTACTTTCTATGGGGACCCCTTTAGGTTGGTTAGAACGAGTGCCAACCTATAAAGATCAAATTGAGAAATTAAAAGAAAAAGATCTTCAGACTTATGGGTTCTTGGGATATCCACTTTTGCAAGCAGCAGATATTTTAATTTATCGGGCGCAGCATGTGCCGGTTGGGGAGGATCAGGTTCCTCATGTTGAAATGACGAGAGAAGTTGCGCGTCGTTTTAACCATCTTTACGGAAAAGAAATTGGATTTGAAGAAAAAGCACTAGAAGCGGCAAAAAAATTGGGTGGTAAGCGTACTAAATTATATTTAGAGGCGCGTGTGGCTTTTCAAGAGCAGGGTGATGAAGAAGCTTTGGCCCAAGCTCAGGCAATCGTTCACGAAGCTCAAAGTTTATCCATGGGTGATCGTGAAAGGCTTTTTGGCTATCTTGAAGGGGCGCGTAAATTAATACTTGTTGAGCCTCAGGCCCTTTTAACTGAGTCTTCTCGCATGCCGGGATTAGACGGTCAAAAAATGTCTAAGTCTTACGGTAATACGATTGGCTTAAGAGAAAGTGCGGAATCCATTACCAAAAAGGTAAAAACGATGCCGACTGATCCGGCTCGTATTAGAAGAACTGACCCTGGGCATCCAAAGAACTGTCCTGTTTGGGAATTGCATGCAGTCTACTCTGATCAAGAAACAAAGCAATGGGTTCAAGCAGGTTGTATATCTGCAGGAATTGGTTGTTTAGACTGTAAAGAACCTTTAATTAAAAGCATATTAAAAGAGCAGCAACCTATGCTTGAGCGTGCACAAAAGTACATTGATGATCCTAGCTTATTGAGAGCCTTGATTGCTGATGGATGTGATAAAGCGCGAAAAACTGCGCAAGAAACAATGCGCGATGTGCGTGAGGCCATGGGACTTGATTACTCATAACGGCGGATTGCCGTCGAGTTGGGTAAAACGGTTTTTGCCATTAATCAGGGGCTCAGGGAGGGTAATTGATTTAGCCTGTGGTGATGGGCGACACACTCAATTGCTTTTATCCTTTGGGCACCAAGTTTTAGCTTTAGATAAGAATGAGCACTCTTTAAGCGTATTAAAAAGTCGCTTTCATGCGACTGATTTGAAAAATATTGAAGTCAAAACAATCGATTTAGAGACAGATATTTTTGCGTTACAAGAAACTCAAGAGCGGTTTTCCGGATTAGTTGTGACTAATTACCTGTATCGACCTCATTTGGGGGAGTGGATTAATTTAATTCAGCCAGGTGGCGTCGTCATTTATGAAACCTTTGCTGTTGGTAACGAAGTATATGGCAAACCCTCAAATCCTAATTTCTTATTAAATCAAAATGAACTTATTGGCTTTTTTAGTATTTCATTGGGATGGAGTATTGTATGCTTTGAACAGGGTAAAATAGATAATCCAAAGCCAGCAGTTATTCAAAGGATTTGTGCGGTAAGAAGCCCTGCTATTGGGCTACAATTATTAGATGAATAAGACAAGTATGAATCCAAATCTTAAAATGAGTGGTAGTTTTGTTGCAATTGTGACGCCGATGTTACCGGATGGTAGCTTGGACTTTCCTGCTTTGCGAAAACTACTTGATTGGCATGTTTCAGAAGGAACTGATGGAATCGTTATTGTAGGAACCTCGGGTGAGTCTCCTACTGTTAACTTTGAAGAGCATTGCGAACTCATACGTGTTGCTGTTGAGCAAGTGAATCATCGAATTCCGGTTGTTGCAGGTACTGGGGGTAATTCCACATCTGAGGCTATAGAGTTAACTGACTATGCTAAATCTGTTGGAGCGGATGCTTCCTTACAGGTAGTTCCTTACTACAACAAACCGACTCAAGAGGGTATATTTCAACACTTTAAAACGATTGCTGAAAAGGTTGACTTGCCCGTCATACTCTATAACGTGCCTGGAAGAACAGTTGCAGACATGAGTAATGAAACCATTTTGCGTTTGGCAAAAGTTCGTGGAATTATTGGGGTCAAGGATGCTACTGGAAACTTAGAGCGCGGCACTAGCCTAATTCAAAACTTGAAGGCTCAGGGGAACTCGGAGTTTGGCGTTTTTTCAGGGGACGATTTAACAGCTATATATCTCATGTTAATGGGCGGGGCAGGTAATATTTCTGTGACTGCAAATGTTGCCCCTAAACAAATGTCAATACTGTGTCATGCGGCTATGAATAGTGATATTCATCTTGCCAAAGAGATTCATTATCAACTACTTAAATTACATCAAATGATGTTTGTTGAAGCTAATCCTATCCCAGTAAAATGGGCTCTATATCAAATGGGGTTAATCAATCAAGGAATCAGGCTTCCTTTGATGCCACTGTCTGAAGGGCAAAGAGATTCTCTTAAGCACTCTTTGCAAGAAACAGGATTATTAAAATAAAGGTTACTATGTGCGTTGATTTAAAGTTGAGATTCAGAGTTTTAGTTGTATTGGCCGGGTTGTTTTTATTAAATGCCTGTTCCACTAATTTTATTGCTGAATCCATAGATTACAAATCTGCTGGCGAAAAAAAGACACCTAATCTAAGTTTTCCACCTGATTTAGTCGCCCCGACTGTTGATAAAAGATACACTGTGCAAGAGGGGGCCGCAACTCTTTCTGAGTACAACTCTAAAAATTCCAAAAAGCCTGATCAACCCACTGCATCGAGTGTTACCCCTACACAAGCTGGTATGAAAGTTGAGAAGGATGGTAGTAATAAGCGTTGGCTGGTTGTGACTAAAACACCTGACGAGCTATATCCTAAAGTCAAAAGCTTTTGGGAAGATACTGGTTTTCTGATTAATGTTGATTCACCTAACACGGGTATTTTAGAAACCGATTGGGCAGAAAATCGCGCGAAGATTCCGCAAGACTTTATTCGTAGGAATCTTGGTAAGGTCATGGATTCGCTTTATTCCACGGGGGAAAGGGATAAGTTTAGGACGCGACTTGAGAAAAATGACAAAGGGTACACAGAAATATATATTACACACCGAGGCGCCGAGGAGCGCTTGGTAGGAAATGACGCAGTTACTGTTACCTCATCTGTTTGGACGGCACGTCCTTCGGATCCTGAACTAGAAGCAGAAATGATATCCCGACTGATGATTTATTTAGGGGCGTCTAAAGAGGGTTCTAAAGAAGCAGTGAATGACGCCAAAGGATTAGCGGTAACCAAAGTATCCCGAATTACTGGCTCAGGTGCTGATATGGCTCTAGTTCTTAATCAGGGATTTGATCGTTCTTGGAGAGAAATTGGTCTAGCATTAGATCGTTCAAACTTTACAGTCGAAGATAGAGATCGTTCGCAAGGGATCTATTTCACACGCTTTGTAAACTCAAAAGATTTTGACTCAGAGAAAAAACCTGGTTTCTTCTCAAGACTATTTACAACATCTAAAGCAGATCAGTTAAAGCAAGCAAAGCGATATCGAATTTTGGTAAAGTCTAGTGACGCAAACACGACTAAAGTGACGGTTTTAGATGTGGATGGTAAGCCTGAAATGTCAAATGTGCCGCCGCAAATATTAAGTATTATTAATAATGAAGTGACACAGTAAAGTTCTTAAGAATTTTACTCAGCCAATCGGGTTAACTGGTTGGCTTTGTTTTGAGCATTTTTAGGAGAAAAAGATGCTTAAAATAGCGCTGACTAGACTTAAGCAAACGACTGCGGTAAGTTTTATTCTCAGGGGGAGATACCACTTTGGGAGTTGCGTCGATCGATGTAAGACCATGTCTTGCCATAACTGTAATAAAAATCCAATCACCAATAAGACATTTGCCTCAAGTGGATGAAGTCCAAAGCTAAGCCATGCTATTAATGAGGGGATGACGCCCCAGATAAAACGAAAGTTTTTTGCGCGAGTATTAAGTGATGTCAGCGTCATAGCAAAAGCCCAATGCAGTCCTCCTAAAAAGCTAAGAATGACTGCACTATAAGTCAGATGAGCTTCAAGCCAATTGAAGGTGTCAACAAAGTGAGACCACTCAAAATAGGTGCAGGCCAAAAAAGGGATCAATCCTGAAAAGGACAAAATTTTAGCGGCAAGTGGGACGTTGTTAAAAGAATCTTTGGTGTGGGAAATCATGTTTAATCATTTGGAATAAATAAAAAAACCGCTCATGGAGCGGTTTTTACGAACTGAATAAGAAAATTATTTCTTAGTTGCATCAACAGCAGCAGGAGCTGCATCTTTTGCTGGTTCAGCTGCTGGAGCAGGAGCTGCATCTTTTGCAGGTTCAGCTGCTGGAGTTGCTGCTGGTGCTGGAGCTGGAGTAGGTTCTGTTTTGCTGCAAGCAACTACAGCTAATGCCAACATAGCAGCGAGTAATAAAGACTTGTTCATTTGTGTGTTCCTTTAATTTGAAAGAAATAATAACAACAATTACCGGTAATTGATGTCGGATTGAAATATCCTTCTCTATTATAGCCAACAATAATGACTTGCCTATGATTTTTAAAAAATCAATTAATTCAATACTTTATATATGGGATTAGTTTAGAACAAACCAGCCATCTAGATATCCCTCATAAATAGCTTCAAACATAGATGGGTATGAAATAAATCGTCGAGCTTGGATTGGAGTCCATGCGCGTTGATTCGCTAATGAAAGCCAAGCAGAAAGCGTATCTGACTTTTGGTCTAAGTAGGTTAATAATGCCCCATTACAAAACATATAGTCCCCGCTAATGGTTAGCCGAGTCTGAGAATGGACATTCAGTCCAGATTTCAAGCAAGCTTGTCTAAAGTTATTTTCCGATAGAGGTTTTTGAGGGGCATGAAAAACAATTTGAGCTTTAGGTTCACTCAAGATTTCACCAATTGAAAATTCCAATAGCTCTTCAAGGTCTTTACCATGCCACGGCAACTGGTTAAATTGTTTTTTTAATTCTTGCGTGAGTCGAGTTGGTATAAGTGCTGGTTTATCTGTGGCCGATTGGTAGGGGTCAGTGATGACTTGAGATAAGGAAGAATCATCTTCAAGTTGATCCGATAAGCGCCACAGGGTCTCTTGTAAAAGCTCTCGCCAGCTTGGTGATCTAAAACCAACTGACCAAGTTTGAGTTCCAGGATCAAGTGCAATACCATCATGAGCAATTTGTGGAGGAAGATAAAGCATATCTCCCGGCTCTAATAGCCATTCCTCATCTGGATTAAATTCACTTAATATTTTTAAAGGCAGTCCATCAATAAAGCCTTTTTTTGGTTCATGCTCAATACTCCAGCGCCTTCTTCCAGACATTTGAATTAAAAATACGTCATAGGAGTCCAAATGAGGTCCAACGCCACCGCCTGGTCCTGCGATGCTAATCATTAAATCATCCAGGCGATAATCCGGGATAAATCTAAACCAGGAAAGAACAGTCGCGGCTGCGGGATGGAGTGCTTCCATTCCTTGAACCAATAATGTCCAATTTTTACGCGTCAGGCTCGGAATAGCCTTAGTTGTAAAAGGGCCATGTCGAAGTTTCCAGGGGGCGCTTTGGACAAGGCGAGATTCAACCATGTCACTTGTGGCAAACTGAGATAAATCTTTTGGAGTAATGGGGCTTTCTAACTCTGCACCGTTCGCTTTCATGAGCTGAAATGCAGGAATAGCATTTCGGACAAGTAGGGGTTTTTTTTGCCAGTGATCTCGCATGAAATCTGCTGGGCTAAGACCGCCTAGAAGCGCCCATGGCTCCTTAATAGGGAGAGGGAGTGGTGGAGTTGGGGGGGTGTAATATTGATTCAAGTAAAATATCTCTGATGAAAATTGAAAAAAATACAGTGGTATCTTTAATATACCGTTTAACTGATGCTCAGGATAACCTAATTGAGGAGTCTGGTGAACCTATGGTTTACCTTCATGGTGGTTATTCTGGGACCTTTCCTAAGATTGAAGAAACCCTAGATGGTAAAGAAATCGGTTTTGAAACGCAAATCCAACTAGAGCCACCTGATGCATTTGGGGATTATGATGCAGAATTATTGCGGATTGAAGACCGTTCTCGATTCCCCGAACCTTTAGAAATTGGGATGCAGTTTGAGGGAGTGCCCAGCGAAGAAGATGGGGAGGAAGATATGGTCGAAGTCGATGATGAAGATACTGATTCGCTCATTTACACTGTGACAGATATTTCAGATGACCGTGTTGTTTTAGATGGTAACCACCCATTAGCAGGAATTGCTTTGCGCTTTTTTATTACTGTTTCTGGCGTCAGAACAGCTACAAATGAAGAAGTTGAAAATGGTCGTGCTGAAGGTCAAACGGGCTTGGATTTTGATGCAGAGGGTGAGGATGATATTGAGGGGATTGAAGACTTATCCGCTCAGATTCCACCTAACCACCCCACACTTCACTAAAGAATTCCTTACTAAAGCATTTTTTTGAGTTGATAGATGGCTTCGAGTGCCTCGCGAGGACTCAAAGAATCTGGGTCGAGCTCTTTTAAAGCAATCTCTATTGAGCTCGATGGGAGGGGTAGTTCGTCATTACTCAGCTGTTCCGTAGGGAGTCCGATCGATTTCGATGTGAGGTCATTAAATAAGTCCTCTTGATCTGAAAAGTGCTCTTTATTTTCTGATTGACTCTCAAGAAGTGATAACTTTTTTCTAGCTTGTAAGATGACTGACTTTGGTACCCCGGCTAGCTGGGCGACCTGAAGTCCATAACTCTGACTCGCATGACCTGCTTTAACCTGATGGAGGAAGATTAAATTTTTACCTTGTTCAATTGCAGATAAATGCACATTAACGCATTGGGAATAGTGGGTTGGTAAGTTAGCCAGCTCTAGGTAATGTGTAGCAAATAGGACCCAACTTTGGTTAACCTCTAGTAGGTGTTTGGCGATAGACCACGCTAAAGCGAGCCCATCATAAGTCGAAGTTCCACGACCTATTTCGTCCATGAGAACTAAACTAAAAGGGGTGGCACGATGCAAAATATGAGCAGCTTCAGTCATTTCTACCATAAAGGTTGATCTGCCACTTGCTAAATCATCAGCCGCTCCAATCCGGGTGAAAATTTGGTCAATAGGACCTAAGATAGCTGATTTTGCTGGGACATGGGAGCCGATATAGGCCATCAGTGTAATTAAAGCCATTTGGCGCATATAGGTAGATTTTCCACCCATATTGGGACCGGTAATGAGAAGCATGCGTCGATTCGGGTTAAATTCACCATCATTACTCGAAAAAGAAGCAGATTTTTTGGCTAAGTGAACCTCTACGACGGGGTGTCGACCTTGCTCGATATTTAAACAAGGGTGGCTTACGAGCACAGGGCACGTCCAATTTAATGTCTTAGCGCGTTCTGCCAAAGCTGCGAGCACGTCTAGTTGCCCAAGTGATTTAGAAATCACCTGAATTTTTGCGACAAAAGGTTCTACTAGGTTTAAGACCTGTTCATACAGTTCTTTTTCAAGGGCAAGGCTTCTTTCGCGTGCCGAAAGTGCTTTATCCTCAAATGCTTTTAATTCTGGGGTAATGTAACGCTCAGCATTTTTTAAAGTTTGTCTACGCTGGTAGTCTAATGGGACTTTGTCTAATTGCCCTTGGGTGACTTCAATAAAAAACCCATGAATTTTATTGAATTCCACGCGTAGATTATTAATTCCTGTGCGCAATCTTTCGCGAGATTCTAGGTCAATCAAAAACTGTCCTGTATCAACTGAGAGAGTTCTTAACTCATCGAGTTGACTGTCATAACCATTAGCAATGACGCCACCTTCGCGAACGATTGCTGCTGGCTCAGCCATAATTGCGCGATTTAATAAATCGAGTAATTCATTGGGTACATCTAGGGCATTTAAAAGTTCAGTTAAGAGGATTTGATTTTTAATTAAAGGACTTAAAAAAACTTGCAGATCAGGAAGGCACTTTAAAGTATCTCTTAAACTAGAAAGATCTCGAGGCCTAGCAGTTTTAAGGGCTAAACGGGCGCTAATTCTTTCAATATCTGAAATATCGCGCATACGTGTGCGAAGATCTTGAAGTCCAAATCCACTCTGCAAAAGTATTTCAATTGCATCATGTCTATCTTTGGCAAGGGTTAAGGAGCGCAGAGGGTGATGAATCCAATGTCTGAGTAATCGGCTACCCATGGGGTTTTGGCAGCTATCCATTAATGAAAATAGTGTAGGTTCAGATTCTCCGCGAAGAGTTTCTGTGAGTTCTAAATTTCTGCGGGTTGCACTATCCATACCAATGAACTCTTCGTCTTGCTCAAAGAGGAATTGAGCGATATGCGGAAGACGACCATCCCAACCTAGTCCTTGCGTATAACTTGTAAAACTTAATACGGCGGAAGATGCGCATAGCGCAAGTTGATGAGACGGTTGATCGGTATGAATATTTAAATGAGTTAAATCATTGACGTCGAATAAATTTTGAAGACGAGATTGCCCATCATGGTAGTTCCATACTGAACTTGGAATTTCATGTAAGCTTGGCGTTATTGAATTTGACACATCTTCAAACAAAGATTGAAGAAGGTTTAACTGTTCTTTTGGGCAAATGATTTCAGTAGGAGAAATTCGGGCTACATGTTGAGGTAAGTCTTGATCCTTGCAGACAAGTACTCGTAAATCTCCGCTAGCAAGAGTCAACCAAGCGACTCCAACTTCCCCCGCCTTTATAAAACACGCCATGATAGTTGCATTTTGGCGGTCAGATAATAGTGCTTTATCGACCAGAGTTCCTGGCGTTAAAATCCGCATCACTTTACGGTCAACAGGCCCCTTGCTAGTTGCAGGATCTCCAACCTGCTCGCAAATGGCAACACTTTGCCCAGCTTGAAGAAGCTTAGCAAGGTACTGTTCGGCAGAGTGGTAGGGAACCCCCGCCATTTTGATTGGAGCTCCATTTGACTGCCCACGCTGAGTTAATGTGATGTCTAAGATACGGGCTGCAATTTGAGCATCCTCAAAAAATAATTCATAAAAATCACCCATACGAAAAAACAGCAGGGCATGAGGATTTTCTGCTTTAATTCTAAGAAATTGTTGCATTGCAGGTGAGTGACCTGCTAAAGGATCTGCCATAGGTAATCTCTTTTTGAGGTCTATTCTTTAAGCCAATCTCGTAAATGATCGAGATCTTTACTTGTATCAACTGGCTCATATCCTAGAGGCTTGATAGGGTTACTAGGGAGTTGGCTTTTTAACTCTTGTAACTGCGCTTCGAGATTGAGAGTGACATCAATCAAACTTTTAATAGCGAGTGAAACCGGGTCATCAGCCTCGGGGGTAATGCCATAAGCAGTAAATTGAGATTTCATTTGGTCGCTAGCATGTGCTGGCAGTTCAGACTTCACAATTCTTGCGGGTATACCGACAGCTGTGGCTCCTATTGGGACTTCTTTGAGAACTACGGCATTTGAACCAATTCTGGCGTTATCGCCCACAGTAAAGCCACCTAAGACTTTAGCGCCGGCGCTTACAACCACCCCTTTTCCCAGGGTGGGATGTCTTTTTGAGCCTTTATATAAAGAGGTACCGCCAAGGGTAACACCTTGATAAATGGTGCAATCATCACCGATTTCAGTGGTTTCTCCGATCACAACGCCTTGGCCATGATCAATAAAGACTCGTTTACCTATGGTTGCACCTGGGTGGATTTCTATTCCCGTCAAAATTCTACCTAGGTGGGCTAAAAAGCGACCTAGCCACTTCAGGCCGATTTGCCAGAAGAAATGTGAGAGGCGGTGAAACCAAATGGCATGAAGGCCGGGATAGCAGGTTAAAACCTCAAGACGATGTCTTGCTGCTGGATCTCGTTCAATAATTGAGTCGACGTGTTCAAAAATATTAAAGGTCATAGGGGTAGTTCAAGTGTAATAGATATTACTTAAGTAACATTTGTTTTGCTATACCTCGCAGTATATCTACCTCTTCTGTTTGCAGGCCTGCACGTGAAAATAGAGCCCTTAATCTTTCCATCAGTTTTTTGGGGTGTTTGGCATCAAGGAAGCCGATCGCCTCAAGACCATCTTGCAAGTGGGTCATGGCTGCCTGGATGGCTTCTTGCGGAGCTGGCTGATCTAGTATCTGAGTTTTTGATAGATTTTCTGATGCCAATAATTGGGTTTGACGCATTTCATAGGCGCACACCATGACTGCTTGGGCCAAATTTAAAGAAGAATAGTTTGGATTGGCGTCAATCCAAACGCGGTGGGTACAAGAATTAAAATCTTCATTTTCGAGTCCAGTTCGTTCTGTGCCAAATAAAAATGCGCAAGATTGGCCAGATGTAATGGCGAGCTCAGCAAACACACAAGCTTCTTTTAATGAAATGCAGGGCGGTCCAAATTCTCTATCTCTAGAACTTAAGCCAAATACCCATTGAAAAGGATTGCAGGCAGTCTTTAAGTCATCAACAATATGGGTATCATCCAAAACATCTTGAGCGCCACTAGCAAGCGCTAGAGCTTGCTCTGAAGCTTTAACGCCAGGGTCTTTAGGGGCAACCAAGATCAAGTCAGCAAAGCCCATTGTTTTGATTGCTCTAGCGGCTGAGCCTACATTTCCAGAGTGACTTGTCTTGCAAAGTATCCAAGCGAGATTCATCGTGATGTGCTTTCTGCAAAAGAGTTGGTAAAATAATACGTTCTATCAGGTATTTTGCACTGACTTGCTCTTTTTTAATTAATTCAACTTGTAAAAAAATAAAGACCCTTATGCATCCAATGATGAATGTGGCTATTAAAGCTGCCCGCCGTGCTGGCACAATTATTAATCGTGCATCGCTCAATTTAGAGCGTTTACAAGTTGCATTAAAACAGCAAAATGATTTTGTCACTGATGTCGATCAAGCTGCCGAAAATGCCATTATAGAAACATTAAGAGAAGCTTATCCCACCCACGAGTTTTTGGCTGAAGAATCTGGAAGCCTTAATGCTACAGGGGAATCTCTTGGGATGCTGACTTGGGATGAAATGATCGCCAAGGGGGGCGATACAGATGAAGACCATTATGTTTGGGTCATCGATCCTTTAGACGGAACAACTAATTTTATTCATGGATTTCCTCAATATGCGGTATCGATAGCTCTTGCGGTGAATGGGCAAATTCAACAGGCTGTCGTCTATGACCCGACACGAGATGAATTATTTACAGCGACCAAAGGGGCGGGCGCATACCTCAATAATCGTCGGTTAAGAGTTACAGCTCAAACTAGACTATCTGAATGCCTACTAGGTACAGGATTTCCCTACCGTACAGATCAAGACATTGATAGTTACTTAAATCTTTTTAAAGTGATGACGAGCGAGTGCGCAGGTCTTCGCAGGCCAGGCGCAGCTGCGCTTGATTTAGCCTATGTTGCAGCGGGACGCTTAGATGGTTTTTTTGAAGGTGAGCTTAAGCCTTGGGATATGGCTGCGGGTGTTTTACTGATTCAAGAATCGGGTGGTTTAGTCGGAAATTATGAAGGTGAAGAGGGTTATTTCTCAAGTGGACAGATTATGGCAGCCAACCCTAAAATATTTGGACAGATGGTCTCGGTGATGAGGCATGTGAAATAAGTAGCCCAAAATTGCTGTTTATATGCCTTGATTTAGGGAGGGGAGGATGTCAGTTAAGAACTATTCCGAACTAAGTCAGATCAATAGCCGCAATCCCAGTAGCATTGATGCGTATCATATTGGCGCGCGACTGTTCTATGGATTGATCTAGATCCCAGTCTGACAAAACCCAGCGTTGCCACGAGTGTCCATTGAGTGACTCAGTATGTTTTCCTGGTCGGTGAGTATGTCCATGAATGAGCAAATCACATTGATGCTGAGTTGTCATTTGATCGCAGGCTGCAAGGGTAACATCGCCCTTTCTGTCAACTGCTTGATTTTCTTGTTTCAATAGTAAAGCCTGTCTTTTCTTGTACTTAATGGTGCTGTTGTTACGTAGATGACTTCCAAACTTGTGGCGCCAAGAGACTGGTAATTGCAGAAAAGATTTTTGAAGCCACTCTAAACGATTAAATGATCTAAACAGTTGATAACCCCAGTCATCTGTGCATAAAGAATCTCCATGGGCTAACAGTACATTTTTACCTGCGATTTTTACAATACTGGGGTCAGGGATAGTAACCCAGTTCGCTAGCGATGCAAACTCTTCTCCAAGCATAAAGTCACGGTTACCTGCCATAAAATAAAGCTTAACTCCATGACTAGATAGTTGGTGAAGAATTTGTCCTATGTACTGATGGTAGGAAGATTGCAGGTGGGCATCATCACCAACCCAAAACTCAAATAGGTCGCCCATAATAAAAATCGCTTGGGCTTTTAAAGCTTCTGATTGACAGAACGCTTGAAAGCGTTCTGTTGTGAGTGGCATAGAGGGATTTAAATGCAGGTCAGAAATCAACAATGCATTATCAAGCTCAATAGAGATAGCCGAAGTTTTAATCAGAGTGCCTTTGCTTCGAGCACTAAGACGTCTTCTTTAGGAACATCTTGATGACCTCCAGTGCTACCTGTTGGAACTTTACGAATAGCATCAACAACATCCATTCCTTCAACAACTTCTCCAAAGACTGCATAACCCCAGCCTTGACCTGTAGGTGCTGTGTGGTTCAAAAAATCATTATCAACAACATTGATAAAAAATTGTGACGACGCAGAATGAGGGTCACTAGTTCTAGCCATTGCTAGGGTGCCGCGGCTATTTTTGAGGCCATTTTGTGCTTCATTTTCGATAGTAGGGCGAGTAGCCTTCGGTTTCATACCAGCCCCCATGCCGCCGCCTTGAACCATAAAGTTGCTGATGACACGATGAAAAATTGTGCCAGCATAATGACCAGAATTAACATATTCGAGAAAATTAGCACTTGAAATAGGTGCTTTCTCGGTATTGAGCTTAATTGTAAAGTCGCCGTGATTTGTTTTGAATAAGACAAGAGACATAATTTTCCTTAATTGATGATGAATGATTTAAATTAATTTTGTGTTATCGCGTCAGCGAGTTTTCTTTTTTGGTCAGCAGCCTTTAGTTTCTTATTTTTTTGAAATGCTTGGCTGTAATAACTTGCAGCTATTTTAGTATAAACATCTGCCAAATTTAATAAAGCAATGGCATAGTTTGGAGATAATCTTAGACATAGTTCCAAATTTTCTTTGGCGAGATCAAGTTTACCAACGCTTGCATAAAGGACTGCGAGGTTGTTATAGGGTTCTGGTAATTCGGGGAACCTATCCGTCAAATCAACAAGGGCAATGCGAGCATTTTCAAGTTGACCGAGTTCAATGAGGATTTTTGAGCGTACAAAAAGTAGTTGGACATTTTTAGGCGCCTTTTTAATATTTTGATCAACTTCTTTTAAAGCCTCAGCCCATTGTTTTTCATTAACAAGTTTAGCTAATTTGACGGGTACTCCATTTTTAGGCTCTGTATCCAGAGTTGCATTTTGTAGAGCAATAAATGGGGTGGCCAAGGACGGCGTAAACGCAGAAGATTGTGTTTCGGAATTATTTGAGGAGTAAGGAACTGCGACTTGGTTAGGTGAATAGGTACCCAAATAAGCAGGTGCGGAATTGAGTGGATTTGTTGGTGAGGGCGTCGTTATTTGCGCATTCACGGAAAAAGTGAGCATTAATGGCGCTATTAGCTTTAGCGCTAGCCCTATCATCAAGTTCACAAAATGTTTGCATTGGCTCTTTAATAGCTGCAAGTCAAAAGTGCAACCCGAGATGATAAGTTTAATATGGAGATATGTTTTAAACGGCATAAAAATGGTCGAGCTTAGGGAAGATTTCATCATAATTAATTTATCGGTATTCTCAACATTTTATGCTACGAATGGGTATACTCCTGAGTCTAGCAAAAAGTGTGGCTTAATTGTGATAATAAACATCTAATCTTGCCGTACCTTATTAATACCCTTCATTTAAAATTTAAGTATGCTTCAAATTTACAACACACTTCTACGACGCAAAGAAACCTTTAAACCCATCAATCCTGGACATGCTTCAATTTATGTTTGCGGTATGACGGTTTATGATTTTTGCCATATTGGGCATGCTAGGGTATTAGTTGTTTTCGATATGGTGACACGTTGGCTCAGAGCGAGTGGTTTTGAAGTCAATTACGTCAGAAACATCACTGATATTGATGACAAAATCATTAAACGTGCAATTGAAAATAATGAAACCATTGGTAGTTTGACTAATCGATTTATAAAAGCCATGCATGAAGATGCAGATGCTTTAGGTGTATTGCCCCCTAATTTTGAGCCTCGTGCAACTCAGTATATTGATGCGATGCAAGGAATGATTGGCAGACTCATCGAAAAAAATATTGCCTATCAAGCTGACTCTGGAGATGTGAATTTTTCAGTCAGAGAGTTTCCTGGGTATGGAAAATTATCTGGCAAATCACTTGATGACCTTGAAGGGGATCGCGTGATCATTGTCGGAGATAAGAAAGATCCACTTGATTTCGTGATGTGGAAATCCGCAAAGACTGACGAGCCAGAAGATACGCGCTGGAATTCTCCTTGGGGAGAAGGTAGGCCAGGTTGGCATATTGAATGCTCTGCAATGTCATGTGAATTATTAGGCTACCACTTTGATATTCATGGAGGTGGCGCTGATTTGCAGTTTCCTCATCATGAAAATGAGATTGCTCAAAGTGAAGGAGTTCATCGAAATTTTAATGATGAGGGAGAATCATCTGATCCTCAGTATGTGAATTATTGGATGCATAACGGCCATGTTCGAGTGAATAATGAAAAAATGGCGAAGTCATTAGGTAATTTTTTCATTATTAGAGATGTATTAAAAAAGTTTGATCCTGAGGTAATTCGTTTCTTTATTCTAAGAGCTCACTATAGAAGCCCTGTGAACTACAGCGATGCCACTTTAGAAGAGGCAAAACAAGGTTTAGAGCGTTTGTATAACTCTTTATCTGGCGTTGCTTTTGTACAAAATCTAGAACAAACGCTGAGCAATGAAGTAGCTTTGCAAAGTAGTACTTGGTATGTGCGGTTTAAAGAAGCGATGGATGATGACTTTAATACATCCGAAGCAATTGCAGTGTTATTTGAGCTATCGACTGAGATCAATCGTAGTAAAGCGACTCATCAAGTTGATGAACAATTGGTTTTGCAATTAAGATATTTGGGGGCACAGCTCGGGCTCTTACAAAGACCTGTTCAAGAATTTCTTCAGGGAGAGATCCTTGGTATTTCTGTAAAAGAAATCGAAGATTTTATTCAAGAGAGAATTCTTGCAAAGAAAAATAAAGATTTTGTAATGGCAGACAAAATTCGAAAAGATTTACTTGTACTTGGGGTGATTTTGGAAGATCAACCCGGTGGAATCACGGTGTGGCGAAAAGAATAGATATGACAAAAGAAGTCAGTGCCGACTATTGGGATGATGCATGTATCAAACTCATGAAACAGGACAGAATATTAAAAAAAATTATTCCTAAGTTTAAAGATACGGGAGTGGTGTCTAGAGGGGATCCTTTTTTAACTTTAGCCAGATCCATCGTCGGTCAGCAAATTTCAGTTGCTTCAGCGCAAGCGGTTTGGAATCGATTTGAGGCGAGCTTAGATAAGGTTAATCCTAAACAAGTAATTGCAGCTGAATTTGAATCCCTTAAGGCAGTAGGACTTTCTGGGAGAAAAATTGAGTACATTAAAGACCTTGCAGAGCATTTTCAAAATCAAGGGCTTTCCCGTACCAAGTGGCACCAGTTAGATGACAAATCTGTCATTAAAGAGCTGACTAATATTCGAGGAATCGGTCGGTGGACAGCTGAAATGTTCCTCATATTTAACTTAAAGCGACCGGATATATTGCCATTAGACGATATTGGCTTATTAAGAGCTATTTCGATAAACTATTTTAGCGGTGAAAAGGTGACCCGAAGCGAAGCACGGGAGGTTGCAGAAAACTGGGCTCCATGGCGCACGGTAGCAACTTGGTACTTATGGCGAAGTATTGACCCAATTCCTGTCGATTATTAATAGAAAATTTGCACAAAGTACTTATATTTTTATAATGAGGTTGTAAAATCAAATGATGAAAATAACTTTCTTAGATTTTGAGCAATCTGTCGCAGATTTAGAGACAAAGATTGAGGAATTAAGATTTGTTCAAGATGAATCTGCGGTGGACATTTCTGCAGAAATATCTAAATTATCTGAAAAGAGTCAGCAACTGACCAAGGATTTATATGCTCGGCTGACCCCTTGGCAAGTCTCTCAAATTGCAAGGCATCCCCAAAGACCATACACCCTTGATTATATTACCAATATATTCACAGATTTTCATGAACTTCATGGTGATCGCTCATTTGGAGATGATCAGTCTATTGTTGCTGGATTAGCTCGTTTTAATGGGGCATCGTGTATGGTGATAGGTCACCAAAAAGGAAGGGATACAAAGGAGCGGACATTACGCAACTTTGGGATGAGTCGTCCTGAGGGGTATCGAAAAGCGATGCGACTCATGAGATTGGCAGAAAAATTCAATATTCCTGTTTTTACATTTGTTGATACACCTGGTGCTTTCCCAGGGATTGATGCAGAAGAGAGAAATCAATCTGAAGCCATTGGCCATAATTTATATACTCAGGCAGAGTTGAGAGTACCCATTATTTCTACAATCATTGGTGAAGGCGGATCTGGTGGCGCGTTAGCGATTGCCATGGGAGATATGGTGTTGATGCTCCAATATTCTACTTACTCTGTTATTTCTCCCGAAGGTTGTGCTTCTATTTTATGGAAGACAGCTGATATGGCTCCAGAAGCTGCCGAGCAGTTAGCTCTGACTGCCCACCGCCTCAAAGCGTTAGGACTTATTGATAAAATTGTCAGTGAGCCAATTGGTGGGGCTCATCGTGATACTGTCGGAATGGCTGCCTTGTTGAAGAGGGCTCTGGCTGACTCATTGCGACAGTTCCAATCGATGGGAACAACTGAGTTACTTGAACGACGTCATGAGCGCTTAATGAGTTATGGTAAGTTCAAAAACACCACAGATAAATAGAGCGCCTTTTCCGGGGGCGAGCACTCGTATTGCAGTTGCTTTTAGTGGAGGAATAGACTCTACAGCATTGTTACATAGCACTGTAGCTGCACACGGACCTGAAAATGTCATTGCTCTTCATGTCAATCATGGACTTCAACAGCAAGCGGATAGTTGGGTCATTCATTGTGCAAAAATTGCAAACGAATTTGAAGTATTTTTTGATTTTCGTTTAGTTCAGCTTGAAACTGTAAATCAACTTGATGCCAATATTGAGGCACGTGCAAGGCAGGCACGTTATGATGCTTTAAGAGAAATGTGTTTGATGCATAGTGCAGAACACTTGTTATTTGGTCACCACCAAGATGATCAAGCTGAAACTTTTTTACTCCAATTGATTCGTGGTTCGGGCTTGTTGGGACTTGCTGGGATGCCCCCTGTGAGAGAAGATTTCTTGTCTGAGATTAGAATTTGGAGACCTTTTTTAGAGTTAACTCGAGATGAAATTGAATCCTACGCAAATACATATCAATTAGAGTGGATAGAAGATCCTACGAATGCCAACGAGCAATTGACAAGAAATTTTGTACGTAAAAAATTACTGCCCCTATTTGAAAAAATTCAACCGCAGTTTAAAAACAATATAGGTCGTACTGCTTCGCACTTAAGAACTGCGCAAAGCTTATTGGATCAATTGGCTGATATTGATTTGAATGTAATGACTACAGAGTTAGGTTTGGAGATCAAAAATCTACTTTCTTTAAGAAAAGAAGATTTAGGAAGAAGTAGTAATGCGCTTCGTCGATGGTTGTTTTTACAAGGAATACAGATGCCTTCCGAAGAGCGTCTCCATGCGTGGTGGCATGATTTGGAGGGCTTGAGTCACGAAACAGATCACCAATTATCTTGGCTTCATGATGGTTTGCGGCTCAATGTCTGGAGAGGAAAGTTAAGTGTGACAGAGGCTTCTGAGTCACTTGGTATTTGGACTTTTAAACTCCTTGATGAATCCAGTGCCGATCCAGGAGTCCCGATAAAAGTGTATCAAGATGCTTTGAGTCGGGGTGATATTTACGAAAAAGAACGGATAGGTGGCGAAAAATTTAGACTAGACCTAAAGCGACCTAGACGGTCTCTTAAAAATCTTTTTCAGGAACTAGATATTCCTCCTTGGAAAAGAGATGCTCCCTTACTTTATTTGGGAGAGGAAATACTGGCTATTGCTGGTGTTGGGGTCAATGCAGAGATTTCTGTGTTGTCTGGCAAACGTATGGCACCAGTCTTTGAAAAACAAAAAACCTGAAATTACGAAGTGCACAACAACAGGCGGTACTTGGGTTGTTATCTCAGTTAAAATAACTGTTTTACTCAATCATTTGAATGAGTTTGATTTTTTAAAGAATTCAAGATAGAAGACTATGGCATTAATTGTTCACAAATATGGTGGAACCTCAATGGGGTCGCCTGAACGCATCCAAAATGTGGCCAAACGCGTCGCTAAATGGACTCAGGCGGGACATCAAATTGTTGTTGTTCCTTCAGCGATGTCGGGCGAAACCAATCGTTTACTTGGACTTGCTAAAGAAATTAATAGCTCGCCAGACCCAAGAGAATTAGACCAAATTGCATCCACGGGTGAACAGGTCAGTTCTGGGCTCTTAGCGCTTGCATTGCAGGCTAATGGTGTTGATGCCATTAGTTATTCTGGATGGCAAGTGGCTATTAAAACGGATTCAGCTTTTACTAAAGCTCGCATTATGGGTATTGATAAAGATAAAGTTATTGCTGACTTAGACGCAGGACGTGTTGTTGTCATTACGGGTTTTCAGGGGGTTGATGACAATGGAAATATTACGACCTTAGGGCGGGGTGGATCTGATACTTCAGCCGTGGCTATTGCTGCAGCGCTTGGAGCAGAAGAGTGTCTTATTTACACCGATGTTGATGGGGTGTATACGACAGACCCTAGGGTGTGTGAGGACGCGCGGCGCTTAAACAAGATAACTTTTGAAGAAATGATGGAAATGGCTAGTTTGGGCTCCAAAGTTTTGCAAATACGATCAGTTGAATTTGCTGGAAAGTACCGGGTAAAGACGCGAGTACTCTCTTCGTTGACAGACCCATTAATTCCATTAACAAAAGAAATGAATTCTGGGACATTGATTACCTTTGAGGATGATAAAACTATGGAAGCAGCAGTTATTTCTGGAATTGCTTTTGCCCGGGATGAGGCAAAGATTACAGTACTTGGGGTTCCTGATAAGCCAGGTATTGCCTATCAAATTTTGGGCCCTATAGCGGATGCAAACATTGACGTCGATATGATCATTCAAAATCAATCTGTCGACGGCAAGACTGACTTTACTTTTACTGTAGCTCGGGCGGAGTACCAGCACGCATTAGATATTCTTAAAAACAAAGTTCAGTCGCATATGGGGGCAAGGGAGATTTTAGGAGATCCAAAAGTTTCCAAAGTATCCGTTGTAGGGGTTGGTATGCGCTCACATGTAGGTATTGCTAGCAAAATGTTTAGGACTTTAGCTGAAGAAGGGATCAATATTCAGATGATTTC
>CAIJNI010000049.1 GCA_903821995.1 uncultured beta proteobacterium
GGCACTAAATAAGCAAGTGATTTACCCGTTCCTGTTCCTGCTTGGACAAGTAAGTGATGGCGATCAGTTAACGCATTAGCAACTGCTTCAGCCATTTCAATTTGGCCTTCTCTAGCTTGCCCGCCAATAGCAACAACTGCGGCATCTAACGCCTCTTGAACCAACTTCATCTGTTGATTCTTCTCTGTGCTCACCTGTGCACCCTATCGGTGCGTACCCACATCGCGTGGGCATATGAGAATGGGTCGTCGCAAAAGCGGCGACCCATTGGATCCTAAACCCCAGCTACGGATCAGAAAAATTAAGCCATGTTTATTTCAACGTCTTCGGCTACGCCACCAAGAATATGAATATCTGAAGGCTGAGTTTGAAGAAATGTTCCAGGAACAAATTCTGAAATAGGACCATGAGTGACAAGCCTTGCAATAAATCTTTGCCAAGAAACTCCACCACCCAAATCACCATCAAGCCAGAAGCTACGCGCACGGGCTCCAAGAATGTTGACTGGTCCAATAGTGTTTGCTTTAGGCGGCACCCATGACCAGTCGCCTCCGAAAGAATGCAATGCATTTTGCATAATTGTCATTGGTGTTAGCTCAACTGTCCTTGGTCCAGCCTTTTTATATGCTTCAATATCTCCCTTGAATTCATGTCCTAAATCAGATTCCCAAAATGCAATATGACCACACCATCCAATTCCACCATAACAAACATCAGCTCCACCTAGTTGTTCGATAATGTCTGAGTAACTTTTAATAACATCTGTAGTTGGAAAATGAAGTTGTTCAGCTTTGGGACGTAATTTCTCGTCTATTTGATTATGAAAATGCTCATACATAGATTTTTGAAAAGAGCCTTCCCAAGTGATTGGAGCAGTATTTCCATTTTCATCTGCATACTCGTCCATATTGAAAAAGTGACAATGTTCAAGTGATATTTTTCGTTCATTGATAATTCGAGCTGCAATTTTATACTGCGGGACAGGCCCCAATGGCACTATTGCTACAAACTTTCGACTTTCGTCCCTTGCTTGAGTTATGCGATCAACTAAATCGTTTGCAAAAGCCTCAAAGAAATCTTTTCTATCCTCAATTATTTTTATGTTGAGGTTTGGATTTGCGCCTTTTGTTAATTCAGACTTTTTTATTTTTCTCACTCGAGCACATGCCTCAGGATCTTGAAAATCAATGAACTTAGCTAATTGATACTTGAATTGGGACATATTGGACCTCTTTCGGGTTAGGTGGTTTTTTTTGATGAGCGTTTGCGACTGATTGAATCAAAAGTTACGGCTGCAAGTAAGACCGATGCGGTAACTCCGTATTTAACCGGCGAAGCTAAGGCAAGCAAATCCATACCATTTGAAATTGCGCCGATAATTAGTGTTCCGATCAAAGCGGACCAAATATGGCCACGCCCGCCAAATAAGCTTGTACCACCAATTACAACGGCGGCAATTGCGTTTAGTAGCAAAGTTCCACCACCTTGGCCCGATCCAACAGCGGAAAGCCTAGAACTGCCGAGGATACCCGCCAACCCTGCGCAAGCTGTCGCAATCATAAAAACTTGAACGCGGATACGCTTTACTGGCACACCTGCACGGCGGGCGGCTTCAGAATTGCCACCAATTGCATAAACATTTCGACCGAACCGTGTGTATTTAGAAATTAGATGTAACCAAATTGCTAATGAAAGTGCGATAAAGAATGACACGGGAATGCCTCTATCCCGTTGAAAATATAGTAGAAAAATCAAACCAATTAGAGTAAAAATTATTGATTGGGAAATAACCACACTTAAAGAAGGCCCAGGGATCTCTAATCTTTTTGATTTTACATAGTTTGTTAATCTAAATAGGATGAAACAGATAACTAATATGATAAAAAATGCCCATGCTACCAAGTGAGATAAAAATGCTTGAGTTAAAAATTCTATCTTCGGATCGGTCAGTCCAATCGTTCCTTGTGATCCCAAAACTGCAAATAATCCACCTTGCCAAGCAATCAAACCAGCTAACGTGACAATAAAGGCCGGAATTTCAAAAAATACGACCCATAAACTTTGAAAAAGCCCAACAAGTGCTCCCGCAGTTACTGCTAAAACAATGGCGATAATTGGGTTGGCCCCATGACGAACACTCAGTGAAGCCATAATCCCAGCACAAAAACCACTTACAGCTCCTACGGAAAGATCAATTTCACCTAAGAGCAAAATCATCACTAAACCAATTGCCAAAGTTGCAGGTTCAGCCTGCTGGAGTAACAAGTTCGTTATGTTTGAAGGCAATAAAAATTTGTGATTGATGATTGTCATAACCGTTACTATGGCAATTAATGCACCGACAGCGGGCACTAACTCTTGGATAGATCCCGGTAACCGAATCCTATGGTTCGTGAGGGTAGATTCACGGCTCATCTTAATTCTTTCCCGCCTGCTTTGTGGAAAGTTCATTATTTATTCCAGTTATGACTGCCACCAGTGAAGCTTCAGTTATCTCACTAGTTGGCGCAGAAGAAATGTTTTTACCTTGCCGCAATACAACAACGCGATCAGAAACCTGCAGTACTTCATTTAGATTGTGCGTGATAAAAATTACTCCCATGCCCCTCTTTTTTAGTGTACTCATCAGACCTAGAAGTTCTCGACGCTGGGCTGCTCCGAGCGCTGCTGTAGGTTCATCAAGCAAAATTATCTGCGGATTCAGAGCAAGAGCACGGGCAATTGCTACGGCTTGCCGCTGTCCTCCCGATAACTGCTCAACTCGGCTTCGAATTGATGGAAGATTTATAGAAAGCGAAGCAAGAAGGTCAATTGCCATTCTTTGCATTTTAAAGGAAGAAAGGATTCTAGGAAACTTAATTTTACTAGCGAGTTCTTCGTGGCCGAGAAACAAATTTCCTACTACGTCTAAATTTTCACATAACGCAAGATCTTGGTAGACAGTGGTAATTCCGTGTTCTGTTGAAGAGCGAGGTGACGAGAAAGAAACAGCTTGACCTTCAAGGGTGATTGCACCTGAAGTTGGTGCAATCACTCCTGAGAGTATTTTTATTAGAGTTGATTTACCCGCACCATTATCGCCAACAAGGGCAAGAATTTCGCCTTTGTTTAATTCCAAATCAACACCCTGAAGAGCTTCAACAGCCCCATAGTTTTTTTTAATTTGGGAGAGCGATAACAGGGCAGTCATCTATTTGATACCGTACTTTGCACACGCAGTTTTAAATGCAGCAGTACAGATATCCCCTGCAGTCCAAAACTTTCCAGCTATAACTGTTTGGTTGATAGTTTTTTGGGTAACTATCTCGGATGCGAGAAACACAGAAGGCACTGAGACACTCCCATTTGGCGTAGCTTTGTTAATAAGGCCAGCGGGTGCTTTTGTCTTCTTCAGTAGGGCATTTGCCAAGGTTGCAGCCCCACCAGCTTCTTTACCCAAAGGTGTATAGACCGTCATGTATTGACTACCAACCAAAATTCGCTGGATAGCTGCCAGTTCAGCATCTTGGCCCGTAACTGGCACTATTGGTGTAACCCCTGCAGCTTGTAGAGATTTAACAACAGCAGTCGCCATTCCATCGTTAGCGGTTAGTACAGCAACAAAACCTTTCTTACCAAGTTGAGTCACAGCTTGATCAGTCTCACGTTGCGCTTCAGCAGGATCCCAGTTTGGGGTGTCGTAGCTCTTCGCAATTGTGAAACCAGCTGATTTTAGAACTGCAAAAGCTGAGTCACGATAATGAGGAGCATCACTGTCCGTAGGCGCTCCATTTATAGCGATGATCTTTCCTTTTGTAATTCCCTGCGATTTCAAGCGATCGACAATAGACTGCCCTTGTGCTGCGCCAACCTTTGTTGGATCGAATACTAGGTAATAGTCAACCGGGGCGTTATAAATCAATCGATCGTAAGCAATTACAGAAACACCTTTTGCCTTAGCGGCCTTAATTGCTGGAGAAATACTCTTTCCGTCAACCGGACAGATGACTAAAACTTTCGCACCAGCGGTCACAGCAGCTTCAACCTGTTGAAGTTGTTGGCCTGCATCATTTTTTGCGTTGTAGTGAAGTACCTTGCAGTTAGGGCAGAGTGTTTTCATGGCGTCAGTGAAGAATGGAGTGTCTTTACCTTCCCAGCGCGCAGTATCAACATCTGGCATCATGAACGCGACCGTTGGAGTTGTTGCTCCCGTAGCGGCATTAGGGGCTACCACTGAAATGAAGCTGGCTATTCCCATAATTAGTCCCAGGGAAGTGAAGCGGGCGATTGAGGAAATGCCCCGGCCAAACCGAGTTCCTTTTTCCATTTTTTCTCCTAATATTCTCATTGTCCAAACCCAAGGGGAACCTTAGGTTCATTGGCCTAATAGAACAAGGAGTCTTCCTATTCTGTCAAGCATTTTCGGGGAGTTTCTTTCTCCAGTGTTGACCGGTCAGGGGTCAGGCTCACCTGCCGCGCTGCGTAAAATGAATGTGGCTAGAGTCTTAGAAACCATCCGGACTCACGGTCCCCTAACCCGACAAGGGATCGGAGTTTTAACAGGCCTTTCTAAGCCAACAGTTAACGAAGTCGTAGATCTGTTAGTGGGCAAGGATCTAATATTTCTAGGTTCACCAACACAGAAATTAGACAATCCGAGGCCGGGCCCACGGGCTCAACAAATCTATTATAACCAATTCAGAAAAATGATTGTGGGCGTAGATGTCGGAGGATCAACAATCCGGGTACTACTTTCAGATCTAGATGGAAAAATAATTAGCAGTCTGCGCGGAGCCACTCCTATTGATGAAGGTCGTCAAAAAATTCTTGAAGCCATCGCAGGTTTAGTGTTACAAATAATAAGTGAAAATTCTATAACTAAAAAACAAATTGGCTGCGTAGTTGTTGGAACACCTGGAACAATAAATTTTACTTCGCGTAAAGTCACTATCGCCCCTCAATTACCTGATTGGGAAAATTTTTCAATTCCAGATGAACTTAATAAAATGCTTGGGATAAGTATTTTTGTAGAGAATGAGGCGCATTTAGCTGTCTATGGGGAAAACTGGAAGGGCGGCGCAGTAGAGCTAAGTAATGTCGCAATTATTTCGATTGGTGTTGGAGTTGGTCTTGGATTGATGATAAACAAAAATGTTTACAGAGGCGCTGAAGGTAGCGCAGGAGAAATTGGAAATTTGCCTATTACAATTGAAGATGCTAGTTCAAATTTTGAATTAGAAGCCAGTGCGACAGGTATCGAAAGAGCCTTTAAAAAATTCAGCAAAGATCCCCTGGCAAAGTCAATAATAAATGCCAATAAAGGAAAAAATATAACTGCCAAAATAATTTATGAAGCTGCAACAATAAAAAATAAGCTTGCCGTTGCTTTAGTTAGGGAGCAAATTGATTTAATCGGGCGTGGAATGGCTGCGATTTGTTGCATAATTAATCCTGAAGTTTTTATTATTATGGGAGGCTTAGCTCCATCAATTGAAAAGTACCTTCCAGAAATTCAAAGGGTCATCGCAAAATTTGCGCCTTCCACCCCCAAATTACAAATTACACAGCTAGAAGATCTTTCGACCGCTATTGGAGCATTACGAGTGGGTATCGAAGAAGTTGAACGGAGTGCCATTCGCAAGTTGCTCAGTATTGGCACTTGAGGAAATAGCATATTAAGTTACTTTTGGAGACTTAAAACTAGAGGCTATCCATCCAATTATGGGCAATGAGGTCAGGCCGTCGCAACAACGGCGGCCCGACCGATACATAGCACTGCCTAGAAGCAGTGCACGTCAAGGAAATTTCCTTGGCGTGCATTTTTAATTGATGCGCAGCTCTACTCACACAGTGGGTAAAGCTACGAAAGGATCACCGCGATAACGGTGATCCAGACTCGTAAAACGAACGTTTAACTACTTTGAAGCATAAGGGGCGGGGATTTATCTCCCCGCTGCTTATCTCCCCACTATGGGGTTTTTTCAAACCTGGCAAGTGAGAAATGTTATTGGCAGATCAAGAACAACCAGATGTGTTTCCGCAACCTTCGCAGACGAAACAGCTTCCAGCC
>CAIJNI010000050.1 GCA_903821995.1 uncultured beta proteobacterium
ATGAGGTGATCTAAATGCGTGGTGATCACTACTGCAGGCTCTACAACAGTACATCCTATCGCTACAGCTTGGTCACGTTGAGTGCGCTCAATCCATACTGCTGGCATCCCAAAAGTGGGGTCTTTAACGGCAATACCCTGCATGGGCTCACTTCCTGCTGGCTGGATGGCTAAGAGGCGATCAGGTAAGCATTGCCCGCGGCCAATTTCAGCGCCGTACAGCAAGATGCGATAGGTCTCGGCTGTTAACTGCAAGTTATCGCGAATATGGACTGAAGGAATCAGAAAACCAATTTCAGTGACAAACTTGCGCCGAATGGCGCGGATGCGTTTGATCAGGTCGCTCTCATCCCCCTTGTCCACCAAAGGAATGAGTCGATAAGCCAGCTCAAGACATAAGGGCTCAACAATTGGCACATCTTTCCAGTCCAACTCCTCTTTGGCAACGGGTCCAGTTCTAGCCGCTTCAATAGCGTCCGCCTCTTCTTTTTTAGTCTTGGTATGAGCTGCATAGGCCAAACCACCAAACATTGCGGCAAAGCCCAAAAAGATAAAGTGGGGCATGCCCGGTATGACTCCTAGTACTCCCAGTACAATCCCCACTACACCAAGCGCATTACTGTTAGCCTCAAACTGTTTAGAGACCTGCCCAGAAAAGTTGTCGTCAGTGGCAACACGAGTAACTAAGATACCGGCTGCAGTGGAAATGACGAGCGCAGGAATTTGGGCTACCAAACCATCACCAATGGTCAAGGAGGCAAAGGTAGAGAGCGCCTTCATAAATCCCATGTCGTGCTGCATGACCCCGATAATCAACCCTCCCACCAGGTTGATCACCAAAATCATGATTCCAGCCATGGCATCGCCACGAACGAACTTGGACGCACCGTCCATGGAACCAAAAAAATCTGCCTCTTGGGCTACTTCAGCGCGGCGCTGTTTGGCTTCAGATTGTTGAATCAGGCCTGCATTAAGATCGGCATCAATGGCCATCTGTTTGCCCGGCATGGAATCTAAAGCAAAGCGAGCTGATACTTCAGCCACTCGGCCAGAACCTTTGGTAATCACCACAAAGTTAATGATCGTAATCACCAAGAAGATCACGATACCCACGGCAAAATTATTGCCAATCAGAAAGACGCCAAAAGCCTCGATAACCTTTCCAGCAGCATCGGTGCCTTTATAGCCATCCATCAGCACAATGCGCGTGGATGCAACGTTCAGAGATAGGCGTAATAGGGTGGTTAATAACAAGACAGTTGGAAAAGCAACAAAGTCTTTAAAGCTCTTGATATTGATCGCAGTGATTAAAACAATGATTGAGAGTGCAATATTGAAGGTAAAAAGGACATCTAATAAGAATGCCGGCAGGGGAACCAGCATCATGACGAGGATCATAAGGACTAATACAGGAATAGCGCCTTGGGTAGTTGGACTTGGCAGCCTGTTGGTGTCGAAACCCAGAATCTTCATGTAATTTAAGGGTTTACCCCAGTTTTCCTATAATTGCGACGAACTGCTAATGGGTCAAAGGGCTTAATAACAACCAAAATATTTGACCACTAAATATACATGATTGAGATAGTAAAAAGAGAGTTTGGTTGGTTTTAAGGCATTTAAATAGACCGCAATCACTCTTGGCTTAGGCAATTAGATTGCGAGTGGTGCAAAATTAGAGAATATACAGAATCTCAAAATATAAATTGATTAAAAAAATTCCAAAAGTCGTCGGCAGAGCACAGGCGAATTCGGGCCAAACTTCAGTAGATGCAATGGTCCAAAAGGCATTCGCATTTCATCAAAAAGGTGATTTGATGTCTGCTGCCACAATTTATTTTGAAGTGCTAAAGCTGGACCCTGATAATTTTGATGCCCTGCATTTGTTAGGGTTGGTTGCGGGTCAAAATAAAGATCATGCTAGTTCAATTGAGTATTTTAGTAGGGCAATTACTGTTAAACCTAATGACGCAGCGGTTTATAGTAATTTGGGTTTAACTTTGCATGATTTAGGAAAAAATGATGAGGCCTTGGTTTGTCTTAACAAATCATTAGAGTTAAAAAAAGACAATGAGGAGGCTCTCTACAACAAGGCAGTGATTACGGCCGCTATCGGCATGCTAAGAGAGGCGGTTGAGCTCTACGATGTGGTGGTTAAGAAGAACCCACTAAATTTTAAAGCTCATAATAATCGCGGTAATGCATTACAAAAGCTCAAAAGATTTGACGAGGCAATTGCTGCTTATGATAATGCCATCAGACTCAATCCAAATTTTCCAGAGCCCTTTAATAATCGCGGAAATATATATAACCTTAGAAAAGAACCACTTAAGGCAGTAAATGATTTTCAGCAGGCCATTAGCATCAGAAGGGACTATGCTGAGGCATTTTCCAATCTTGGAAATTCATATCATGATTTGAAAAGGTATGAGGATGCTCTTCTTAGGTATAACAAGGCAATAGAATTAGACCAAAATTACGCGGAACCTTATCACAATAGAGGTAACCTACTAACAGAGCTTCAGCGCTTTGACGAGTCTCTTCCGAATTTTGAGATGGCATTAAAACTCAAGCCAGAGTACGAATACGTCCTAGGCGCTCTGATCGGTAGTAAGTTACATCTTTGCAACTGGTCTCAATTGGAAGATCTACGAAAAGGATTAATAGGGCAAATTGAAGAGGGAAAAAAAGCATCCCCCCCTTTTCAAATATTTCCCCTGTTAGATTCTGGGGGATTGCAAAAAAAAGCAGCCCTTTTATGGACTCAAGATAAACACCCTCAAGAAAATGCTCTGCCTCCCCCAAAATTTTCTTACTCTGGTAAAAAAATAAAGCTTGGATACTTTTCTGCAGATTTTCATAATCACGCTACTTCTTATTTGATGGCTCAGCTTTTTGAGCTGCATGACAAAGAAAAATTTGAGTTATTTGCGTTTTCATTTGGACCAGATATTCAAGATCAAATGCGGGCTCGATTAGTAAAGGCCTTCGATCATTTTTTGGATGTTCGTGATATGTCAGACTTAGAGGTTGCTCAATTGGCTAGGGACCATGGAATTCACATTGCAATGGATTTGAAGGGCTATACACAGCATGGCAGGACGGGTATATTTTCATACCGAGCCGCCCCAGTTCAAATCAATTATTTAGGTTATCCGGGAACGATGGGCGCCCCCTATATAGATTATTTAATTGCCGATCAGACCTTAATCCCAGAGGGGAAGGAGGACCTGTATTGTGAAAAAATTCTTTATATGCCTCATAGTTATCAGGTAAATGATAGCTTGAGAAAAATATCAGATAAAAATTTGAGTCGCGCCGAGTTAGGATTACCTGAAGATGCTTTTGTATTTTGTTGCTTTAATAACAACTATAAAATTTTGCCGGAAATGTTTGATGTATGGGTAAGAATATTGCAGCAGGTTCCCAATAGCGTTCTCTGGTTGCTAGAAGATAATGCTACGGCCAGAAAAAATCTGATGAAGGAGGCGGCAGCTAGAAACCTTGATGTGGAGAGGTTGGTATTTGCCAAGCGATTGCCATTAGCAGAACATCTGGCAAGACATCGACAGGCCGATCTTTTTATTGATACCTATCCTTGTAATGCGCACACTACAGCAAGCGATGCTTTATGGGCTGGTCTACCAGTTCTCACTTATGCTGGTGAGACTTTTGTCAGCAGGGTTGCTGCAAGTCTTTTAAATGCTGTTGGTCTTCCAGAGTTAATCACCCAGAGCATCGAAACCTATGAAGCTATGGCAATTGATTTGGCCATAAATCGTCCAAAGTTGCATAAACTTCAATCGACCTTAGCCCACAACATTACCCATAGCCCCTTATACGATACGGTGCAATATGCTGCTGATCTAGAAAGTCTTCTTATAAATGTTCTTGAAAGGGAGGGTTTTCAGATTTAATTTGTACAATACTTAGGTAGTAAATTCTTTTTCCAGACTACTTTTAACCCTTTGAATGACCTCGTCCCAAGCCCCAACTTCAGTTTGGTTAAAAAGGGTGAAGCTTGGATACCAAGGGCTGTAGGTAGTATTTTCCAGCCATCGCCAGCAGCTATCAAATCGATTCAAAAGCCAAACTGGTTTCCCTAGTGCACCAGCTAAATGTGCGGTGGAGGTATCAACACTAATAATCAGATCTAAATTTTTGATTAGACCAGCGGTATCTGAGAAGTCATTTAATTCTGGGGCTGCTAAATAGAGATTGTCTTCCGGCCAGATCTGGGTTTTTGCTAGCTTTAACTCAGTCTCCGCTGGCTCTCCCTTTTGTAGGCTAACAAAAAATATACCAGGAATATTTAATTTGGAAATCAACTCTAAGGGAATATTACGTCTTTCATTGACAGCCCATAATTCCGGTTGATTGGGGCGAAATCCACCACTCCAAACAAGTCCAATCTTCTTTTGGGTTACTGCTTTTAACTTTTGATGCCAGTATTCATATTTTTCAGTATCCACATTCAGGTAAGGAAATTTGCTGGGTATTGTCGAAAGATTGGTATTAAATGCAAGTGGAAGACTCATGAGTGAACAGCTAAAATCGTAGTCAGGAATCAAATCTCCAAGGGCTATGACTTTATCAATTTCGTGAAGAGACTTAAAGAGGGTCACGAGCCCTTG
>CAIJNI010000051.1 GCA_903821995.1 uncultured beta proteobacterium
AACGCGAACTTGGGGATTGATTGACGAACTTCCTATCGAAAAATGGAATTATGCGATTGCAGTCAATTTATCAGCCCCATTTCATGTCATAAGGCTCACTATGCCGATGATGAAGAAAAACAAGTGGGGACGAATAATTAATCTCGCGTCAAACTACGGCATATCTGGAACAACAAGGCGCGTGGACTACGTCAGCACCAAGCATGGAATCGTAGGCTTAACTAAAGTTGCAGCTCTTGAGGGCTTGCCGTTCAATATAACCGCCAATGCGCTATGCCCTGGCGCTACATTAACACCAAATGCCAGAAAATTGGTAGCCCAAAGAATGGAACTAAAGAACTTATCTGAGGAAGATGCAACTGTTGATTATTTGTCCGATCGACAGCCATCTCGAAGATTTATCGCGCCAGAAAAAGTGGCCGCCTTTGCCGCGTTCTTGTGTAGCGATGATGCAAGTGAAATTACTGGATCACCTTTGGCAATAGATGGTGGATGGCTTGCGTATTCTTAAATTTAATTTGAGCAATATATAGTGAACCAAAGAGACATCATCAAAATTGCCGACCAATTCTACAATTCTAGAATATGTGGAGCGAAGGTTGAACCTTTCCCAGAAGAATTGCGGTTGGTTGATACCCGTGACGTTAATCTCGTTATAGAAGAAGTAACAAGCCGTTTACTCCGCAACAACATCGAAGAAATTGCAGGTTGGAAAATCGGTTTTCTTTATAAACCCAGACAAGAACCCGTAATTTGCCCTATATTCAAGTCAAAATTATTTGAAAGCCCTGCTAGCATTCCTATAAGTATGGCTCCTTCGTTGAGAATAGAACCCGAGATTTCATTCCGATTAAAAAACGATTTACCCAAAAGAGAGCGACTGTATACACCCCAAGAAGTCTCACAATCTCTCCTGGCCAGTGCATCGCTTGAAATAATTGATACTCGTTTTGATACTTCTAGGCGATCAATACGAGAGATGATAGACAATCCGCTAACGAAATTAGAAGCTTTAGCTGACCACAATACATGTGGCGCATTCGTTACTTCAAATGGATGTGACAATTGGCAAAATTTAGACTTTGCTAGCATGATTATGAAAATGAGTTCACCCAAAGGAATTATTGTTCAATCAAATGGTGGTCATGCATTTTTAGATCCCTTTTTACCTTGTGTAGTTTTAGCAAATGTAATGCGGAAAAAATGTGGCCTCAAAAAAGATGATGTTCTAGTCACTGGTTCATTCAGTGGCTTTTATCAAGTTGAAAGTGGAAGTGAAATAACAGCTGAATTTGTAGGCCTAGGCCAAGCAAAAGCCACCTTTGTTCAATAACAAAAAGGGAATATGATGCATCAATACTTTTCAAAATCTCTGTTAACTTTTATTTTAATATTTTACTCACTGTTGACATTCTCTCAATCTTACCCGGTTAAACCTATAAGAATTGTTGTTCCATTTGGTCCTGGATCTGCTACAGATACTATATCGAGGCTTCTTATTGAAAAGGCCGGTCAATCAATTGGCGCTACATTTATTGTCGATAACAAACCTGGCGCAAATGGGTTGCTTGCCGCAAGAGAAGTGGTCGCCGCCACCAAAGATGGATATACGATAATTATTTCGTCAAATTCTGCACATGCAGCGAATCAATATCTCTATAAAAATTTAGGATATG
>CAIJNI010000052.1 GCA_903821995.1 uncultured beta proteobacterium
ATTTAAGCGGTCAGCCATAGTAATACTCCTTGTTAATGATCTCGCAATCACAAGCATGGCTTAAATTGCTACGACTGACTACCATTCTGCATGTACTATGGACCTGAGTTTATTGCCAAAGATCTCAGAAAATGGTTAAATGGCATCGGCGTCAAGACCGCCTATATTGAACCAGGTAGCCCTTGGGAGAATGGCTTTTGTGAAAGCTTTAACGGAACCTTCAGAGATAATCTACTGAATGGTGAACTCTTTTATAGCCTCAAAGAAGCGAGGGTTATTGTTGGCGAGTGGGTCAAGCATTACAACCATGTTCGGCCTCACAGTGCCTTAGGTTATCGACCACCAGCACCACAAACCCAAGTGCCGAAAATCATCCACAATCAACCCATCATGATCCAATGATATGATATGAATACTCTCTTTAATCGTGGTACTAAATTAACATCAGTTCAGTTCTGACGAAGGACATGCTGAATAAATACTTGAGTTGTGAATTGAATTATTTTTTAAGCCAATCCTAGTGTGATTGGCTTTTTGGTATCAGGGATTACGATAACCTGAAAATGATATTACTTAGGGTTTTTCTTGGAGTAATATATTCCAATAACATAAAAAAATAGAATTTAAGGAGATAAAAGTGGATTTTCCGCAAGGCAAGGCATGGTCACATAATTTTAAACAGATCTCATATATAGATTTAGAGGAACGTCCTGGCTTTAAGATGGCAATCCATCAAGCAGGTGATCGTTGGTATTTATATACAGCACATTTCTGGGTGAGTGGTTGGACTATCGTTGATATTACAGACCCCTTCAAACCCAGGTTTGTGAGATATATTGAAGGACCACCGAATACTTGGACTTTGCAGATTCAGATTGCTGACGGCAAAATGATTACCTCCATGGAACGTATTATGGACGGTTGGGGTGGAGATCCCAAAGCACCTTATGGTGAAGGTTTTAGCATTTGGTCACTCGATGATCCTGAAAATCCTCAGAAATTAGGACATTACTACACGGGTGGTGAAGGTACACATCGCAATTACTATGCCGGTGGAAACTATGTTCATGCCACAGCGCTACCTCATGGATTTGATGGACATATTTATCAAATCGTTGATATTTCTAATCCTGCTAAGCCAGTTGAAGTATCTCGCTGGTGGAGAAAAGGTCAGTGGGTAGAAGGCGGTGAAGGTGGAGTCCCTAAAGGTTTGCTGTTGCATGGTGGTGCTTATGTAAAGGGTGATCGCGCTTATCTTCCTTACAGTGCTGGCGGATTTGTAATTTTAGATATTTCTGATATTAAAAATCCTGTCATGGTTTCAGATTTACCATTTTCTCCACCATTTGTTTCCTACATTTCCGTTCACTCAGCCGTGCCGCTAACTAAGAAACCACTTGTTGTTGTGAATTCTGAAGCAATCGCTGAGAATTGTGGCGAGCCGATTGGTTATGGCGCTATTGTTGAAATTAAGGATGAAAAAAATCCACGTTTGATTTCATTGTTTCCATTACCTCATCCTCCTGAAGGAATGGGAGTAAGTAACTTCTGTGAGCGTCCAGGGCGTTTTGGACCACATAACCAACATCAACCTCAGTTCCAAGATGTTTTATGGCAGGATGAAGATGTTATTTTCTTGACGTATTTTAATGCGGGTCTTCGTGCTTACGATATTAGTGATCCACGCGTGCCCAAAGAAATCGGCTATTTTGTTGCACCAGACCCACTCGTTAGACGTGGTCCTTTACCTAAGACAGGTTTAGCAACGCAATCAGAGGATGTGATTGTTGATGCGCGCGGTAATGTATTTGTTTCAGATAAAAATCATGGCATTTATTGCTTAAGACTTGAAAGGTAGTAAAGAAACAGAATTAAATATAAACGTATTTCTGATCGATTGACAAGGAGACAGCATGAACCTCAAAAATAAAAAAGATTTCAGATCGGTATTAAAGAAAACCACCCTCATCCTAAGTCTGATAGCGACGATGGGTTGGGTGAGTGGCGTTCAAGCTCAGCAAAAGACGCTTGTTGAAAAATGGTTGGATGGCGAAGTAAAAGCCAACTATCCAAAGGTGACCTATACGGGCCCACCAATCACCCTCAAGTACAGTACTTTTATTGCACCCGGCACACCGATGGGTAAGATTCAACAGCGAACTTTTGATCGCTTAAAAGCGGATACGAATGGTAAGATCATTGTGCAACCTTACTGGGGATCTAGTTTGGCGAATGCACAACGTGGTGCATTTGACGCGGTGTCTCAAGGGATTGCGGATTTCGGAACCTGTTATGTACTCTTTAATTCGGGTGGCTTTAAGTTGTTTCTGGGATTGCAGTTACCCTATATTTTTGAGAATTCACTTCAGTCTTCATCCACAGCGGAAGAGCTTTATCCTAAGTACTTGAAAAAAGAATACGAAGGACGTGATGTCTATTTGTTGCACGTCAGCACAACACAACCTCAGCAAATTCTGACTCAGAAAAAACAAATTTTAAAACTCGAGGACATGAAGGGGCAAAAAGTTTGGGCTCCAGGTGGACTTTCTCAAGAGATCGCAGTAGCTCTTGGTGCATCACCAACAAGCGTTCAAAGTTCTGAGATTTACACAGCGTTTCAGAGTGGTGTTGTTGATGCAGTACCTATGCATGATGCGGGGACTAAATTATTTCGTTTGATTGAATTAGCAAAATACAGAACAGTTGCTAATTTATGGATTAACCCAACGGAGTATTGTCTTAATAAAAATGCTTGGGCTAGTTTGCCACCAGATTTAAAAGGGGTTTTCTACCACTGGGCTCAAATTGCGAATACAGCTGAGGCACAACTTTATTATGACCGTGAATCAGTTGATGCTTTAGGTGATATGGAGAAAAAAGGCATTAAATCTGCAACTCTTTCTCCAGAAGAATTAGCCCGTTGGGTAAAGGTCAGTGAACCCGTCGTTCAAAACTTTATTAAAACCCACTCTGCTGATGGACTGCCAGCTAAGGCGTTCTATGACGATATGGTAGCTTTGCAGAAAAAATATAAAAAGATGACGCCTGATCAGGTTACACAAGCTTTGCTGGATAAGCCAATCCCAGGAATTATCGATTTTTAAGGAATATAAATAGATAAATTGTGAACTAAATAATAACTACTTTCATAGGTGAGACCATGACTTATAAAACAGAAGAACGCAGCGGTATGTTAATTGATTGGGATGTTCCGATTACTATGGATGATGGCTTAGTCATGCGAGCCGACATTTATCGGCCTACTAAAAAAGGAAAATATCCAGTCATCTTAACTTATGGTCCTTATGCGAAGTGGTTGCATTTTGAGCAACTTTATAAAACCTGCTGGGATAGAATGTGTGAGACTTTCCCGGATGTCCCTGCGAATTCAAGTAACAAATTTCAGGCATGGGAAGTAGTTGACCCTGAAAAATGGGTGCCAGATGACTACATTGTTATCCGTGTTGACTCACGGGGCTGTGGCCGCTCTCCAGGCTATATTGAACACTGGAGCGCACGCGAGACTCAAGACTTTAAAGACTGCATTGATTGGGCTGGAGTTCAACCTTGGTCAAACGGTAAGGTCGGCATCAATGGAATTTCTTATTATGCGATCAACCAATGGCAAGTTGCAGCGTCACAACCTAAACACCTAGCAGCGATGTGTATTTGGGAAGGTGCAGTTGATTTTTATCGCGATGTGAGTCATCACGGTGGAATTTTGACAACTTTCCTAGGTAATTGGTATGACATGCAAGTTAAAAGCATTCAACATGGTTTGGGTGAAAGAGGTTACCGTAGTCCTTTTACTGGGGATTGGGTTTCTGGTCCGGATACATTAACAGAAGAAGAGCTCGCAGCGAATCGTTTTGATTTTGGTAAGGTAGCTTACGAACATAAATTAGATGATGAGTACTGGAATGGTAGAACGCCAGCATGGTCCAAAATTAAGGTACCGCTCTTATCCGCAGGAAATTGGGGTGGTCAGGGTTTGCATTTAAGAGGAAATATTGAAGGTTTTGTGAATGCGGCCAGTAAAGATAAATGGCTTGAGATGCACGGAATTGAGCACTGGACACATTTTTATACTGCCTATGGTATTGAACTTCAAAAAAGATTCTTTAATCACTATTTAAAAGGTGAGAAGAATGATTGGAATAAACAACCTAAAGTATATTTACAAATTCGTCATCCAGGTGAAAAATTTGTACCTCGTGCTGAAAGTACATGGCCACTTGCATCGACTGTTTGGAAAAAAACCTACCTTGATGCAAACGACTTAAGTTTGCATGACCAAAGCCAACAACCAGAAGGAAAGGTTTCTTACAGAGGGCTAGGTAATGGGGTGACATTCTTAACAGAGCCTCTTGAGCATGAAACAGAAATCACGGGCCCACTTGCTGCAAAACTATTTGTGTCCTCATCAACTAAAGATGCCGATTTATTCCTGATTGTTCGTGTCTTTGATGAAAATATGAAAGAGATTGTTTTTCAGGGTGCTTTAGATCCGCATACACCGATTGCTCAGGGTTGGCTCAGAGCATCTCACCGCGCGCTAGATGTTAAAAAATCAAAACCTTACCAACCTTATCATCCGCATAATAAAGTGGAGCCCCTCAAACCAGGTCAGGTCTATGAACTGGACATTGAGATTTGGCCAACTTGCTTAGCTATTCCTGCAGGATACCGAATTGGGTTAACTGTTCGTGGTCAAGATTATGTATACCCAGGTGGTAGCGGTGGCAAACTCTCCAATATGAAAAATGAATTTACTGGTGTAGGACCGTTCTTACACAATGATGTAAGAGATCGCCCACCAGAAATATTTGATGGTAATGTCACGCTTCATACGGGTGGTAAGCATGCTTCTTGGCTAATGCTTCCAATTATTCCTAAGGCGACTAAAGCAACTAAAGTAACTAAAGGAACATCTAAGAAAGTTAGTAAAAAGAAATGAGTGTAACTGCACTTGAAAAAGGCTGGATATATCAAATCGCTTTAGGTTTACAAAATATATGTGCCTTTTTTTTACTGCCTTTACTTGCATTTATTGTTTGCTTAGATGTGACTGCGCGTTATGTTTTTAATAATCCTTTATCTTGGGCATCGGATCTTACAACAATTTTATTGTTATGTACCTTTGTGAGTGCGATACCGATATGCACTGCTCAAGATGGGCATATCCGTGTAGAGACTTTTTATGAAGATTACACGCAGAGAAAAAGTGCTTGGATAGATGTCTTAGGTGATTTGATGGGGCTATTTTTTACTGTATTGCTAACTGTTCGTTCTTATCTAGATGTTCCTCGATTTTTTGCTAGGGGAGAGCGTTCCGACATGATTAATATACCCCATTGGATTGTGGCTGCGTTTGTAGGAACATGCGCCTTAGCGACAACTCTTGTTTTATTAGGCAGGATGCAACTTGCACTACGACGGGCTCTGAGTAAAGAAGATTTGGTGAATGAAAATCAGCCGCATGGATTAAATTAAGGAATTATGGAACCCATTTATATAGGTTATATCGCTCTGGCAGCTCTTCTTGGATTGCTGGCTTTAGGCATACCTATTTCATGGAGCGTAGGCATTATTGGTGTTTTGGGAAGTTTCTACCTGAACGGTGTGAACCAAACGGCATCACAAATTGTATTGACTGTATGGGAAAACGGAACTTTATTTGTGTTTATTGTGTTGCCCCTGTTTTTACTCATGGGGCAATTATCCTTTCATACGGGTATTGCGAACGACTTGTACGACTGTATTCATAAGTGGTTTGGCCATCTTCCTGGTGGACTTGCAGTTGCAGCTGTTATTGCTAATGCAATTTATGGTGCTGTGACTGGTAATAGTGTGGCTGCAGTTGCGACCATGGGCCCTATGGTAATGCCACAGTTCAGAAAATATAAATATAACTTATCGCTTGCTACAGGAACCCTTGCTTCAGCAGGTACTTTAGCTGTCTTAGTGCCACCTTCAACATTGCTGACTATTTATGGTTTGTGGACTGAAACCTCCATTGGTGAACTATTTACAGCAGGTATTATTCCGTGCATATTGATTGCATTTGCCTATTGTTTAGTTCTGATGATTTGGTGCATTGTTAAACCTGAGATGGGACCGAAGGGTCTAGTTTATTCCTGGTCTGAGAGGATTAGTTCCCTTAAACAATTACTTCCAACAATGGTGGTGATGTTCATGGTTTTGGGGGGGATTTACGGTGGGATTGTTACTCCTGCTGAAGCCTCAGGAATTGGCGTTGCTGGTGTCATGATTGTGGCTGGATTGACGGGACGGCTCACGAAAAAGGCGGTAGTTGATTCTTTCAGAGCAGCCGCAACGACGAGTGGAATGGTGTTTACAATTTTAATTACAGGAATTGTATTTAGTCGTTTCTTAGTTCAAACACAAGTCACATCAAGTATTTTGGAATGGATATCAGCAATGCAGTTATCCAAGGTTCATGTGCTCATGGCGATACTTGTTTTTTATTTTATATTAGGTACCGCTCTTGATACCTTTGGCATGCTCATTCTTTCCTTGCCATTTGTAATGCCAATTGTTGATGCATACAACATTGACAAAGTATGGTTTGGTGTCTTTGTGGGCGTCATGGTTGAATTAGCTGCTGTGAGCCCTCCTGTGGGAATTACCGTGGCCGTCATGCGAGCGGTTGCACCAGACGTATCGACGACAGACATCTTTAAAGGATGTTATCCATTTTTAATTCTTACATTACTTCTTGGGGTAGCGCTTATTGTTTGGCCTGATATTGCCTTGTGGTTACCTAGAACATTACGCTAATCAACAGCGGTAAATAAAAATAAAGGGACGATTTATCGTCCCTTTATTTATTTGATCGCAATATTTCTCTTAATTCTCTTTAATACTAATATTTGCTTTTTTAGCTATAGCCGTCATATTAAGGACTTCAGCCTTAATAAAATTCATACAATCTTCAGGGGATCCTCCCACAGGCTCAACATAACGATCCTTATACATTTGAATCAACTCAGGGGACTTCAGAGCAACGTTGATTGTGGCATTTAATTTCTTCACAATTCCTGCAGGTGTTTTAGCAGGAGCCGCGACTGCCCACCAGGCGACGGGATTAAATTGTGGATATCCGGACTCAGTGAAAGTAGGGATTTCTGGAGCCGCAAAGTAACGATCGGGTGAACTAATAGCTAGAGATTTAACGCGATTTTGTTTGATAAAGGGGAGAGCTGATGGAAGTGTGTCGACGATAAAATCGATTTCTCCACTCATTAAAGCGGTGATGGCAGGTAAACTTCCTTTATACGGTACATGAATTGTTTCAATGCCCGCAGAATCAGAAAAAGAAGCTGCCATAAGATGGGCAAAACTACCCATGCCATAGGATCCGTAAGTTAAGGTTCCTTTATGAACTTTGGCGTATTCGACAAATTCTTTTAAAGAATTCACGGGTAATTTAGGGCTAACAATGAGAGTCGTAAAAGTTTTTCCAATGAGAGCTACGTGTGCATAATCCTTAATGGAATCATAAGGAAGTTTAGAGTGGACTGCAGGATTACTTGCAAAGGTGCCAACTGTTCCAAAGGTGAGGGTATAACCATCTGGAGGTGCCTTAGCACCTGCATCCATGGCAATGATTCCAGAGGCTCCTGCACGATTATCAATGTAGAAAGATTGACCAAAGGTCGAGGATAATTTCTCAGCAATGGGTCTAATAATAATATCGGAGGCACCCCCTGGGGCAGTGGTTACTAGTACTCGAACATTATTTTTAGGATAGCTCTCCACAGTTTTATTGTCTTGTGCTTGAGTAAAAGATGTGGAGATAACAATACTGCTGATGAAGATAGCCTTAAAAATTTTTGTAATCCGGTTCATGATGTTTCCCAAATTTAGATATGAAATACGATAATTGAATTAACTTTTATATTCAACTTCTAAAAGACGAATCACATGATCAGATTCGTTACGAACATTATGTTCTGTACCAACGGGGTGATTTTTAAATTCACGAGCTTGATGTTCGCTTAGGAATTGCGTGCCGTCATAGCGTGTATGGAACAGCTTTGCATCTGTTAAATATAGGGTGCAATAGTCAAAGGCGTGTTTATGCCATCCCGTATTGTCGCCTGGGGCAAACTCAAAATAACTAACGCATACTTTATCGTTATCTTCAAGTACAACTCGATTAGCTAGTTTACCGACAGGTAAGTCTTTGACATTTGCTAAAGAATTACGTTCTTCGTTATAGTATTCACCCATTTTTGTCTCCTTTTTTATGATTAAGTGCAGTGCTTTTGTTTTTATATTAAAACTAAATTTGATATTAAGTTTAATATGACAAAAGATTAAACGCTTGATTAAATTATTTTTGCGAGAAAATCCAAAATAAGATCCAAAAAAGGTAGGTGTTTTCCCTGATTCTAGGGTAAAGCATATTTCCTTTTGAGTGGATGTATTACAAAATGATCATTCACTCATTAGGGATGATTTTTCGCCAAGAAAGATTTTTTTGATGAGTTGTGATTCCTTAATTAAAACTTATGAAGTGAGACAAGACCATGGCAATGAAGCAACAAGCAGTTATCATCACTTGCGCCGTTACTGGAGCAATTCATACACCTTCTATGTCACCGTATATTCCGATTACTGCAAAAGAAATTGAAGATGCAGCAGTTGGTGCGGCTGAAGCAGGTGCGGCGGTTGTGCATTTACACGCACGTGAACCCCATAACGGCAAACCATCACAAGACCCTGATTTATTCCGTAAATTCTTACCGCAAATTAAGGCTCGTTCTAATGTGGTCATTAATCTTACAAGCGGTGGATCGCCAACAATGCTCGTTGAAGAGCGTCTACAGCCAGCGCTCCAGCTTAAGCCAGAGGTAGCATCACTCAATATGGGTTCAATGAACTTTGGTTTATATCCGATGCTTTCTCGTTTTAAAGATTTTAAACATGACTGGGAATTGCCATACCTAGCCGAGTCCGACGATCGTATTTTCCGGAACACTTTTAGAGACATTAAGTACATTCTTGAATCATGCTCTGGTAATGGCACGCGTTTTGAAATTGAGTGCTATGACATTGGTCACTTGTATACCCTCAACCATTTTGCTGAGCGTGGACTGATTAAGCCACCATTCTTTATTCAATCTGTTTTTGGTATCTTGGGCGGCATAGGACCTCATCCAGAAGATGTGATGATGATGAAGCGTACAGCTGATCGCCTCTTTGGAACTGATTATGTATGGTCTGTTTTAGGTGCTGGTCGTAACCAAATGCCTATCGCAGCAATGTCTGCCTCTGTTGGCGGTAACGTTCGCGTTGGTCTTGAAGATTCTTTATGGGATGGGCCAGGAACTTTTGCAAAGAGTAATGCCGACCAGGTTAGACGAATTCGTACGATTTTAGAAGGTTTATCGCTCAAGATTGCAACACCAGACGAAGCTCGAGATATTCTCAAGCTCAAAGGTGGAAATAACGTCAGTTTCTAAGATTTGAACACAATCAGTAAATACCAATATTAATTTTTAAAGGATAAAAAATGAACAAACCAGTAGAACTAAAAATGGTTCCAGCAAACCAAGTTAAGCGTGATTTAACGCAAGCTGATATCGCAAGTTTAGGTAAAGAAATTTGTAACTGGGGTCGCTGGGGACCCGATGATGAAATCGGAACGCTAAACTTTGTTGGTCCAGATGAGCTTAAGGCCGCAGCAAAATTAGTTAAAAAAGGTAAAGCAATTTCTCTAGGGTTGGATTTCAATTCACAAGGCCCGCAAAAGACAGGTTGGGGTGGTCGTTTCAATCCAATCCACACAATGTTAGCGACAGGTACTGATGCTGTTGCTGGTAATCAAGACCATATGGGTATTCGTTATGCGGATGACATGGTTTCTATGCCTTTGCAATGCGGTACACAGTGGGATGCATTAGGCCACGTATTTAATGGCGAAAAAATGTGGAATGGCTACGATGCTCGTTTAGTGGATTCAACAGGTGCTAAGAAGAACGGTATTGAGAAAACACGTGACAAGATGATTGGCCGTGGTGTTCTTTTAGACGTTGCACGTTTCAAGGGTGGCGACTTCCTAGCTGATGGATATGGTATCAGTAACGAAGATTTAGACAATACAGCTAAAGCCCAAGGTGTTGAAATCAAGCGTGGAGACTTTGTGATTGTTCGTACAGGTCAAATGGAAAATTGTTTAGCTAATGGTGACTGGGGTCGTTATGCTGCTGGAGATGCTCCTGGGTTGCGTTTAGAAACAGCAGGTTGGATCCATAAGAAAGAAATTGCTGCTATTTGTATGGATACATGGGGTTGTGAAGTTCGTCCTTGCGAAACTGTTGATGCTCAACAGCCTTGGCACTGGATCGTAATACCGATGATGGGTATTACGATGGGCGAGATTTTCAATCTCAAAGAACTTGCAGATGACTGTAAAGCTGACGGTGTTTATGAATTCTTATTCACAGCACCAAGCTTGCCGATTACTGGAGCTGTTGGTTCGCCAATTAATCCAGTGATTCTGAAGTAATTTGTATTGCAGTTAATAACTGAGATAAGTGGGCGACTGCTTTTCTCAGTTTTTTTATTAAAAAATAATATAGGTGAGACATGATGATTAAAACATTAAAACGTATTGCCATACTGAGTTGTCTAGGCATTTTAAGTTTTGTAGGTATGACGCAAGCGCAAGAAAAACCTCCCATTCGAATTGGTATGGGAATGGCGTTAACTGGACCTTTAGCTGCAAGTGGTAAAGCAGCATATATGTCTATGCAAATTTGGGCAGAAGATACTAATTTGCAAGGTGGTCTTTTGGGTAGAAAAGTTGAGCTCATCGCTTACGATGATCAATCACAAGCGTCAAACGTTCCAGGGATTTATACCAAACTTCTCGATAGCGATAAAGTTGATTTAGTCGTATCAGGTTACGGTACTAATTTAATTGTTCCAGCATTGCCAACCATTATGTCTAGAAAAATGTTATTTTTCGGATTGTTTGGTTTAGCTGCGAACTCAAACTTTAACTATGATCGTTATTTTGGTATTCAGCCTCACGGTGAAAATGCTTCTGTTGATATGACAAGTGGTTTCTTTACTGCGGCGATGACTATGAGTCCAAAACCACAGACTGTAGCCATTGTTGGAGCAGATGCTGAATATCCTGCGAATGCTCTAGCAGGTGCTCGTGAAAATATTAAAAAACTTGGTTTAAAGATTGTTTATGACAAAACATATCCACCATCAACAACAGACTATTCACCGATAATTAGAGCTATTCAAGCAACGAACCCAGATGTCGTCTTCGTTGCTTCTTATCCTCCTGATAGCGTTGGAATGATTCGTGCTGCTAACGAAGTTGGATTAAAGACTAAGTTATTTGGTGGTGGAATGATTGGTCTTGGTACTGCTGCGGTTAAAAAGCAGTTAGGACCGTTATTGAATGGCGTTTTATCTTATGAGTTATATGCGCCAGAGCCAAGTATTAAATTTCCAGGAGTGGATGCTTTCTTGAAGAAATACCAAGCCCGTGCTGACAAAGAGGGTGTAGATCCACTCGGCTTCTATTTGCCACCTTATGCATACGCTGTCATGGAAATTATGGGTAATGCTATTAAGAGTACCAATAGTCTTGATCAAAAGACTTTGGCTGAATATATTCACTCACATAAATTCTCGACCGTTGTTGGTGATGTTGAATTTGCAGCAAATGGTGAGTGGAAAAAAGGTCGATCTCTTTATCTGCAATACCGTGGCGTAGCTGGAAATGACTATGAGCAATTTCGTAAGCCAGGTAAAGCAATTGTGATTGAGCCGGCATTCTTAAAATCTGGTGAACTCAAATATCCATTTGAAGATGCTAGAAAATAAATTGCTTTAATGTAGTAGGCGGTTGAAATAAAAAAGGAAGTTTCATTAGAAACTTCCTTTTTTTATTGATGCGTTGGCGTCATTACTCTTTGATCAAGCCAGCTTCTTTAAGAATAGATTTAGAATTCTCACTAAACTCAGCCTCTGGCGCATCTCCGCCAATGACAAACATGAGCCAATGGGTTTGATCCGGTTCATTTTGCGTAACATTTTCAAAGCGGCGTTGAACACCTGGGGGAAAAGAACAGATATCCCACTGACCTACGTCAAAGTGCTCTGTCTTGCCATCCACTTCCCAAGAGCATCTCCAAGTACCTGTCAGTGGCATAAATGTCTCATTGGTGTCATGGTTATGCATCATTGGACCTTGACCTGGTTTTGCTTGGCAGAATCCTAGATTAAAGCCTTCGCTAATGGGGATCGCTGAATTCATCGCTGCTCTGGCGCCGACTGGTGATTCAACATCTTTACCGCCTTTACCTTTAGGTGGCTGAAATCCAATCGCGTTATATAAAATTCGTTTTGCACTCGGATAATCACTATCGAGTAGCCCATCCCCAAAACCTTTCAAATCTTTAAAGTAAGCCACGCGTTTACGCATTTCCTCTTTGGTGACACGAATCTCTGGTAATGCCATTTCTATCTCCTTGTTGTTATATCGGTTACTTTACCGAACTACCTCATAATAAGACACAGGTTTAACCCTAATATTTATAGAGTCTTCTTACACCATTTTGCATTAAAGGTACTTAAGGCGTTTCTGTTACAAAGCCAATCTTAAGTAATCCATTACGCTTACTTGCGCTTAGTACTTGAGCTACTTTATCGTAGACCACTCGTTTATCAGCACGAAGATTTACTTCTGGCATTTGATCACTTGAAGCGGCTTGTTTTGCCTTCTTTTCAAACTCATCAAAGCTTACTAATTCATTATTCCAATAAATTTTTCCAGATTGATCGATGGTCAATTGAATGGCTTCAGGGTGGCTAGCACTTGAAGAGCTTGCTGCTTTAGGAAGTTCAATTTTGACGGAGTGCTGAATCACAGGTAGGGTCACAATAAAGACGATGAGAAGAACTAACATCACGTCCACAAACGGCGTCATATTAATTTCAGCCATTAAACCTGAATCGTCATCACCACCTGAAGGTTGAGTAAATGCCATGATTAAGTTCCAGAATTCTCTAAAGTTTGAATGTGGTAGGTGTGTAAGTCATCGGCAAAGCGACGTAGGCTCATTAAAAGTTCACGGTTCGATTTAGAAATGGCGTTATAAGCAAGTACCGCTGGAATTGCCACAGCTAGGCCAAGAGCAGTCATGATAAGTGCTTCACCAATAGGACCAGCAACTTGATCAATTGAAGCAGAGCCAGAGCTACTAATAGACATGAGAGCGTGATAGATACCCCAGACCGTTCCGAAGAGCCCTATGAAAGGTGCAGTTGCCCCCGTAGACGCTAAAAATGCCAAGCCTTTTTGTAATGACGAAAGTATTTTTTCGAGTTCAACTTTAAGGCTTCGAGATAGCCAGTCATCCGTAGAAACATGATTAGAAAGTGCGTTTATTCCATTCTGAGGTAGATTGCCATTTTGGGGCCTAGATTGAAGGACACTCGCTGAATTTGAAGCTAGATGATAAAAGGGGTTGATTGAAGCTTTGGATAGTGAATTGATAGCGTTTTGCCAACTAGTTTGCTGCCAAAATTTAGAAATTTCTAGGGACAGTGGTTTTAACTGGTAGAGCATCACAGTTTTAGAAATAATCACAAACCATGTGCCAATAGACATGAGCAGCAGTATGATAGCCACAATGTGGGTTACAGTGTCGCCTTGTTCCCAGAGGTGGGATAAGCCAAAAGCTGAATCATTCATGGGTGGTTCCTTTGTTGATAAAAGTTATTTTCGCAGATTAATGACTAAGTTGGAAACGTATTGCAATTGATGCTGATACCTTAACGGGTGTGCCATTTGGCGCATAGGGTTTAAAACGAATGTGGCCTGCTAGATCTGATGCGGCTTGATCAAGACGTGCAAAGCCGCTAGAGCGCGCAACACGGGTACTACTGACTTCCCCTTGTTCATTAATATTGAGTATAATTCCCACGACGCCTTGTTCTCCAATATCTTTTGAGCGACTGGGATAGAACACTTCCGTATTAGGTCGGTAGACCATTTGTAGCTGGTAAATTTGGACTACACCACCTTCTACACCCAGGTTATTGGATGAATCACTTGCAGAAGAAGACGTGTTCGCTGTTGGTGCTTTTGCTTCATTTTGGCTAGATGAACTATCTGATTCTTTGGGATCCTGAGTTTTAACCTTTTCAGAAGGTGTGGTTTGAGACTTCTCAGTTGGTTTAGTGCTACTCGGATCTTTTTTGACTGGAGCAACTGACAAAACTTTTGCGGGGGGGGCAGGAGGTTTCTTGGGTGTGGGTGGAGGAGGGGTTGAAGGTGCGGTTTTTGGCACTGGTGGGGATATGAGTTCTGCAGCGACAATTGTTTGCTCTGGAATTTTAGTTTCAGAGAAATTTAACAGTCCCCAAGTAAACGCCAGGATATGCAGTAGGACTACACCTAGCAGAATCAGCCAATCGGATTTGGAAATTCTTTTTATCATAGCGAGATGGTTAAGCCTTGGATTGCAATATTAATATCTCTTAGGTTAATAAGATTATGTGCGTGTGTTAAAAGTTGATCACCATCCTTTGTAGAATACAAATAGATTTGATGTTGTTTTCGAAGTGTAATTTGTTGCATTTCATCTTCAGGATTCTCATCTGGAATAAAGCGCTGTATTTGTCTAACGATTGCATCACTGGTATCGACGATTTTTAGTTGGTTCCCAAATAATTCGCTGATGCATGGAATTAAAAAAGGATAGTGGGTACAACCTAGGACTAGCGTATCTGCGCCACTCTCAAGCATTGGCGTGATATATTCTTTAAGTAATTTCTTGATTTCTGGAGAAGATAGTGCTCCATCTTCAATCAGAGGCACTAAGCCAAGTCCTGCTTGTTGAATAAATTGGCAGTCAGCTGGCAGGGTGCCAAGGAGCGCTTTAAATTTATCACTCGCAAGCGTATTTTGGGTTGCTAAAACACCAACGACTTTTGTTTGAGTAGTCATTGCAGCGGGCTTAATACCGGGCTCTACACCAATCACTGGTATATCAGGAAATGCTTTTCGAATACTAGCAATAGCTCCAGTTGTAGCCGTGTTGCAGGCTACTACAATTGCATCACATCCTTGTTCAGCAAGCCAGGTGCATAGAAGATGGCTTCTACTTTCAAGCCATTCTGGAGATTTTTCTCCATAGGGGGCATTGGCTGAATCTGCCAAATAAATATAATCATGATGAGGTGTTTGACGAAGAGCTGCGCTAAGCACAGTCAGTCCGCCAAGACCTGAATCAAAAATACCTATTTTTGCCATGGTAACGCGCCCTTAAAAGTATTTTGACTCATCTTTAAATGGGCAGAGGGGGAGGGGTTAATTATTTTTGAAAAACTAAGGAATTAACCTCAAACCCTTTGCTATCTTAAGCGATTGTGACAGGAATTTTTCCAATTTTTGCTTGCCATTCACGAGGACCTGTTTGATGCGCAGATGCCCCTGTGGAATCAACAGCGACGGTGACAGGCATATCTTTGACGTCAAATTCATAAATTGCTTCCATGCCAAGATCTGCAAAGCCCACAACTTTTGCTGTTTGAATGGCTTTAGCGACAAGATAAGCAGCACCACCGACGGCCATTAAATAGGCGGATTTGTGTTTTTTGATCGCTTCAATTGCTGTAGGACCACGTTCAGCTTTACCAATCATCGAGATCAGCCCAGTTTGCGAGAGCATCATTTCTGTAAATTTATCCATCCGGGTTGATGTGGTTGGACCAGCAGGGCCAACAACTTCATCGCGAACGGGGTCAACAGGTCCGACGTAATAAATCATCTTGTTGGTAAAGTCCACAGGAAGCTTTTCGCCTTTAGCGAGCATTTCCTGAATGCGCTTATGAGCGGCGTCACGACCAGTGTACATTTTGCCGTTTAGCAATAAAGTTTGACCGATCTTCCAGCTTGCCACTTCTGCAGGCGTTAGCGTATCAAGGTTCACACGCTTTGAAGTTTCTGTATTAGCTTTCCAAGCCACTTTCGGCCAATCATCGAGGTTAGGTGGCGTAAGGTGAGCTGGACCTGAGCCATCAAGATGGAAATGAATATGCCGCGTTGCTGCGCAGTTTGGAATCAGTGCCACGGGTAGTGACGCTGCATGGGTTGGATAGTCCATGATTTTCACATCGACGACTGTCGTTAATCCGCCCAAGCCTTGGGCGCCGATACCTAGGGAGTTTACTTTTTCGTAAAGCTCAAGGCGTAATTCTTCTACTTTATTTTGAGGACCTTTTTCAATCAGATCTTGAATATTGACAGGGTCCATGAGGGACTCTTTAGCGAGAAGCATTGCCTTTTCAGGAGTACCACCAATACCAATTCCTAAGATCCCTGGTGGGCACCAACCGGCTCCCATGGTGGGGAGTGTTTTGAGAACCCAGTCAACGATTGAATCCGACGGGTTTAGCATCGCTAATTTAGATTTATTTTCAGAACCACCACCTTTGGCTGCGCAGATGACATCTACGCTGTTACCAGCAACGATTTCATAATGGATGACTGCTGGGGCATTATCTTTCGTGTTTGCACGAGTTCCAGCTGGATCACGCAGAATTGAAGCGCGTAAAGGATTGTCGTGGTTGCCGTAAGCGCGCCTGACGCCTTCGTTGACCATTTCAGTCACAGTAAGAGTTGATTCCCATTGCACATTCATGCCAACCTTGAGAAAGACAACAGCAATTCCAGTATCTTGGCAAAGTGGTCTTTTACCCTCTGCGCACATCCGGCTATTAGTCAAGATTTGTGCAATGGCATCTTTAGCCGCAGGGCTTTCCTCGCGTTCATAGGCTTTGCCAAGTGCAGTAATGTAATCAAGGGGGTGGTAATAGGAAATGTATTGAAAGCCATCTGCAATACTTTGGATAAAATCTTCTTGGCGGATAATTGTCATAGGTATGGAATAATTAAGTTTATAGTCTTTAGAGTCAATTTTTAGAATTAAATTCAAGCTAATAGTATAAGTTCTAATAGGGTTTCTCCAAGAAATAGATGAAAATTCTATTGAATTGATTTAAAAGTAAGTTAAATTGAATTTATGTATGAATTTTCATTTAAGACAAAATGAAATGCTCGAAACTTATTACTGGAGAAAAACATGTCAGAAATAGAACAACTTTTAGTTGAAAATAGAATATTTACCCCCCCTAAAAGCTTTTCTAAGCAGGCTGCTATCTCAAGCATGAAGCAATATCAGGATATGTGTAGTGCTTTTGAGAAAGATTTTGATGGGACTTGGGGGCGACTTGCCAATGAGAGTCTTTACTGGAAGACTCCCTTTAAAACGGTTCTTGATGAATCTAAAGCGCCTTTTTACAAATGGTTTAAAGAAGGAACTACGAATGCTTCTTATAACTGTTTAGATCGTCACATCAAAGCAGGTCGTGGAAAAAAAACCGCGATTATTTTTGAAGCCGATGATGGCTCATCCATCAAAATTTCATACCAAGAATTATTAAATAAAGTTGCTCAATTTGCTAATGGACTTCGACAGTCGGGCGTTAAAAAGGGTGATCGTGTGGTCATTTACATGCCGATGTCAGTTGAGGGGGTTGTGGCAATGCAAGCCTGTGCTCGAATTGGTGCAACGCATTCAGTAGTTTTTGGAGGTTTCTCTGCTAAGTCATTGCAAGAGCGCATCGTTGATATCGGCGCAGTTGCGGTGATCACTGCTGATGAGCAGGTAAGGGGTGGAAAGCGTCTACCACTGAAGACTATGGTAGATGAAGCGTTGGCCTTAGGCGGATGCGAAAAAATTAAGCACGTGATTGTGTATCAACGAACAGGTAGTCCAGTCACGATGCATGCAGGACGTGATTTATGGATGCATGAAGTCTCTTCTGGACAATCGACAACGTGTGAGCCTGAATGGGTAGATGCAGAACATCCTTTGTTCGTACTTTATACATCAGGATCAACAGGTAAACCCAAGGGGGTACAACATGCTACGGGTGGTTACCTTTTGTGGACTCAACTGACGATGCAATGGACCTTTGACTTAAACCAAAGGGATATTTTTTGGTGTACAGCTGATATTGGATGGATTACAGGGCATAGTTATATTACTTACGGCCCTCTCTCAGCGGGCGCTACACAGATAGTATTTGAAGGCATACCTACTTATCCAAATGCAGGACGATTCTGGGATATGATTGCGCGTCATAAAGTGACTATTTTTTATACAGCCCCAACAGCTATTCGTTCACTCATTAAGGCTTCAGGTTTAGATCCTCAGGCGCATCCCAAAAAATATAATCTTTCCAGTTTGCGAATTTTAGGTTCGGTTGGAGAACCAATTAATCCAGAGGCATGGATGTGGTACCACAGGGAAGTTGGTGGTGAAAAGTGTCCAATCGTTGATACTTTTTGGCAAACAGAAACGGGCGGCCATATGATTACGCCACTTCCTGGAGCTACCCCGCTTGTTCCTGGTTCATGTACATTGCCATTACCTGGCATTATGGCTGCGATTGTAGACGAAGCTGGGCATGATATGCCTAACGGTCATGGTGGATTTTTGGTGGTAAAAAGACCATGGCCTTCAATGATTCGAACGATTTGGAATGATCCGGAACGTTTTGTAAAAAGCTATTTTCCTCAAGATTTAGGTGGTAAGTTGTACTTAGCGGGGGACGGTGCGATAAGAAATAAAGATACGGGTTACTTTACGATTACTGGGCGGATTGATGATGTGCTTAATGTTTCAGGTCACCGCATGGGAACTATGGAAATCGAATCATCATTGGTAGCGCACCATGATGTTGCTGAGGCTGCAGTCGTAGGGCGACCTGATGATATTACTGGCGAGGCCATTGTGGCATATGTGGTTCTTAAAGGTACCCGGCCTGAGGGAGATGCTGCTGTAGCCAAAGCTAAAGAACTGAGGGACTGGGTTGGAAAGGCGATTGGTCCTATTGCTAAGCCTAAAGAAATTCGTTTTGGAGATAACTTACCCAAGACGCGTTCTGGAAAAATTTTGCGTCGTTTACTAAGAACTTTGGCTAAGGGCGAAGACATTACACAAGATACTTCGACACTTGAAAATCCAGCGATTCTTGATCAATTGAAACATGCGCTATAACTTAAAAAGTTTTAGTAATCTCTAAATAAGTTGTATCAGGGGAACAGAAATGTTCCCCTTAATTTTATGCAATAATTGTTTGGATGATGAAGAATAAAAAGTTAAATTATTTTATTGTTGCAACTCTGATTGGGTTGGTTTCCTCAGTGGGGTTATATGCTAAGGAGGTAAATGTACAACAGGGCAGTGATCCAGTGCCTACTTTAAAAAAAATGAAGGCAATCTGGAAAGAGGTTGGACAAAATACATCTGAAGGTGTCACTATTTATATAGATGATTTAAATATTCAACAAATTGCAGATGTTTCTAGAGTGCGGGCTTTGTATAACTTTCACAAGACAAATAACGATTTAAATAAGCCTCATTTGTCTGAAGTTGAGTATTTGGAATTTCAATGTAAGACTCATCAGTTGAAATTGGGTCAAGTTGAATGGTATGCAAAAAGATATGCAAAAGGAAAAAAAGTCTGGACGACGCAAAATCTGAAATGGCAGGCCACTGAACATGGTAGTGCTTATGAGCGTATAGAGCAACGGGCTTGTCAGGTATCACCTAATGGGAATAAACCTCTGTAACTTGATCTTAGAATTAGCTAAATAAAGCATTTCTTACAAATCCCTGGGTTAAAATCCCCTAAGGTTCAAATAACAAGATTAATTAATCTACCTCAATAAATATTAAAAGAGACCTTATATGACTGCCATCAAACCTGTTGATTTATCTTTAACACCTTCTTTAAAAGCAAGAAAACCTCTCCGAGGCTTATTTAATGGTTTAAATAGTGCTCCTTTAGTTGAGATGATGGCGTTTGCCGGATTTGATTTTGTGATTATCGATAATGAGCACGGAAGTGCAGACCATGAAACGACGCATTATATGATTACAGCTGCAAGGGCTGCTGGGATTACTCCTTGGGTTAGATGCTTTCCAAGAAATATAGCTCGAGTACTTGATATGGGGGCAAGTGGACTTGTTATTCCAGGTGTTGAATCAGCAGAGCAGGCTAAGGCCTTAGTTGATAGCGTAAGGTTTCCACCGATGGGTCATCGTGGTGTAGCTTTTAGTGTTCGCAGTGCTGGTTATGGTGCGTTTGGTGGCGATCAGTATATTAAAGATTGCAACGCAGGCATTGCACTCATTCCGATGATTGAGACTCCAGAAGGCGTAAAAAATGCAAAAGCGATTGCTGGAGTAGAGGGTGTTGATGCCGTTTTTATAGGGCCGAATGATTTAGCGCATTCGCATGGTTTTGGAAGTACTTGGCTTGATGAACCAACTCAGCTTTTGATGAAGCAAATCATGCAAGATGTTTTGTCTATGAATAAAGCTGTAGGAACTTTATATCTGAATCAAGAGCATGTTGATCGCTATAGTTCTTGGGGAGGATCTTTCTTTGCAAATGTGATAACCAGTGTTTTGACACAAGCATTTAAGATCCAAGCATCAAAAGAGAAAGATGTAAAAGTTGGTATTTCGTATTGAGTCACCAACAAAGACAGATTTTCTATCTTTATTAAAATTCTCTAAATCAACTCTAATAGAAAGTTATTGGTCTCAGGAACTCTTATGTTTCATTAATGGGCATTTAGAACGTATAATAGTTAATTCTGCGGAGAGGTGGATGAGCGGTTTAAGTCACACGCCTGGAAAGCGTGCGTAGGGTTAAACCTACCGCGGGTTCGAATCCCGCCCTCTCCGCCACTTTTGCCATAATTTTTCCATTAATTCAGGCTCTTCGCCAAAATCAGCGGATGAGTTTTTAGATTAAGTGAAGCTCCATCTTCTTTCCAACTGCGGCAGCATACTTTCTGAGAGTTCTTACGCTTGTAGAGTGTTTTTCATTAGCTAAGGTATTTTCTAGCCTGCAAATTGCTAGTATCGTCGAGGTTATTGAAAGCGATAAA
>CAIJNI010000053.1 GCA_903821995.1 uncultured beta proteobacterium
GTGAATTAAGTAAAGGGGAAAGCAGCGAATGGGGAGAAAAAGCACAATGGCGGCGTGAAAACCGAGCCTGGTTGAAAAAATCGCAAGCAATAGCATTTGAAGTGCTGGAGGCACTGGACGAAAAAAAGCTCACTCAGAAAAAACTTGCTGATTTAATGAATGTGACGCCACAATATGTAAATAATATTGTGAAGGGCCACGAAAATCTGACTCTCGAAACTATTGCAAAACTTGAAAAGGCATTGGGTGTTGAGTTAATGACGATTGTGAAATTTCAACGAAAAGAGGCTGAACTACCTAAACAAACTGTAAAGGCAACTGTGCGTGGAACAACAAATAAGAAAGCAGCTTAAGCATAGAACCTTTAAAGTAGAAACAATGCATTTTATAACATCGATATTTGCCATACAGCCTTATACCATTACCGTTGTCTTTGAAAATGGTGAAAGAAGGAAAATAAACTTCGATTCATTATTACCGGATTTTCCTGCATTAAAGAAACCCGATGTATTTAACTCCGTTAGCCTTGACGATTATCCCACGCTTAAATGGGATGGTCTGGCTAAAATAAGAGAGCTTGATGGCACAATCCCCCCGCCCCTCTTGATTTCAGTCCTGATACATTGTATCTTTTAAGTGAAAAGGTGTAAGAAAAGTTTCATTCCTTCACAAATTTCCGAACTTCCGTCCCATTAATTTTGATTAGGTAGATACCATTTGGAAAATTATTTACACTTACCATAATCTTTTCGCTATTGAAGGAATTGCGATACAATATTTGTCCTAAAACATTTTCAATTTCAACGCTTTTTATTACTTCTGTCGAGTTGATGTTTATTTCCTTATCGGTAGGATTTGGGAAAATACTTATTTGCCCTCTAGGTTGTGTCAATTTTTGTATTCCCACAAGATAGTTAGAGCCATATTTCGCGACAAACATACCTTCCGATTCATCATTATAAAGGTGAAGTGAATCTTGCCCTATGATAAATGGATCAATACCCTCCATGTCACCGCAAATATATATGTTGCCAATTTTATCTGCCGAAATGTTGATGTTATCATCACCACCAGTCGGGAGCGCCTCATAATGTATCAATTCTCCAATTTGTGAGTATTGTGCTATAAATATGGCGTCCGTACTAGCTATAGGAGGCAATAAAACAACTAAGCTGTCAAGTAAAATACTTCCCATTGCATGGCCGCCTAATGAACCACAAATCCATATACTATTAGAACTATCCACGGTTAGACCATATGCAATATTGCGTGAGCCGGTTGCACTACCCTGTGGCAGCATTTTGGACCATGTAACATTACCATTGTAATCATACTTTGTAAGGAAAGCTGCAGTTGCAAGATTGCTACCGTGGAAGCTAAGTGCACTAAAGGCAATAACGGTATCACTAACTTTTCATCCAACATAAATATTGTTCTGAAAATCTATTGCAATATTGAATACATCGGCATTTCCAAACGAATTCTTTGCCCAGGTAGGGTTTCCAGAGGTATCTAATGATGTTAGAAACACATCATTAAATGTTCCCCCGCTAGTGGGATGAGACCCGGAATATGAAAGTATTGTGCTGCCCAAGCTGATTGTTGACGAACCGTAGTTCCCAGTGAGGTACACTTTGTCATCTTTACTTACAGCGATACCATAAACGTCGTCCTGACCATCACCACCAAATGATTTTGCCCAAATAACGTTTCCGCTTTCGTCATATTTTGCTACAAAGATGTCGTCACCACCGGCATTAGTTAATGTATACGTGCCAATTTGAATTGTTGCATCAGAATAGGAGCCTGTAATATAAATATTGCTACCTAAGTCAGTTGCGACGCCACCATATACAAAACTGCTAGCTGTTGATGCTAATGTTGTTCCTGACTTAAGCCAAATTACATTACCGCTTACATCAAATTTTGCAAGAAAATAGCAACTATTAATCCAAGGCATGGAACTGTTGTACAATGGATTAGTTTCAAACTGAGCGTCAAAACCAATACTGTCTGTGGAAAATGTCCCGTACAGATATAAGTTTCCACTTGGATCCGTAGTAATCGCTAATGGCTGACATTCTCCAAATGAGGGGGCTTTCGCCCATAAAAGATTTCCGCTCAAATCATA
>CAIJNI010000054.1 GCA_903821995.1 uncultured beta proteobacterium
GGGCATTGGCTCTTGTAATGAATTTCCAATCCAACCAGCTAGTTTTAAGCCTTTTTCTTCAATCGCCTTTACTGTGAGTAAAGCATGGTTGATACATCCCAGTTTCATTCCAACAACAAGGATAACTTCAAGGTTAATTCGCTGGGCAAAATCACCTAGCGTATATTTTTCATTAATAGGGACCAAAAATCCACCAGCCCCTTCAACAATCATTGCATCAGATTGTTCTTGTAATGGCCGGAATTTTTCCAACATAACTTCAAGAGAGAGAGAAACTCCCTGATAATTTGCTGCGATATGGGGTGCAATGGCTTCGTTCAAAATGTAGGGGCAAATATCCTGCGGGATAAGGCCATGACTCTCTCCCATAGCAGCAAGAAGTGTTTCAAGATCATCGTTGAGTCCTATTTTAGGATTGACTCCAGCGACGACTGGCTTATAGGCTAAACAATGAAGGCCCAGCGCTCTTAGTTTCAAAATCATTGCCCCAGCAACTAAGGTTTTCCCAACCTCAGTATCCGTTCCTGTAATGAAGTATCCCTTAGATGGATTCAAGTTCGGCCTCAATCTGATGAAGTGAATTGATTAAATATTGAACCTGCTCAATGGAGTGCGCAGCTGAAAAGGTAATCCTTAAGCGAGCTGTATTAACTGGAACCGTTGGTGGACGAATGGCAGGTATATATAGCCCAAGTTTTTTGAGTTCTTCTGTTATTTTCAAGGCTTCTTCATTACTTCCAATAATGATTGGCTGAATAGGAGTATTAGAGGACACTACTTTCCAACGTTTTAAGGTAATATTTTTTTTAAAATAAGTAATTAAGTGGTTAAGGTGGACTCTGCGCTTTGCGCCATCTTGAGCATCAATGATATTTAGGCTCGTTAGAAGCCCATAAGATAATGCTGGAGGCGCAGCAGTTGTGTATATATAAGAGCGAGCTTTTTGTATGATCCATTCAGTGATAGATTCGTGGGCAACAATAAATGCACCGCTGATGCCAGCTGCTTTACCTAAGGTTCCCATATAAATGATCCGGTCAGATGAAATATCATTCTCCTCAAGAATTCCGTATCCTTTTGTGCCTAAAACTCCAAATCCATGTGCGTCATCAATGAGAAGCAAAGCATCATATTTTTGCGCAAGATGAAGGAGTCCCTTCACGTCGGCCATATCCCCATCCATACTAAATACGCCATCGGTGACAATCAGTGAAAGAGTATTCTGATTATTTGCCACAGGTTTGGTGCTTAATAAGCTTTCAAGTTGGACAAGATCATCATGCGGATAAATATGTTTCTCAACATGAGATTGAGCGCCTGCAAGCCTTATGCCGTCAATTAATGAGGCGTGATTCAGTTCATCCGAGTAAATGATGGTGTTTTCATGAGAAGCACACAAGGCTGTGATACAAGCTAGATTAGCCATGTACCCCGTGCTTAAAAAAAGTGCTTTAGCCTGAGGAATGCTAGCTGCCTGAAATGAAGCAAGCTTCTTTTCTAAATCCACATGCGCTTGTGAATGCCCACTAATCAGATGAGATGCGCCACTACCGATACCGAAATGATCAAGACCAGTTTTAATAGCAGATTTAATATCAGGATGGTTTGATAGGCCTAGATAATCATTACTACAAAAGCTCAAAATATCTTTCCCATCAATTTTTAAGATAACGTCGTTAGGACCCTGAATTGTTTTTAATACTCTTTTAAGGGTCTTCGAATCTAAATCCGTGATTTGATTCTCAATGGCTCGGATAAAACGATTACTTGTCATACACACTTTCTGATGGCGCTAGACAGGAAATCAATTTCATCCATCGAGATAACATAAGGGGGCATGATGTAAACCGTATTTCCAATGGGTCTAATTAAAATCTCTTGCTCTAATCCATGGGTAAAGATATCTCTAGAAAATGTGGGTGGCGAGTTCATATAATCAAAAGCCAAGATCATTCCACAACGTCTTAGATGACTAAAGCGAGAGTCCGCATTGACCCAAGCAAAAGCTTGATCTAGATGAGCACCTAGGAGCTTGTTATTCTCTAATGTGTTTAATTGATCAAATAAATCAAGAGTGGCATTAGCGGCCGCACATGCTAAAGGGTTTCCTGTAAAGGAATGCGAATGTAAGAATCCACGGCTAAACGTATCGTGATAAAAAGACTGATAAATTTGATCTGAGGATAGACAAACCGAAAGTGGTAAATAGCCCCCGCTAATTCCTTTTGAAAGCGTAAGTAAATCAGGCCAGATCCCTGCTTGTTCACAAGCAAAAAAAGTTCCCGTGCGTCCACAACCTACCGCGATCTCATCTGCTATTAAATGAACGTGGTATTGGTCACACAGTTGTCTGACTAACTTCAGATACTCTGGGTGATGCATCACCATGCCGGTAGCGCATTGTACTAGGGGCTCAAGAATAACTGCAGCAATTGTGTCATGATGTATTTCTAAGATTTCTTCTAAGTTCTTTGCTGCATTAATTGCAATATCAATTTCAGTGAGTTGTTCAGTCGCATGGCGGTTATCTGGAGCCAGTGTTAAATGAGACACTTTTAGTAAAGATTGATAAGTGTCTTTAAATAAAGCAACATCCGTAACGCTCAGAGCGCCTAAAGTCTCACCATGGTAACTATTTTCTAGTGCGACAAACTCTGTTTTTGAAGACTTGCCAACATTACGCCAATAATGAAAACTCATTTTTAGAGCAATCTCAACGGCAGATGCGCCGTCGGATGCATAAAAGGCATGGCCTAGCTGCCCGTTAGTTTTTTGACCTAGACGTTCAGATAATTCAATGACGGGTTCATGCGTACATCCAGCGAGCATGGCGTGTTCTAAGGTATCTAATTGAGTTTTGATAGCGCCGGTGATAGAAGGGTGGGTGTGTCCAAATAAATTAGTCCACCAAGAACTAATCGCATCCAGATAACGATTACCCTGTGCATCGTAAAGCCAAATACCTTTTCCAGATTTGAGTGGTATGAGTGGGATCGTCTCATGATGCTTCATCTGAGTACAAGGGTGCCAAACAGCAGCTAAACTGCGTGACACCATATCCACGTTTGATTTTATTTGATTAGCCAAAACCGAACCAATGTTGATCCTATCTTAATGGGCCTCGTTACTTATTAATAACTTGTTGGGAGGGTCTAGTACCAATTTGCACGTTAATGATTTGCTCAGCCCCTGATCGTTGAATCAGCAATTTAGCTTGACTACCGGGCACAAGGGAAGCTACAGCATTGAGTAATTCACGAACATCTTTAATGGGCTTGTCATTTACGCCTTTGAGGACATCTCCGGGTTTTACACCACCAGTCTCAGCAGGCCCCCCTTTAAGAACTCCACCGATCAGAACCCCAGTTGACCCTTCGGGAACTTTAAAGTTTTTAACCACTTCAGGGGTTAAGTCTACTGGCTCAACGCCAACCCAACCTCTCGTCACTTTACCATTGGCGACAATGGATTCCATAATTTGTTTGGCTAGGTTGACAGGAATGGCAAAACCAATTCCCATCGAACCACCACTTTTAGAATAAATTGCTGTGTTAATGCCGATTAAATGACCTTGCGTATCAATTAATGCCCCACCAGAATTTCCAGGGTTAATTGCGGCGTCGGTTTGAATAAAATTCTCAAAGGTATTAATACCTAAATGGTCACGGCCAAGAGCTGAGACTATTCCGGAAGTCACCGTTTGTCCAACACCAAAAGGGTTTCCAATAGCAAGAACTACATCGCCGACATGAACGGAATCAAAATTTGCTAAAACAATGGGCTCAGGCAGGTTAGGAAGGTCAATTTTTAAAACGGCGATATCAGTATCTGGGTCGCTCCCAATCACTTTAGCGGTTGTAGTACGACCATCACCAAATGCAACTTCAATCTTATCTGCACCTTCAATCACGTGGTGATTGGTTAGGATGAGGCCTTCTTTACTAATGAGCACGCCTGAGCCAGTGCTTCCTTCAGGTTGGTTATCAGGCTGATTATTCGGGTCTCCAAAGAAAAAGTTAAATAACTCTTCGGGATCTTTTGGTTTACCTTGTTTGTGTGGATTATTAGGCTTGCCTGGTTTAGCTAATGGATTTGCATTTTTTGTACTGAGCACATTAACCACTGCCGGCATAGATAAGCGAACCGCATCATGATAGGATCCGGGTGCAAGAGCAAGACTATTTCCAGCTTCTTTGACCGAAACCGAACTGATTAAGTGATTAAAAGGGTTTCCCGAAAGCCAAGAAGGCTTTAAAGTAGAAACAACAAAAAAAACCGCAATCAAGATTGTCACAACTTGTGAAAAAAGCAACCATAAACGTTTCGTCATATTTTTAAATCTCTCTAATTTCTTAACCCATTAAAGCTCAATCATGAAAACAGCCACTTGTACGCGACTTGAACTGACAGCATACCTGAATGACTTACTCAAGATATCTCATTTTAAAGACTATTGCCCAAATGGACTACAGGTGCAGGGTAAAAAACAAATAAACCATGTTATCACTGGCGTTAGCGCTACTCTGGCTCTGATAGAAGCTGCCATAGAGCATCGGGCTGATGCCATAGTGGTTCACCATGGGTGGTTTTGGAAAAACGACAACCCACAAATTGTTGGGCAGCTGCATCAGCGCCTAAAGCTACTTTTGGCGCATGATATTAACTTGTATGCCTATCATCTACCTCTAGATTGCCATCCTGAACTTGGTAATAACGCCCAGTTAGCGAAAGTATTAGGTATTAAGGTGCTGGGTCAAAGCGTTGATCAACCGATGATATGGCATGGCGAAGTCAAAAAGATTAAAGGCAAGCAACTTCATTTGGGTGGCTTTGCCTATCATGTAGAAGAAAAACTCAAACGTAAACCAATCGTGATTGGCGAGTTAGATCGCCCAATTAAAACGGTAGCTTGGTGCACGGGGGCTGCTCAAGGATATTTTGCCCAAGCGGTCGATCTTGGCGCTGATTTATATATCAGCGGAGAGATCTCTGAACAAACGACTCATCTAGCTCGTGAGTCAGGTACAGCTTATATATCAGCGGGGCACCATGCGACTGAGCGCTACGGTATTTTCGCATTAGGGGAGAAGCTAGCAACCCATTTTGGGATTAGAAATAGATTTATTGATATCCCTAATCCTGTTTAGGATCTTTTATTACTTTTTTAACTGGTCCCGAATTTCTCTAAGTAATAAAATATCTTCTGGAGTAACTACCTCGGGTTCAGGGGTGGGCTCTACTGGCGCATTATCAACCACATTTCGTAAGTGGTTCATGACTTTGACGAGATGAAAAATAACAAAGGCCAAGATGACAAAGTTAAGCGAAACAGTGATGAAACTGCCATAGGAAAAAAGTGGAACCCCTGCTTTCTTAAGGGCGTCATGAGTATGCACTATGCCTTCGGGGACGGTGCCTAAAATAATAAACAAGTTTGTGAAATCAAGGTGTCCACCGGATAAGAGTGACAAAACGGGCATGATGATGTCTGCCACTAAAGAGTCAACAATCTTGCCAAAAGCGCCGCCAATAATTACCCCAACAGCCAAATCCATTACATTGCCTTTCAGGGCAAATTCTTTAAACTCACTCATCATGCTCATTACTGGTTTCCTTTTATAAAGTTAAGTCATATAAATTGAATTACAATTCAATTTACTAAAATTATGTGAACTTTCATAGAAGTTTTTACGAATTTTATAGACCTTAGATATAATAGATCCTAGGGAAAACACTGAAAAATCGAGATCGTATGAGCACCGAACAAAATACAAATGTACTAGACCCCAAGATGGACAAAGAAAGACGAAATTGGCTGATCGCTACTTCTGTTATGGGCGGCGTTGGAGGCACAGCTTTAGTTTTGCCTTTAGTCAATACATTTGCGCCTTCTGAGCGCGCTAAAGCAGCTGGTGCACCTGTTGAAATGGATATTACTGGCATGCAGCCAGGAGAATTACGGACCATTGAATGGCGCGGAAAGCCAGTTTGGATTGTTCGCCGCACGCCAGAGCAGGTTTCTGACCTAGCTAAGAATGATGGCAATTTAGCGGATCCTAAATCTCAGAGAACTCCTGATGCATTGACGCCAGAATATGCTCGTAACGAATATCGTTCGATTAAACCCGAGTATTTAGTTGCAGTTGGCATTTGCTCACACTTAGGATGTTCACCCTCAGCAAAATTTCAACCAGGAGCACAGCCTTCCTTACCTGAAGACTGGCAAGGTGGATTCCTATGCCCGTGCCACGGATCGACATTTGATTTAGCCGGAAGGGTATTTAAAAATAAACCAGCTCCAGATAATCTGGAAGTTCCTCCTCACATGTACCTCAGCGACACCAAGATTTTGATTGGTGAAGATAAAAAAGCTTAAGGAATAGTTCAATATGGCCTTTCATGAAACAAAATTACCCGCAGATGCGAGTACAGTCCAAAAAGTAGGGACTTGGCTTAACGATCGCTTTCCTTCAATGGGAGTGTTCTATAAAGCCCATTTATCGGAGTACTATGCCCCGAAAAACTTTAATTTCTGGTATTTTTTTGGAAGTTTAGCTATTGTTGTTTTAGCTTTGCAAATTGTGACAGGGATTTTCCTCGTCATGCATTACAAGCCTGACGCCGAAAAAGCTTTCCAGTCCGTTGAATACATCATGCGTGAAGTCCCTTGGGGCTGGTTGGTTCGCTATATGCATTCCACGGGTGCCTCGATGTTCTTTATTGTTATCTACATGCACATGTTCCGTGGGCTCATTTATGGCTCATACCGTAAGCCACGTGAGCTTGTATGGATGTTTGGTTGTGGCATTTTCTTATTGTTGATGGCTGAAGCCTTCTTTGGTTATCTCCTGCCTTGGGGCCAAATGTCCTACTGGGGCGCTCAAGTTATTGTTAACTTGTTCTCAGCAATTCCCTTGATCGGACCGGACCTTTCCTTATGGATTCGTGGGGATTATGTGGTTGGTGACGCTACTTTGAATCGCTTTTTCTCGTTCCATGTCATCGCGATCCCTCTTGTTCTCATTGGTTTAGTCGCAGCTCACATTCTTGCACTGCATGATGTTGGTTCCAACAACCCAGACGGAGTTGAGATTAAAGAAAACCTAGATGACAAAGGTATACCTTTAGATGGTATTCCTTTTCACCCTTTCTATTCAGTTCATGATGTGATGGGCTTGGGTGTTTTCCTTATGATTTTTGCCTTTATTGTCTTCTTTGCTCCCGAAATGGGCGGTTATTTCCTCGAAGCCAATAACTTCGTTCCAGCAAATCCATTGCAAACACCTGCTCACATTGCTCCGGTCTGGTACTTCACGCCCTTCTATTCGATGTTGCGTGCAACAACTACACAGTTCCTCTTACCGATGTGGCTATTTGCAGCGGGATTACTCTGGTTAGCATCAAGAGGCAAGGCATTGCGGACTAAAGTAATATTTGCTGCGGTCTTGGCTATTCTCGGTGTGGGGTTTCATTTCCTAGATGCTAAATTTTGGGGCGTTCTTGTGATGGGTGGTTCAGTTGTTATTATTTTCTTCCTACCTTGGTTAGATAACTCAGCAGTTAAATCAATTCGCTATCGTCCTGGTTTTCACAAATATATTTACGGAATTTTTGTAATCTCCTTTGTGATTCTGGGTTATTTAGGTATTCAACCACCATCACCGATCTTTGAAAAACTCTCTCAATTCTGTACATTGATTTATTTTGGGTTTTTCTTAGGGATGCCTTTTTGGAGCAAGTTGGGTGAGTTCAAACCAGTTCCAAGTCGCGTGACTTTTGAAGCGCATTGATCAGACCTTATATAAGACCAAAAATGACTCTATTCTCATCAAATACATTTTTTAAGCAGCTTGCAAAAGTACTGCTTTCTGTTGCGATTTCTTCATTGATTTTGGCGGCTAATGCCAATGAAGTTGGTTATCCCTTAGATAAAGCACCGAATCGATTAAACAATATGTCTTCATTGCAAAATGGCGCAAAGCTTTTTGTAAATTATTGTTTGAATTGCCACAGTGCTCAGAGTATGCGTTACAACCGCTTACGCGATATTGGCTTAACTGATGAGCAAATTAAAGAAAACCTTTTATTCAGTGGTGAAAAAGTTGGTGATTTAATGAAGGTCTCTTTATCGGCAAAAGATGCGAAAGAATGGTTTGGGGCACTTCCCCCAGACTTGTCCGTTGAAGTTCGCTCCAGAGGTGCTGATTGGATCTATACCTATCTAAGAACCTTTTATCGTGATGAAAATCGTCCTACGGGTTGGAACAATATGGTTTATCCGAATGTAGGTATGCCCCATGTTTTATGGGAACTTCAAGGTATGCGTAATGTGAAGTACCAAGAGGTCAAAAACCCTCATGAAGAGGGTAAAATGGAGCATGTATTTGCTGGATTTGAGCAACTTACACCAGGCAAGATGAAGCTCCAAGAATATGACGATAATATTGGTGATTTAGTAGCATTTATGACTTGGATGAGTGAGCCAGTTCAGCTAGAACGTAAGAGAATTGGCGTAGTTGTGTTACTATTCTTGGCTATCTTCACTGTTTTTGCTTGGCGCTTAAACAAAGCATACTGGAAAAGTATTCATTAATACTCTTTGAAAGTGTTCTAGGCAGACGGCGTAGGTCTTCTGCCTTTTTTTATTTTGGTTGATAAGGAAAACATCCTATGATGGTTTTATACTCGGGGACTAACTGCCCATTTTCACAACGCTGTCGTTTTGTTTTATTCGAAAAAGGCATGGATTTTGAAATCCGTGACGTCGATCTTTTTAATAAGCCTGAAGATATTTCAGTGATGAGTCCGTATGGCCAAGTTCCAATTTTGGTTGAACGCGAACTTATTCTGTATGAATCAAACATCATTAATGAGTACATTGATGAGCGCTTTCCGCATCCACAGTTAATGCCGCCAGATCCATTGGCTAGAGCTCGTGCGCGTTTATTCCTCTTTAATTTAGAAAAAGAACTTTTTGTTCATGTTTCTGCAATTGAAAATCAAAAAGGGAATATGGCTGCACCTGAGCTTGCCAAAGCTCGTTTAGAGATCAGAAATAAATTAACTGAACTCGCCCCTATTTTTACTAAGTACAAGTACATTTTGGGTGAAGAGTTTTCGATGCTTGATGTGGCTATTGCTCCACTTTTGTGGCGTTTAGAGCATTACGGCATTGATTTATCCCGTAATGCTGCACCATTACTAAAATATGCTGAGAGAATTTTTAGTCGCCCAGCTTACATAGAAGCCTTAACACCTTCAGAAAAAGTTATGCGTAGATAACAATGGGCAATTTTTTTGGTAGTGACTCTAGTAAAAAAGAGACGATTCAAAGTACAAAGCCCTATTTGATTAGGGCTTTGTTCGATTGGTGTGTTGATAACTCGTATACGCCTTACATCTCTATATTTGTTGACCAAAACGTTCAGGTACCATTTGAGTTTGTTAAGAATAATGAGATTGTTCTCAACCTAGCTCCCTCGGCTTGTAAAGATCTTGAGCTAGGTAATGAATATATCTCATTTAAAGCCCGTTTTTCGGGCGTTGCACGCGATATTATGTTCCCGGTAACCCATGTCATGGCGATCTACTCTAAAGAGAACAGTCAAGGCATGAGCTTTCCTGTAAATATTCCAACAGATACACCGCCGGGCAACTCAAATAAAAGCTCGAGTGAACAAAAAGAGGCTCCAAAAACAAAATCTCATCTAAAGCTCGTTAAATAGTTTAAAATACTTATTCTTTAAATGCCCCATTAGCTCATCTGGTAGAGCAACTGATTTGTAATCAGTAGGTGGTCTGTTCGAGTCGGACATGGGGCACCAAATCCTTACTTACCCTCTGGTTTTCTTGGCTTCTCATCTGCGGCTATGAAGCATGCCGACGTTCATCTCTGCTGTCAGTTCACTGGCGTAAAACTTATCGACCATTTCTAAGCTGGTTCTCGCATTTCTAGCGAGCGTAAGAAGATCAATGCCCTTGCCATACAGCAAGCGAAATGTAATAGCACTATGACGAAGGGAATACAAAGAGCGGCGTTGCCCTTGAGTGCCAAATCTTAAGTTTGTATGTATGAGTATGGTCCTAAAATTATTTTCTAAAAGTGTAATGGCTGCCTGGCGGTCATGCACCTTAGGTAAAAATAAATAATCATCGGGTTTTGCTAAACCTTGCTCATTAAAATGATCGTAGAGTTTTTCATAGATTCGTACCCCTGCCGGTAGTGAGATGACCTGACTTTTATGCCGTTTAGTTTCTGGCAAAGATAACCTTAAATAACAGTGCTCCCCTCTAATTATTTCTACGTGCTTATGCTGAATTAATTTAACGTCAACAGGTCTCACAAAACTATTAACCATAAAACCAATGAGCCAAGCCATTTCACCTGGGATCTTATTGGATAAGGCATAAATACCGTTGCGAGTATTTCTGTGGGTAATACGTACGGGAGTCTCTGGTAATGATTGTAATTTTTTAGCGCAGTGAAGCAATTCAAGATATTCAGTAGCACTAAAGTTTCCTCGCGCTGTGCTTGTGACTCTAATCTTTGGGAATTGCGGTACTTGAGGGATAAAGCCATTAGCGTGAGCCGTGTTGAGGACCTTACGAAGAGCCGTTAAATATTGAGATATGGTCATTGGCTTATAGCTCTTCGCAGAAAGAAAATTTAAGAAACTCTCAATATGTCCATAGTTAATATGTTCAACAGGAATTTTAGAAAAAAAAGGTAAGACGTGTTTTCGGATACGGGAGCAGAGCATGGTATAGGAGTGAGAGGAAATTTCTGCGCGACTGACCTTAGCTTCTTCACTTCGCAGCATCGTGGCTGCTACAACTTCAATTGTGTGTGTAGAGACCTCATAGACAGGGACGTATTCAATGGGATCCTTGCATTGCTTCATTAGACATTGATTGAAAAAGATTTTAGCTAACCGAATTGCATCTCGTTTACTTGTCGTTTTTAATGAGCGCACAATGACCTTGCCAAGAAAATAACATCTTACTTGCCAATATGGTGAGGAGTTCGTCAGGTATATTTTTAGCTTGGTTGGGTAACCCGGTACTGAAGTTAGTTTTGACAACTTGGTCGAGAGGTTACCATGAGTGGCAAACAAGTCATCATTTGATGCATTTAAGTGACTCATAGGATTACAAAATAGTCCTATAAACCATTAAAATAAATATAACTCTTCTGAATAAAAAATAAATTCTACTTTTATATTAGCACAACAGCGTGCTCTGTCTAAAAACGTAAGCTACAAGTCTTAATTCAGCAACGTGCCAACAGTGTATTACAACAACAAGCACGAGTAACTGAGTTAGA
>CAIJNI010000055.1 GCA_903821995.1 uncultured beta proteobacterium
AATACAAAATCAACCCATGTTGCTGCAATGATTTACTATAGAAAGACTCTCTTTGGTCGTGGACCTAAATTGACAGCAGTTCAGTATTCTCGATTGATCGAGGTACGGTATTGGAGCAAGTACGCTAACGCTTTCATGAATTTGGATTGACTCAATGATTCTACAACTTACTCTCCGACACTTAGTGTGTTCGTGCTTTATTGTGCTGTTACCAATCAAGCCTGCCCTAGCATCCGATGTTACGGTCATGATCTCAGCTGGATTTTATGGGGTATATCACCAGCTTGCGCCCTTATTTGAGAGTAGTACAGGAAATAAGCTCATTACTATTCGGGGGCCATCTATCGGAGATTCACCGGAGGCGATCCCTACACGACTGAGCCAGGGGCAACAGGCTGATGTGGTGATCTTAGATGGTGAATCTGCAGAGAGCTTAGGAAAGCGTGGATTGGTAAAGCTAGACTCAATTACTGTGCTCGCACTATCTCAAATAGGAGCTGCCGTGAAGTTGGGTGCCGCAAAGCCAGACATTATTTCTACTGATGCTTTTCGCAATACCTTGCTCAATGCAAAATCAATTGCTTATTCCGATAGCGGAAGCGGTACGTATATCGCCAATACGATGTTTAGTAAGCTTGGCATTGTTGAGCAGGTGAAAGGCAAGGCTTTTAAGGTTAGAGGCCCTCCTTCTGGAGAGGCGGTAGCTGCAGTAGTTGCACGTGGCGAAGCGGAGATTGGTTTTCAGCAGGTGAGTGAAATCATTCATACGCCTGGCATTACTTTTTTAGGCCCTATCCCCGCAGAACTTCAGCCAGGATTTAGTTTTGCTGGCGCACTTACTGCTAACACACGTCAACCAGAGGCTGGAGCAAGTTTGATTCGTTTCTTAAGCTCCCCTGATGTTGCTGAAGTGATTTCAAAGGCTGGTTTGATTGCTGTAACAAGAAACTAAGCTTATTAACGTGGCTAAAGCCAAAGGCATTCAAATGACTAAAGATTCAAAGCTCATCTTTAAAGATAGTAGACGAAACCTTCTTAAGGGTGCTTTTATTGGAGGGATTGGTGTTGGCTCAGGAGTATTAAGCCCAAGTCAAGTAACGGCCCAATCAATCTCCAATGGAAAAGAATCGGGAACAACTAATCCGAGCTACGTTTTTTTCACCCCCAATGAAGCAGATTGGATAGAGGCAGTGGTAAATCATATGATTCCAGCAGATCACCTCACCCCGAGCGGGTCAGATCTTGGGGTGAATCTTTTTATTGATCGCGCTCTTAATGACGGCTGGGGAAAGGGTGATCGCCTATATCTTGATGGGCCATGGGAGCGCGGTACGCCCACTCAGGGATACCAACTTCCATTGACTCCCGCACAACTTTACCGGTCTGGAATTGCGGCTTCAAATTCTTATTGTGAAAAAAATTACGGGAACAAGTTTGCAGTGCTTAATCAAAGCCAGAAAGAAGAGTATTTGAAGGCAATGCAAGCCGGAAAAATTCAATTCTTAAACGGCCCCCCATCGAAAGTATTTTTTGATTTGGTGTATCAAACAGTCGTTGAAGGGTTCTTTTCTGACCCCATTTATGCTGGCAATGCAAATAAACAAGCTTGGAAAATGATAGGTTTTCCAGGTGTTGTCGCGACACATGCAAATAATATCTCTACCTATAAAAATAAACCATACACCGCCAAAACTTTTAGCATTCAGGACGTGAGTTAAACGAGATGAAAATTTTCCCCGAAGTTGATGTCCTAGTTATTGGTATGGGTTGGACAGGAGGCATTGCCTCAAAAGAGTTATCCGAGGCAGGGCTCACCGTCGTTGGATTGGAGCGAGGGGCTCCAAGAACACCTGAGGAAGATTTTTCGGTCCCTCATATTCGTGACGAACTTGAATATCATTCGCGCACAGGTCTAGCGCAGGATGTTAAGAAGGACACCGTTACCGTTCGAAACAAGATAGATGAAAAAGCATTACCTATGAGGCGGCTAGGCTCATTCACCCCGGGTGATGGGTTAGGTGGCGCTGGGGTTCATTGGAATGGCCAAACTTGGCGTTGGACGGATATGGAATTTAAAATCCGAACTTTATACGAAGATCGCTATGGAAAATCTTTTATACCTAAAGATATGACCATTCAAGATTGGGGGGTGAGCTACTCAGAGCTTGAGCCTTTTTATGAAAAATTTGAGAGAACGGCCGGTGTCTCTGGGAGGGCAGGAAATGTTAATGGCCAAATTCAGGCCGGTGGCAATCCTTATGAGGCAATTCGTCAGTCTGATTACCCACTACCTCCCTTAAATTCCAGTTTAGCCAACGACTTATTTTCTAGTGCCGCTAAAAATATGGGGTACAACCCATTCCCTATGCCCGCAGCAAATGCCTCAAAACCTTACACGAATCCTGATGGTGCGCAACTTGGGCAATGTCAATACTGTGGGTTTTGCGAAAAATATGGCTGCGAAGCTAATGCCAAAGGTAGTCCGTTAATCACGGTGATTCCATTTGCACTCAAACAACCAACATTTGAGTTGCGAACCAATAGCTGGGTAACTGAAATCAAGATGGATAAGAGTAAGAAGCGAGTTACTGGCGCCGTTTATACCAATTTGCTCACTGGCGAAGAGTGTTTTCAGCCAGCAAAACTCGTTATCCTGTCTGCTTATGTGTTTACCAATACTCACTTAATGTTGAGTTCGGGGATTGGTATTCCTTACGATCCAATTACCCAAAAAGGTGTTATTGGAAAAAATTACGCATATCAAACAGGGGCAAATGCCACATTATTTTTTGAGGATAAAATTTTCAATCCCTTTATGGCTAGCGGTGGACTGCTAAGCGTCATGGATGACTTCCACTCAAATTGGGAATTTGATAGATCTAGTACAGGTTTTGTAGGCGGAACTACTATATTTGGGGGTATGTTCCACGGACGACCCCTTGAATATCACCCGGTTAGTCCAGGAACCCCAGCTTGGGGCAGTACCTGGAAGGAGTCGATGGCTAAATGGTACTCGCGCTCCATGCGAATTTCATCGAACGGTAGCGTAATGGCTAACCGCTACAACTATCTTGATCTTGACCCAACTTATAAGAATGCGTTTGGTAAGCCGCTGCTACGCATGACATTTGACTACAAGCCAAATGAACATAAGTTGTCTACATTCAGCTCTCAAGTGATCGACAAGTTGGGTAAATCGATGAATCCAAAGCAGATGACAGCCCCAGCTCCTCGCATAGCGCCATGGTCTTCATCAGTCTATCAATCTACGCATAACACTGGCGGAACTATTATGGGCACAAACCCTTCAAATAGCGTAGTAAATAAATATGGTCAATCCTGGGATGCCCATAATCTTTTCATTATGGGCGCATCCTTATTTCCCCATAACTCTGCTTATAACCCAACGGGGCCAGCAGCTGCTCTCGCATATTGGTCTGTAGCGGCCATTAAAAATAACTACCTTAAAAATCCGGGAAGATTAATATCTGCGTAATTGACCACATGGCTACCTTAAATGCATTTAAAAAAAGTAAGCCCCATTTCTTATTATTAACTTTTGTGTTGTACCTTCCGTTAACGCTTGCATATGCAAATACCGACAAAGAAGGAGAGGCTCTATTCGCCTCATGCGCTGCCTGCCACAGCACAAAAGAAGGTGAGAATAAGATTGGACCTTCTCTCTTTCAGGTATTGGATAAAAAAGCCGGAGCCAATAATGGGTTTCGCTATTCATCAGCCATAAAAAATAGCGGCCTTACTTGGAATAAAGATACTCTTAATGTTTTCTTAGAAAACCCGCAAAAGATTCTGCCCGGTAACCGCATGCCATATTCAGGTATGAGTAACGATTCTGATAGGCTTGCTTTGATAAACTATCTCTCTAGTGAGTAAATCAATATTGATCAAAAGTTCAATCCCTGGGTTTCTTAGCTGATAGAAGCTGGCAACCAGGCTAAGCCTGGGCCCTAGTAGGTTATGGTTTGATTTGCTTATTTGAAGCAATTATTGACACAATCCCTCCATATACGCATTGCTTTGGCTGAACTGACCTGATTTTTAGTACCACTCCAAAAGAGAGGATTTTTGATAATCTCTCACTTAAAGGAGTGCTAAATATGG
>CAIJNI010000056.1 GCA_903821995.1 uncultured beta proteobacterium
AAGGCATTAGCATTTCCTAAATATTTATCAAAGATCATGGCAACTCTTCTTACCAATAATCTTGCGGGTAAAGGTATAGTAATTTTCAACCCATCCCACACCACTAAATGATGAGACTGTAATTTTTCAATTTCACGTAATTCTTTTTCAAAATATTCTACGAAGTTAATACAATAGATCTCATTAAAACGAGTAGTATCAATTTCAAAATGACACATGAGCTGCCCAATAATCTCTCGTCTAAGAAGGTCGTCAGCGTTAAGTTCAATACCCCTAAGTACAGGCAACATTCCTAAATCTAGGATCGCGTAGTATTCATCGAGGGTTTTTACGTGTTGTACATATCCATTGGAAACTTTTCCTATCGCTGTAATGCCTATAGCCAACATATCGCACTCTGCTTGCGTAGAATACCCTTGAAAGTTTCTATGTAATTTTCCTTCTTGTTGAGCTAAATAAAGTTCATCAGTTGCCTTAGAAAAATGGTCCATCCCAATAAATTTATATCCCACATCAATCAACTGTGAAATCGTATTACTTAAAATCGCTAACTTAGTAGCAGCATTAGGGAGATCTTCTTGATTTATTCGTCTTTGTGCTTTAAATAAATGCGGCATATGTGCATAGTTATAAACTGAAATTCTGTCGGGATCCATTTCAATAATTTTTTTAACTGTATCTCGAAATGATTCTTCATTTTGATGTGGTAGTCCATAAATCAAATCCACACTTCTTGATTTGAATCCACACTCTCTAGACCAATTTAAAATGTTTTGTGTTTCATTAATTGTTTGAATGCGATGTATTGCTTTTTGTACATCGACATTAAAATCCTGTACTCCTATACTCACTCGATTAAACCCCAATTCTCTTAAAAAGAAAATGTAGTCTTTACTCACATTTCGAGGATCAATTTCAATTGAAAACTCACCATCATTGGTAAAGTCAAGATGTTTCTTAATTTCGTTAATGAGCAATCCCATTTCTTCCATCGATAAGAAAGTTGGCGTTCCACCCCCCAAATGTAATTGACTTAAGGGCAACTTGCTTTTGGCTGGTTTAATCAGATGAGTTACAAGCTGTAATTCTTTTATTAGATATTTAATATATTTTTTACTTCTTCCTGTATCTTTAGTAATAACCTTATTACAAGCACAGTAATAACAAATGTTTGAGCAAAAAGGGATATGAACATATAACGAGATTGGCAATCTATTCTGGGAATATGTGTTCAATAATGCAACATAATTTTTCTCGCTAAATTGATCAGAAAATCGATCTGCACTTGGATAGGATGTATACCTAGGCCCATTAATATCATATTTTTTTAACAACTCGGGGGAAAAGAGTATATTTTGCATTTATAGATAAATACCAGCTTTTATTATTGATTAATAAGAGCTTATATTTCACTGTATATTTAGATTCTTAACCTTGATATAAATCAAAGTAGAGCTAGGTTTATATCTCTTCTGACAACTAAGATATATGTGACTCTTTGTTTAAATACATCCTTAATATATGACATAAATCAAATCCAAGGATAGCTTCAATCTTGACTTTGTTTGCCTTAAGCGTAACGTAGTTGATGTGAAATCAATTAAGGAGCTTTTATGTTAACGCTAAATAATGACCACAGTAAGGATTCTCCAACTCAAGATAAGGAGTTGTTGATTGTTTTTCTCACCGCAAATTTTGGTGCAGCGCTTTTGATATTTAGCGTTGTTTCAACATTAGGTGGATCTTCTTTTGAAGAAAGTTTGGGGGGAAATACAACTCTATCAATCTTACTATTTGGCTTTAGTTTCTTTTTTTCTCTTGCCCTTATTTCTCTTAGAAAAGATCAGAAAAATAAGGGCGAATAAGAGTGCCTAGCATATAGTCCCAATTAGAAAACTTAAGGCAACTTAAGTTCCTAAGTAATCTCGCTTACCAATCTCTACCCCATTATGTCTCAAGATATTGTATGCTGTCGTCGTATGAAAATAGACATTAGGAATACCATGCCCTAATAGGAACTGCATTCCTTTGTAATGAGTTTCTTTATCCCCCCGTTTAGTAACAATATCTTTATCCTCTGTACCATCAATTTGCTCTGGTTTAAAACTTTGAATAAAAGCTACTGTTTTTGCAATGCGAGCCTTTAAGTCAGCAAATGTCTTTTCGTTATCTTCATATGCGGGTATCTCCACGCCAGCCAGTCTAGCAACAACACTTTTTGCAGTATCACTGACAATCTGAATCTGGCGAGTAAAATTAAGCATATCTGGAAATAACCGAAATTCTGTGAGCGTTGTTGCATCTATTTTGCGAGCATCAACATGAGCTTGCGCTTTATCTAATATATTAGATAAATTATTCATTACAATGATTAGACGCGGCACACTGGCCTGATACATAGAAATAGACATTAAAATCCCTTTTATAGTTACAAAATACGAACATTCATACTACTCTATTTAACTTACAATTAACCCTTCACACATGGATTACTCATGGAAATTCTTCCTTGCATTGAACTAGAAACGGCTCCCTCTCCAACAATTTCAATTATTTGGCTTCACGGCCTTGGTGCTGACGGAAATGATTTTGTCCCGATCGTCAATCAATTAGACCTTAAGGGCATCCCTGCTATCCGATTTATTTTCCCAAGTGCCCCAAGTATTCCTGTAACAATTAATGGTGGGTATGTTATGCCTGCTTGGTACGATATTCTCGGTAGAGACCTTGTAGGAAAAGAAGATTCTATTGGTATTAGAAATTCTGAAATCTCTATTGTCAAGTTAATTGAGAATGAATTTAATCGCGGTATATCCTATGAAAATATTGTTTTAGCTGGCTTTTCTCAAGGTTGTGCTATGGCACTTCATGTTGGCTTACATTTTCCACATCGATTGGCTGGCATTATTGCCTTATCTGGATATCTTCCACTAGCTCAGTCTTTTGTCATAGAAAAACAAGTGGTAAATCTAGGCACTCCTATTTTTATGGGTCATGGCACTTGGGATCCAGTCGTTATTCCCCAACGTGGAGAAGCATCTCTTCATTTGTTAAGAGAACAGGGATACCAAGTTGATTGGCATACCTACCCTATGGAACATAGTGTTCATCCAGAAGAACTAGAGGATATTTCAAATTTTTTAAAAAGCATATTTACTAAATAATTAGTAATAACTTTCTGAGTGCTAACTCTCACCAAAAAATGTGAGGTAAAGACCTTGGATGGCCTAGCGTAAATATTTTTACTTAGAAATGTTTTAATTTTTATAACTCGTCACCCAGTTTAGATACGCAATTAAGATATACTTTAAACAACCATATATTCATATAGAAATAAAGAGTCGACAAAATGATCAAATATCTTAAGCGCAGTAAAGATTCTAAAATCCGCCTGGAAGAGGATGCTATCGTCCGCCAAACCGTTGAAACAATTATTAAAGATATTGAAGTAAAAGGTGATGAGGCCGTTCGTGAATATAGCAAAAAATTTGATAATTGGGATCCATCAGAGTTTCGATTGAGTCAGTCAGATATTGAAAAAGCTCGTAAAGCGCTCTCAATAAGAGAAATCGAAGATATTACCTTTGCGCAAAAGCAAGTACGGAATTTCGCACAAATCCAGCGTGACTCCATGAAAGATGTAGAGGTTGAAACCTACCCTGGCGTCATTCTTGGTCATAAACATATTCCCGTGAACGCTGTTGGATGTTATATCCCTGGTGGCAAATACCCGCTACTTGCTTCTGCACATATGAGTGTTCTAACTGCAAAGGTTGCAGGGGTCAAGCGTATCATTTCAACCGCCCCGCCATTCCAAGGATCCCCACACCCTGCTATCGTTACAGCGATGGCAATGGCAGGCGCTGATGAGATTTATGTACTAGGTGGAGTTCAAGCAGTTGTTGCCATGGCAGTGGGAACTCAAAGCATCGCTCCTGTAGATATGCTTGTCGGACCAGGCAATATGTTCGTGGCCGAAGCAAAACGTCAACTCTATGGGCGAGTAGGTATTGACTTATTTGCAGGTCCAACTGAAACACTAGTTATAGCTGATGATTCCGTTGATGGTGAACTCTGTGCTGTAGATCTTTTAGGTCAAGCTGAACATGGTCCAACATCGCCAGCTATTCTTCTTACAAATAGTGAGAAATTAGCGAAAGAAACAATGGCAGAGGTTGAGCGACAATTATCTATTTTACCAACGGCAGAGATTGCAAAGAAAAGCTGGGCTGACTATGGTGAAGTCATCGTCTGCGATACCTTGGAAGAGATGTTACAAACGGCGAATGATTTAGCATTTGAACACGTTCAAGTCATGACAAAAGATCCAGATTACTTCCTCAAAAATATGACGAACTATGGAGCACTTTTCCTTGGACCAAGAACCAACGTAAGCTTTGGTGATAAGGTAATTGGCACAAACCATACGCTACCTACTAACCGTAACGCACGCTATACAGGCGGGTTGTGGGTGGGGAAATTTATCAAAACCTGTACATATCAAAGAGTCCTCACAGATGAAGCGAGTACTACTATGGGCGAGTACTGTTCACGTCTGTGTCATATGGAAAATTTTGCAGGCCATGGTGAGCAAGCTAATATTCGTGTTCGTCGATATGGTAATCGTCCAGACTTACCGTGGTATGAGCCTGTTGCGGCAAAAGATGCAAAATGATAATAGCCCCGCCTAACTTCAGAGTAGATGGGCAACGTGCCCTTGTAACAGGAGGAAGTCGTGGTATAGGATTCTTTGCTGCGATGGCTCTATCTCAAATAGGGGCAAAGGTCACACTAGCTTCTCGCTCGATAGAAACGCTAGAGGCTGCCCAACAGAAATTTAAACAGGAAGGGTTTGATTGCGAAATCCTCCAACTAGACGTAACAGACCCTATTGCTGTTGATCGCGCTCTTGGAGCGCGTCAACCATTTCAGATTCTTGTCAATAATGCAGGTATGAATCGACCTAAGCACCTTGTAGATGTTAAAAATGAGGATATTGATGCAGTTTTTGATCTAAATATCAAAGCTGCTTTTTATGTTACTCGTAAAGTCACACAGCAACTCCTTGAAGCAAAACTTTCTGGCTCCATCATCAATATGTCCTCACAAATGGGTTTAGTCGGCAGTCCTCGACGAACGCTATATTGTGCAAGTAAGCACGCCCTTGAAGGTATGACAAAAGCACTCGCTTGGGAATTGGGGGCGGCAAATATTCGCGTCAATACAATTTGTCCCACATTTATCGAAACAGACTTTACGGCTGCCATGTTTGAAGATAAAACTTTCCATTCATGGGTAATTGATAAAATTGCTCTAGGTCGAATTGGTCAACCCGAGGAAATTATGGGTGCAGTTGTTTTTTTAGCTAGCCCTGCTTCTAGTCTAGTTACTGGCAGTGCACTGATGCTTGATGGGGGCTGGAGTGCCGCATAATATCGAGCAATTCGATCTAGGGACTTAAACCCTAAATAAAAGCGAATCACTTAGCTTTTATTGCATCAATATCTACTCCAACCGTAATCCCTGCATTTTTGACTGCAGCCCAAGTGTCTTCTGGTATCGGGATTCCCTGCTGTTGTCTTTTTTTATGCATATTGGATTCTGGCTCACCAGGTAATAGAACTTCAGAAAACCCCTTGGCCGGAGGTATCGATTTAATTTTTTTAAGCGATTTCTGTAATGCTTGATTATAGTTATCCATGGGTTGAAATAAGGATGCTTTCATGGCAAAGATAAAAATACCACTCCTTTGTGTTATCCCAGGAAAAGATTCCGAGCCTACCAATGGTCCACTCATTAGTTCGGCCATGACCGCTAAAGCATAGCCCTTATGCCCCCCAAAAGGCAACATAAAACCACCATCAAAAAAATCATTCGGGTCTGTAGAAGGATTACCGTGTTTATCGACTAAACAGTTTGGCGGCAATGCCTCATGCTTCGCTTTGGCAACCTTGATCTTACCAGCGGCAATGGCAGAAGTCGCAAAGTCTAAAGTGACATGTGGTCCTTCCAAGTTAGGCAATGTAATAGCGATAGGATTAGTCCCCAGCAATGGTGCCGCTCCACCATAAGGGGCCGTCATAGGACGATCGACAGTACCAATCGTCATGAACATCACCACCCCTTTTGCGGCAGCTCTTTCTGTAAAAACTGCTAACCTACCAGTATGCGCAGCTTGCACAACTGAAACAGCACACACCCCCATGTCTAATGCTTTTTCTATTGCTAAATCCGTGGCAAAGTTCGCGGCTATCTGCCCAAAAGCCCAATTACCTTTTACGACACCACTCGTTGGCGTCTCTTGAATAATTTCAGGGTTAGCAGACGGAACAATTTCTCCATCTAAAATACTCTGTAAATATTCAGGTATGCGTAAAATTCCATGAGAATCGTGCCCCGCCAAATGATTGGCCACTAAAATATCTGCGATCTGAATAGCGTCTTGTGTTTTTGCACCGGCGGCACAAAAGATGGCTTGTACTACCTGATTTAAATGTGATGAAGAAAATTGAAGCATAAGTGATCTTTTAAATTATTTTTAATGTATCTGTTTAATTCGGTTAATGGTATTCTAATCATATAACTAAAATTAATTAATAGGGCACAAGATGTTTCTATATATCAACTTTGCTGTTAGAAAACTGACACTTTTCTTTTTATGTTTCATTGCTTTTTCAAGTTTTTCGCAAAATACTTTCCCTAATAAACCGGTTAATCTTATTGTTCCTTTTCCTCCTGGAGGAGCTGCAGATCAACCTTCAAGATTAATTTCACAAGCATTATTCAACGTTTGGCAACAACCTGCAGTAGTCTTTACCAAACCAGGTGCTGGTGGCGCTATTGGGACAGCTTTCGTTGCCAATAGTCCTTCTGATGGATATACTCTTCTCGCTACTAACCCTTCAATGATCATCGTTCCTGAAGCAGATCGAATGTTTGGTAGGCCATCTACGTTTGATATCAACAATTTTGTACCACTAGGGTTATTAGTCGCTGATCCAATTGTTATAGTAGTAAAGGCAGATGCTCCATGGAAAACCTATAAAGATTTTATTGCGGATGCGAAAGCTAAGCCAGGTGACATTACCTATGGATCTTCTGGAGCTTATAGTGCTTCCCACATCCCGATTGAAATGTTAGCCAATGCCGCGAACATCAAACTAAGGCATATCCCTTTTTCTGGAGGAGGTCCTGCAATTTTGGCTGTCTTAGGTGGACATATTTCAATGACTGCAAGCGCCCCAACTGCTGTGGTCAACCAAATCAAATCTGGCGCCTTAAGAGCTCTTGTTATCACTGGCAACAAAAGGTTATCATCTCTGCCTGATGTTCCAACCGCTATCGAATTGGGTTTTAAGGATGCTGAATTTTATTTATGGATAGGTCTATTTGCGCCGGCAAAAACTCCAGATAATATTGTGCAAACTATTCGTAGCGATTTACACAAAGCGGCAACTCAAGATAATGGATTTATTCAAAATATGACAAAACTTGGTGCAACTACAGACTATAGAGATGGGGCGGCTTTTAGTGATTTTCTCGCTAAAGATGCAGAGCGAATTAAAGCTACTATGTTGAAAATCGGTAAAGTCGATTAGTTGCCAAATCATTCACTATGATTTCCTGATGGCTCAAACCCTCATAGTATTTGAGCCTATCCTTCCTTGACTGGTAGGCTGTCACTGAAGAATAAAATCATGGATTCTGTTAAACTAATAATTAGTCAGTTACTTGTATGCCTCTCCAAAAATCGACATATCCAGCAATGTTCTTTGCAGCTGATTTGGGTTCAGGATAGTACCAAGCTGCGTCTCTTGTTATATAACAATACTCATAAATAAAATATAGGTAGGATGTGCTAGGATAGGGACTAAATAGCTATAAAAAACTAGCCAAAGAGCTATAAAAATTGATAATAAAGGAGAGAGGTATGAATCGTCCAGTAACTACTGAATTAGAAACTATTGAGCCAACACCTGAGGAAATGGAAAAGCGTATTGCACGCTTTAAGGATTTAAAACCAACCAAACGAAACTATAACGAATCGAATGTCGGCATACCTGGTGAGGCTTACGCAAAATTAGCAGCTGATTGTGTCTACAAATTAATGTCGCCTCCAGGCAATAAACGCGCCGCCGCAATACCTGCAATATCTGGTAACCCAGGCGTGGAAGTATCAATTCTAGATAATCCTCCAGGTCATGGTCCTAGAATGCATGCTCACATGAAAACGATTGAATCCTTTTTGTGTTTAACAGGGAAATATAGAGTTTCTTGGGGCTCAGGCGGAAAATATCATGTTGACCTTGAGCCATTTGATTTCATCGCATTACCTGCTCGCGTATTTAGAGAAGTTACAAATATAAGCGATAGTCGCGCTCTTATTGTCGCAATTGTTCAAGGCAGTATCGAGGATACATTTAACGATGTTCTTTATGATCCAGTTCTTGGTGAGAAAGTTCGAGCTGAATATGGGGATGAAGTCTATAACAATTTTAAAAATATTGGGATTACATTTGGGTCAGTGTGGAAGGGTAATGCTTGATTTTTCATAAATCAACATCCCTAATATTTATTCGGCTGATTAGTTTTTTTTGTTTTTTATGTGCAGTTTGCTGCAAGTCCTCTTTTGCACAAACTTTTCCTAATAAACCAATCACTTTAATCGTAAGTTCGGCACCAGCTGGCCCTTTAGATGCCGCTGGGAGGATGCTTTCGGATTATTTATCTAAGCGTCTAGGAAGAGCTGTTGTGATTGAAAATCGCCCTGGAGCAAGTGGGGCAATTGCAGCTGGCATCCTCGCCAAGGCTCCTGCTGATGGTTACACCCTCATGATTTCAACTAGAGCAATAACAATTAATCCAGCGCTGTACCACAAGTTGCCTTTTGACACGGGCAAAGATTTCGTTCCGGTAGCAATGGTCATGGAGCAAGTCAATTTATTGGTTGTGAGTAAAGACTTCCCTGCTAGAACTGTTCCACAGCTCATTAAAATCTTAAAAGATAATCCAGACAAGTATTCATTTGGGTCACCTGGGAATGGTGGAATTCCACATTTAGCCGGTGAAATGTTCAAATCGTTAAGTGGGACTTCTATATTACATATTCCATATAAAGGTGCTGCACCATTGATGACTGATTTATTAGGTGGAAGAGTTGATATGACATTCTCAAGCCCTGGAACAGCTCTTGCACAAGTCAATGAAGGCAAGGTATTTCCTATAGCGATAGCCTCTGAAAAAAGGTCTTCTTTATTGCCTAATATTCCAACATTTTCTGAGTATGGTTTGAAGGGATTTAACATTGACTCTTGGTATGGTGTGTTTGCCCCTTCCGGGACGCCAGTTGAAATTACTAGACTATTAAATCAAGAGATCAATAATTATTTAAAGACAGAGGATGCTAGAAAACGTATAACAAATTTAGGAGCCTCTCCAGTGATAATGACTTCAGAAGAGTTTAAGACAATATTTGATGACGATATTATTCGCTTTAGTAAATTGGTTCGACAATTAGCGATTGGAGTTGACTAATGAATATCCAAATAATATTAAATCGAAGGATCAAGTCTTAGGTAGATAAATGTTAAAACACCATTCCAATCTCCTTATTAAAATTTTTTTTGTAATTACGTCATACATTTCTAGCATTGCAATTGCTGAGAATTATCCTTCTAAGACAACACGTCTTATTCTGCCATTTCCTTCAGGTAACAATTATTTAATCGGTCAGTTTTTAGCGGAAAAACTATCTGCATCTTTAGGACAACCCGTCATAACCGAAGGTAAAACTGGTGCAGGAGGGAGTTTAGCAATTGAAATGGTTGCCAAGTCAGTGCCCGATGGTCATACGCTTTTAGTCTCATCGCCAACTTTGACGATTAGTCCTATCATTAATAGTAAATTAAAAATAAATCCTCTTAAAGATTTAGTGCCTATTGCAATGATTGGCTCCATACCTAATATCTTTGTGGTTAATCCTAATAGTCCGATTAAAAACTTCAAGGAGTTTTTAGAATTTGCTAAAGCTAAGCCAGGACAATTAACCTATGGGACAGGAGGTATGGGGTCATCGAATCATTTTGCAGTTGAACTATTAAAGATCACTACGGGCATTGATTTATTACATATCCCTTATCCCTCTACAAATGCGGCATTAACGAATGTCCTTGGCGGTCAAATTGATTTGATTATTGGAGGTTTGCCTGCCACTATCCCACTAATAAAGAGCGGGCAATTACGACCAATCGCAATTTTGACACATAAGAGAAATCTATTATTACCTGAGGTTCCAACTGTTGAAGAGTTGGGATATCCAGAATTGGTAGTAGACACCTGGTACGGATTATTTGCGCCAGTTGGAACCAAACCGGAAATTATCACGCGGCTCCACCAAGAAATTGTCAAAATAACACAATCATCCGAAACAAAGCAGCGCTTTGCTCAATCAGGAATAGAACCGGTCACGATGACAATGCAAGAGTTTGCAATATTTTTAAAAAATGACTATGAAAAATGGTTGAAAGTTAAAAATACAGCTCAATTAAAATTTGAATAAAAATAAGTTATCAATTTATCGCTATAAAACACTTGGGTAGATACCTAAATATCTCTCACTCACACTGCACATATTATTTCTTCCTCATAACTCGATGACCTAATTAAGATTGATTTTGTTTGATTTAATTAAACCATTCCACCTGATGATTTCACTATTAATAAAGGACTTAAATTCCTCAGGATCTGCTTTCACAATATCCATAGTTTGAGCCGCTAATAGTTTTCGTGTTTCAGGATCATCTAAAGCTTTGCTAATTACTCCAGATAATTTATTCGCAATTTGAGAGTCCGTTCCCTTTGGAGCTAGAATACCAAACCAAAGTGAGACATTAAAATTAGGAATACCTGCTTCTTCTAGGGTAGGAACCGCTATTAAGGGAGTACGCCTATTGCTAGTTGTAGCCAAAGCAATCAGTTTTCCACTCCTAATATGTGGTAATACACTTGAAGCTGGGGAAAACATAACAGGTACCAAGCCAGATAAAACGTCATTCATTGCTTGAGCGCTACCTTTATAGGGCACATGTTGCATCTGAATTTGTGCGCGTGATTCAAACAGCTCTGCAGACATATGTGGCGAACTCCCTGATCCCGAAGATGCATATGAAATCTCCCCTGGCTTTGCCTTCGCTAATCCAATAAATTCTTGAACAGTCTTAACCCCTAGGTTGGAATTAACCACCAAGATATTGGGAATACTAGCCACCAATGCGATCGGTACCAAGCTTTTATAAGCTTGTGTAGTTGCATTATCGTGAGCCGCTGCATTAACTGTTGCGGAGGACGAACTAAACAAGAGGATATAACCATCATTAGGGGCGTTAGCTACAAATTCAGTTGCAATAGAACTAGCAGCACCTGGGCGATTTTCAACCAATATTTGCTGCCCAAGTTGAGGTCTTATTCGTTCAGCAATAATTCGAGCAGCAGTATCGGTAGCGCTTCCTGCCACAAAACCTACAATAAATTTAATCGGTTTATTTGGATACACATCAGATTGCGCTTGTACTAACCCAGCATACCAAACCGCAGACATTAAGCAGAGTAGACCCTGTAGATATCTTTGATAGACCATCATTCACGCTCTAATATATTTAATCCGCGAACTCGATCCAATAAATACATTAAACCTCGATCATCAATCGTCACATCGTTACTTTGTGGTCTAGGAATATGACCCGTTGGAGTTGGCATGTAAGAAGCGACTTCACGAATTGAATGGGGATTTGAATAGTCAAGAATTCTTAACCCATGCGCAAACCAAGCTACCGGCAATTCTGTGCCGGTGATAATTTCGCAGGGTTGATGGCAGCCCGTGTAAGTCGGACGATTAGTTCCATCCTCACCCTCAACTTGAAAACTAGCAAAGGGAACTGGTTGCTTTTCGTCGTTAATGTCAACCATCCATAAAAATGCTGGCGGATGATCATCACTACGAAATACATCTTCATCTGCCACAATCATCAAATCTCTGCCATATACTTTAAATGGAACCCGTAGAGCCGTATGGGTTGGCCACGGATATGTTGGTTGCCAGCGTAAAGTCGAGACCACCTTTGGTCGAGCCATATCTTCAATATCAAGGATCACAGTGCCCCCATACCAATAACTAGTATAGAGTCGGTTACCTACCCTTAAAGGATGGTGGCAGCGATGGTCAGCTCCTTCCCATGTTTTCACTTCACCACCTTCGGTCCATTGACCCGGCATCCACCACCGTCCAACCTCTTCAGGCTTGGATGGGTTTCGTAGATCGATAATTTTCATGATGTGCCCTACATACCCTTTTTCAGTCGATGATATGTATGCAAACTCTCCATCAAAATCAAAGCGATGTACACCTCTTCCTTCCGTTTGCCACTCGGTAATTAACTTTGGTTCTAGTGGTTTGGATATATCGTAGATTCCTAAACCACCCTTAAATCCTTCGGGAGCCATTTGCCCTCTTAAGCCCTCACGATTGACCAACATCAAATCTCCTTTAACGCGGACTTTGTGTGAGTGAGTCCCTGGAAGCATTCCTAAGTGGGAAACTATTTTTGGTTTTTTAGGATCTTTTACATCCACAATAGTAGTGCCATCGGGATTGCTCATATTTCCAATATAGGCAACGTTGTTTTGAACCACTACCTGACCACCACCTTGACAATCAATGTAGGATACTTCTTTAATTCCTATTCCCTGCCCCATGCTTTCTCCCTAAAATATGTTTTTTTTAATTATGCCAGTCTTCATCATCAGTATTTTTGTAAGATTGCATTTTTGAACTGATGTTGATTTAGTACCTCGGTTAAAGAAAGTATTTATATCTTCTCATTGGATCATGATGGGTTGATGGTGGATGCAAAATAACTGCATGATAAACTTCCTCACCCTCTGGAT
>CAIJNI010000057.1 GCA_903821995.1 uncultured beta proteobacterium
CTTCTTGGAACTTTTTTTCCGTAATATCCATAGCCTTGTCAAAGAAAGCATTGGTTAATGATTTGGCAAATATATTAACGCTTACCATATCGCCACGTTCATTGGCCCAATACATAGCACGAATTGTGCCAGCTATTTGGTCTTGATCCATATTAGCAATAACATCTAACGGATCGGTGTCTATTAAGTCTTGTGCGTATTCTTCGTGAATAGTCATATTAAGCTCCAAAGTGTTTAGAAAAGATTGGATAAAGAACGTAGAGCCAAAGCGCTCCGTATAGATATACTGCTAGAACCGTAACGATCATGCCTTTTGTTTTCATAATTTCCTCCATAAAATTAAAAACTACAGTTGCAATATTAATCAAATAGATTTATAGTGTCAAGCATTATTTAAACATTTATATTAAATAATTTTACACAATAATATTAAAAAGGATTACAGTATGCCTATGACCGATAAAGAAATCATTGAATTCTATGGGGGTGGCACGAAACTTGCTAGGAAGCTTGGGTTGATTACACACCATGACAGAATAAAGGTAAACAATTGGAAAGTTAGAGGTATTCCAGCAAAAATTAAGCTTCAATACCCTGAAATCTTCCTAAAACGCAAATTTAAGGACTAAAAATGGAAACAATGGTAGAACCGCAAGTTCAGGTCGATGCTTATATATCGGATGTAGGTAATTTATGTATAGCAGTTTGGGATGAGGATTTAATGGAAATTGACGGAAAACAGGTATTAATTATTAATACCCAAAATATTGAGAGTTTTATACTTAATTTACATAGGTTATCTGAAGAGTCGAAAGAGGTTTCTAATGGATTGGTTTAAACACGATTCAAACGCTAATTTAGATGAGAAGCTTCAGGAAGTATTGCTTGACTATGGTTTAGAAGGTTATGGCTTATATTGGTATTGCATAGAACTTATAGTAAATAAAATATCTGCCGAAAACATAACCTTTGAATTAAAGCATGACGCACGAATCATTGCCAGGAATACAGGAGCAAGCGTTCAAAGAGTTGAAGAAATGATGAAGCGATTTATTGAGCTTGGATTGTTTGAAGGTGAAAGTGGATCAATAACTTGTTTAAAGGTTGCTAAACGACTTATGACTTCTGCGACTAGTAATCCACAAATGAGATCACTTATACAAAACATTAAACATAATCAATCAGTTATGTTACCATCACAACACCGTCATGACGATGTCATGCCAGATAAGATTAGATTAGAAGAGATTAGATTAGATGAGATTAAACCCATTAAGGCTAAAAAGTCTTTAAATTATGAAGATTATCCTGAATTTCTTGAGTTTTGGGCTTTGTATCCTTTAAAAGACGGAAAAATGGAAGCTCTTAAAGCTTGGGTTAATACAAAACCTCCTATAGATAAAGTTATTCATTCTATAAGTTGGCAAAAAGATAGTCCTAAATGGAAGAAGGGTTATATACCTATGGCCAGCACCTACCTTAATCAAATGCGTTGGCAAGATGAGCAAGTAATTGAAGGGAGTCCATTTTGATAGAAACAGTTGAGGAAATGAAAGCGTTTAAATCTATGTTTAATAGTTTAACTACTATTTATTCTAAACCTGAGCTTGATCGTGAAACTTTAAGATTATGGTGGATGAAGCTTGATGATTATGACTTTAATGTAGTAAGCAAAGCTTTTGATAGCTGGGTTGATAAAAATAAATTTATGCCAACAATATTTGACATAGTTGCTTTATGCAAATTATCCAAGCCTAAAGAATATATAAAAATGCTTCCTAAAAATCCTACGCCATACGAGATTGAACATAACAAAGAAAAAGCAAAAGAACTTATATCTAAAATTAAATTAAAACCAA
>CAIJNI010000058.1 GCA_903821995.1 uncultured beta proteobacterium
ACCAATATGCTGACATATCAACCCCGAGAGAGGTCACTAGTTTATTCATAGCGTTTAATCACCCTATATGGTTATTTTATTTGTCTAGGCTTCCTTTATATTACTATAACTTTTAGATATTTTTCCTTTATATAACCTTGATCGCATAATAATGAAACGATTTAGTGCAATCGCCTATTTTTTTAATGCGCTTTTTTTCTTAACTTTCACAAATTTATCAACCGATATTGTTGCTGCTGAAGTTGACTGGCCAAAAAAACCAATCCAATTAATTTTATCGTTTCCACCTGGTGGTTCAACCGATATTATGGCGCGCTCAGTCGCAACGGCTCTTGAACCTATTTTAGGTCAACCTATTGTCATAGAAAATAAACCTGGTGCAGGTGGAATGATTGGTTTGTCTGCCGCAGCTAAATCATCTCCTGACGGATATACCATTCATGTCAGTGCAATGACTAATCAGGCCATCTCTCAAAGTCTTTTTAGCAATCCTCCCGCAGATTTACGAAAAGATTTTTCACCTGTTGCAATGTTAGGTAGTCTTCCTCATCTGATTGAGATCAACCCCAAAGTGCCTGCAAACAATTTGAAAGAATTAATTGCCTATATTCGTTCTAAGAATGGTGACTTTAATTTTGCCTCACAAGGTAATGGCACCCTATCACACCTTGAAGCTGAAGTTTTCATGCAACGAATTGGTAGCACTGGCACACATATTCCTTATAAAGGCAGTAGCTTTGCTCTTCCAGATTTAATCGCAGGAAATACAGTCATGATGTTTGACAGCGTGAGTGCCTCCCTTCCCTACGTTAGAAGCGGCAAATTACGCCCTATTGCTATTGCAGCTTCTCAACGCACCCCATTACTTCCTGATGTCCCAACGCTAACTCAAGCTGGTCTTGCCGATTTTGATGTGGAGAATTATTGCGCTCTTTATGTCCCTAAAGGTACACCTCAAACCATTATTGATAAGTTAGAAAATGCCGTTCGCCAAGCCTTAAACAACAAAGAAATGATTGATCGTGTTGAGGGCCAAGGAATTCATTTACACTTCGAGTCTGCTTCAAGACTTGTTGAGATTACCCAAATGGAACACGATAAGTGGAAAAAAGTGGTGAAGTCCGCTAATGTAAAAATTGATTGAACCCTATGAAAATTGAATACCCATCATCTAGTGCTAGAAGTCCCGTCATCGCCCAACAATTAGTCGCAACCTCACAACCTCTTGCTACCCAAGCAGGACTCTGGGCATTGCAACAAGGGGGTAACGCAGTCGATGCCGCCCTTACTACAGCCATTACCCTGACTGTAGTTGAACCAACAATGAACGGAATAGGCGCTGATGGTTTTGCGCTAATTTGGGATGGTCAACAACTACATGGGATGAACGCCTCAGGACGTGCCCCAATGGCTTGGTCACCAGAGTACTTTAAAAGTCAATCTAAAATGTCTGCCACAGGCTGGGGAAGCGTAACCGTTCCAGGAGCAGTATCAGGTTGGGTCATGATGTCTAAGCGCTTTGGAAAACTTCCATTTGAAATGCTCTTTGAAAAAGCTATTCATTATGCAAATAATGGCTTTCCAGTCTCTCCAGTGATTAGTCGTCAATGGCGGGAGCAAATTCCTACCTTTGAAAATCAACCAGGCTTTAAAGAAGCTTTTATCCGTGAGGGTCGAGCACCCCACCCCGGCGAGATTTGGCGTTTTCCGGAGCAAGCTCAAACATTAAGAAAAATAGCGCAAACTCATGGAAAGGCTTTTTATGAAGGTGAACTCGCCAATGATATTGTGCAGTTCTCTAATGCTACTGGAGGGTGCCTCACCCTTGAGGATTTTGCAACACATGAAGCGAATTGGGTTAACCCTCTTGGATGCCAATATGGCGATTATGAATTGTTTGAAATACCACCCAATGGCTCTGGTATTGCAGCTCAAATGGCTCTTAAAATTTTAGATATTCTTGGCGCTCGCAAGTATCCTCATTTATCTGCGAAACGCATCCATCTACAAATAGAAGCCATGCGATTAGCTTTTGCAGATGTTTATCAACATCTTTCAGATCCAAATGCGATGCATGTCAAAGCAGAAGATTTACTCAATTCAATCTATTTGAAAAATCGTGCAGCTTTGATTGATATCAATAAAGCCGGATCCTATGCCCCTGGTGACCCCCATTCGGGTGGAACAGTCTATCTTTGTACCTCTGACTGCTCTGGCATGATGGTTTCTTATATTCAGTCAAACTTCAAAGGCTTTGGGTCTGGTGTAGTTACCCCTGGTGGTATTGCACTACAAAATCGTGGAATGGGATTTAGCCTTGAGCCTGGGCACCCTAACTTGGTTGCTCCTGGCAAACGCCCCTTTCATACCATTATTCCTGGTTTTTTGATGAAAAATCAACAACCTGTAATGGCATTTGGAGTCATGGGGGGAAATATGCAACCCCAAGGCCACCTGCAAATGATCATGAATTTTGTTGATGAACAACTGGATCCTCAAGCCTGTTCTAACGTTCCTCGTTGGAGAATTACTGATCAAGGCGCTCTCACAGTCGAATCACATATGCCATCTGATGTCGTTGAGGGACTCAGATCACTTGGTCATGAAGTCTTGATCATGCCAGCAGATAGTATCGATTTTGGTAGCGCCCAAGCACTTACCCGAATAGACTCGGGAAATCAGATCACCTATATTGGTGGAAGTGACCATCGTAGAGATGGTATGGTCGCAGGATTTTAATTTTTATTTTCAGGAAATATCATGCAAAAATTCAAAAAAAATACCCTTAATATGAACTGTAACTGCACTCCAAGGCGAAGCTTCTTGAAACAACTCGCTAGCATGAGTGCTATTTCTGGTGGCCTATCTTTAAGTGCGATAGCACAAACGAGTTCAACATCTTCTCCTGAAGTGATCGATACACACCATCATTTCTTTCCTCCTGAATATCAACAAGCATGGAAGGATTGGGCAAACCAACGAAAAATACCGCTTGTCGGTGATCAAGGAATTTGGTCTGTAGAAAAATCTTTAGGTGTGATGGATCAAGCTGGTGTGAAAAAATCAATTCTCTCTCTAGCATCTACACCAGGCTTATGGTTCGATCTCCCAGTCCCTGAAGTCAACAAACTTGTCAGAACATGCAATGACTTTGGGGCAGGTATGGTTAAAAACAACCCGAATCGATTTGGGTTATTTGCAGCTCTTCCAATGGTTGATGTCGAAAGTTCTTTAAAAGAAATTAGTTATGCCCTGGATACTTTAAAAGCTGATGGTATTGGCTTACAAACCAACTACGGCGATAAGTGGCCAGGAGATCCTGCATTTGACCTAGTATTTGCAGAACTGAATCGTCGTAAAGCAGTGGTTTATTTTCATCCATTAGTGGCAGCCTGCTGCGGTCGACTCAATGTGGGAACAATAAACCCCGTTCTAGAAGTGCCTCACGATACCACTCGTGCTGTAGTTAGCCTATTATTACGCGGTACATTGGCTAAATATCGAGACATTAAATGGCTCTTCTCGCATGGCGGTGGAACCATCCCAATGCTTGCTGGAAGAATTGATTTCTTTCATGGCCACCAGTCTAAAACTGCGGAATTTGCTCCTCAAGGGGTTGAGGCTGAATTTAAAAGACTTTACTACGACACCGCCAATGCAACCCACCCTTCAAGTATGGCAGCCCTTTTAAAGCTTGTACCCAGCAGTCAAATTATGTATGGCAGCGACTACCCCTACGTGCCTTTAGATACGCAACTAAAAGCCCTAGACCAACTTGGTTTAAATAACAATGAACTCATGGATATCAAATATAAGAATGCACAAAGGCTTCTAAAAAAATAAATAACCTCTGTAAAAAAACTACAGAATATGATTTAGATATTGATAAATGATTGGAATAGCGATGGAGCTAAAAATGCCATTCATCCCCATCGCTAAACTGGCGTAAGTTCCAGCTTCGTGGTTGACACTAAAAGCACGCGAGGTCCCAATGCCATGTGCAGCAATGCCAATTGGAAAACCTCTTTTCCACCATTCTTTTACACCACATAGGTTTAAAACTGATGGAGCTAATATCGCCCCAAGAATCCCAGTGCACACTGCAAAAATAGCCGTCAATGTGGGTGATGACCCAATTCTTTCGGCAATGCCCATCGCAATAGGCGCTGTGACTGACTTTGTATACATCGCATTAATAATTGCTGCGTCTGCACCAAAGATCCTTGAAATACCAACAGCACTCAATATTGAAGCAAAACCTCCAACCATGAGTGATAGTAATAAGATCAATGATCGGCCTTTTAGAGTATGTAAACCACGATAAATTGGAACGGCTAAAGATACCGTTGCTGACCCCAAAAGAAAGTGAATGAATTGCGCTCCTTCAAAATATTTTTCGTACGGCATATCAATTAACTCAATGACTGAAGCCGCAATAAGAATCGCAATTGCTACAGGATTAGCTAGTGGGTTTTGGCGAGAACGCTGGTAAATCAATAAACCTATTTGATAAGCCACTAAAGTCAAGAACAGAGCAAATAAAGGGCTACCTGAAAGGTAAACCCAAATTTCGACAATGGAATGCTTTTCATTCATTATTTGTTAGACCACTTTTGAAAAAATTTCAGCACTAAGGCACTCGCCATAATTGTAAAAATAACACTTCCAACTAAAGCGGCAAAGATTGGAAGTGCATTGGTCTTGAGTTGAGGTAAGAAGAGCACAACTCCAACAGCTGCAGGGACAAATAACAACCCTAAATATTGACTTAAAGTATCTGAAACAAGAGCCAAATCCGTGTTCACTTTTTTCTGAATAACGAGCCAGCACAATAACAAAACTAGTCCAATGACCGGTCCAGGAAGAAATGGCAAAAAGAATTTGGAGATAATCTCGCCAATACTTTGAAATAAAAGGATTTGTATTAAGCCAGGTAGCATAACTTTCATTCTACCTTGGCCCAAAACCTCCCATGGAATAATCGATCAAGCCAATGACTTGCCACCGACCTACTTAGCTAGCTTTGACTTCTGATTCCTCAGGCGAGCTGCCGTAATGTGAATACGTATTTTTCATATACCACTGAAAATAAGACCAGTAACTTTGGGTAGGATAAATCGGTGGATTCTCAAGAGATTGACAGGTTGGCAAACATTCTGCAATAGCATCTAGATTTGTATTTATAAAACAGGCAAATGAATATCGGTCATTATGTTTCGGGGGTAAGACACGGTGTGGCGTTGCTCGAAAACGACCGTTCGTCCATCGAGATAAAAATTGACCAATATTGATAATCACGCCACCTGGTGCAACGGTTGGCCAAAACCATTCACTATTCTCATCAAGAACTTGCAACCCCTGCTCAGAGGCTAAAGGTAAAAAGGTCATAAATCCTGTATCTGCATGCGCCCCTAAACCAAACTCTTGATCTTCAACAAATTCTGTTTTTGGATATTTAGCAATCCGAAAATAACTATAGGGATCCGTAAAATACGCATCAAAAAAATTGGCAGGTAAATTTAAAGATCTTGCCCAGACGGGTAGAAGCTGAATGCCCAGCTTTTGAATTTCTGCCATATAACTTTCTACAATTTCTTGAAAACCAGGCAAACCATGAGGCCACAAATTTCTTGAATAGAATTGTTTTCCAGCTATGAAGTCAGGATGATTTTCATCGTAGTCTGTAGCAACAACTAAACACTCTACTGAGTCTAATTTAGTATGTTTTTCATAGGTTGAATGTTTGAGCATAGTAGCTCGAGATGGAATATATCCTCGCTGATGCTCAGTCACTTTGATGCGGAGTTTTTCCTCATCAGGTAAAGCATGAAAATCACGTGAAGCTTGTTCCATCTGATCAAGCAATACTTTAGGTAAGCCATGATTAATCACACACAAAAATCCAAGATTCTCACAAATATTACGCCACTCTATAGCGAGAGATTCAAGCGCCCCGTCCTCACCTCGCATAAAAGGGCCTAAATCAATGACAGGTAAAGCCTTGGTAGGCGTATCTTTATCGCGCACGTCAGCTGAATTGGTACTTGACGAATGTAGAGCTGTAACGGTGTTCATCATGCCTCCCCTTAACTTAAAGACTATTTAATGATGCCAAAAACGTCTTTTTTATATAAATGAACTTAAATCATAATCCAGGTCTTGCCGATTAGCTAGTAAACGATGAGCCCAAGTAATACTTTACTGGAGTTCTGTGATTTCTTCGTTTTTAAGTACATGCTTTGCTCGACGCTTAAAGTCATTAGGCGAAGCATGGCGACCAGAACCTTTGACTAATTTTTGCGCAGCCTTGGCAACAAAATTCTTAGCCTTGATCGGTATCTTCTTTCCTAACTCGAGACGTTTTTTTAGATTTTTTTTAACAGACATAAGCTCATCGGAATAATTGTATTGAATGATCTAATTATCGTCGCATTACTGCGTTGCCCCTTAAATCTTCAAAAGCCCCTAGTCTATTACTGTCATAAAGTTAACTTGTTAGCTGTTTAAAATTAAAAAATTAGAATTATCACTTCCTATTAATAAAAATTATGACCTCCATTTTAAAACGCCCCATCCAAACTTTACTGTTCACAATTTTATCGATTGTTAGCCTGTATGTGCCATTTTCCTTCGCAGATAGCTTCAAGTTTGTGGCCTATGGCGATATGCCCTACAACATCCCTGCAGATTTTGCTCGCTACGAAAGACTGATTCAGACGATTAATACAAGTAATCCAGAATTTGTCGTTTTTGTCGGCGATACGAAATCAAGCTCAACCCCATGCTCAAATGAATACAACACTATCGTTAAAAATTACTTTAATCAATTTAACCAGCCTCTCATCTATTCTGTAGGTGATAACGAATGGACAGATTGTCATACTAAAAAAGCTGGCTCATACAACCCCATGGAACGCCTGAATAATTTACGTCAGACTTTTTTCAACACGAAACAGTCATTTGGTAAAAAAACACTCCCATTGACACGACAAGCAGATACCCAAAAAGAATTCTCGGATTATGTTGAAAATTCCTACTGGATAAACCACGATTTCTTATTTGTAAGTCTAAACATTTCAGGAACGAATAATAATTTAGGCGTATCTAAAGAAGGTGACGTCGAATATCAGGAGCGAAATTTAGCTAACCTCGCTTGGATAAAATATTGCTCTGAAATTGCAGTTAAAAAAAATCTATCAGGCATCATCTTTGCTTATCAAGCTGACATGTTCAGTGTCAAAAAACAAGCACGTGAAAAAGTAAATGGCTATCTAGATACTGTGAATGCTATTACCTCATTAGCCATCAACTTTAGTAAACCCATTTTGCTGATGCACGGGGATAGCCATCGGTTAATTATCGATCAACCTATTACCTACCCCAGTAGTCGAATGGTTGTAGAAAATGTGCTACGACTTCAATTGATGGGTGAGGATGAGGTTCAGGCTGTAGAAGTCACCATCAATAGCGACTTACAATCACCCTTTAGTTTTAGACCAATCATTATTCCTGAAAATCATCTCAAACCATAAATCTAAATCAACATAAAGCATAATTCATCTAACACCCTATGCTTTTTAGTCTAAGGTATTAAGGGGCTGGAGTAGCAACCGGTTTACCTTTTTCAACCACATAAGTCGCTAATACCTTGGTATTGCCAGAATTCACATTCAGACCATCATGAACAAGCCCAGCTGGGACAAAAAAAGTTTGACCAGCACTTATCACCTTAGGTGCCTGACCATCAATTTTTAATTCAAGTTGACCTTCTATAACATACCCAATTTCTTCACCAGGATGCGTGTGACGACCCGCAGCAACATTGGGACCAAATTCAGCAATGGCCTGTACAACCACTTTTCCTGGAATGCTTAAGTCTTGCGTTTGTAACGGTGTTCTCTTAAATCCAGCTTGCTGGGCTAAAACAAACCCGATAACTCCAACAGACATAGCAACGCCTAAAATTAACTTTCTTTTCATTTAATATCCCCAATTGTAGTTATCTTTATCACAGTTAATATTACTCCGATAAAAACTTAAAACTATAGAAATTCCACTAGGATAAGCCCTAAGTCGACAACTTTATTTCTCAGCAGAAGCCTTGACAGTCGATAAATTAAAGCAAATAATTAAACAAACGATTAATAAATAATAGAGACAATTTATGCAACTTGCCCAAGCATTGCGAAAATAAGATATTTGTATCAATTGCAATGACTAAGATAGCTATTCTGTTATTTAATTTAAAGGAAACTTGTTATGCCACATTTAATGAAAACCGAAGTGCACGATGGAATGAATGTCGATTGGGACGCCCCTATTCCTCTAAGAGACGGGATTACCCTTCGCGCTGACGTATTTAGACCATTAAAAGAAGGTAAATATCCAGTTATTTTGACGTATGGCCCCTATGCTAAAGGGCTACATTTTAATGACGGATACAAGAGTCAATGGGCTACTTTGTTGAAAGATGTTCCTGAAATCTCTGATGGCTCAAGTAGTAATAAGCATCAAAACTGGGAACTCGTTGATCCTGAAATTTGGGTTCCAGATGGTTATATCTGCATTCGTGTTGACTCTCGGGGTGCAGGTCGCTCACCTGGTGTTATTGACTGTTGGTCAGCTGAAGAGACTGATGATTTTCATGAGTGCATTGAATGGGCGGGAACACAACCCTGGAGTAACGGCAAAGTCGGAATTAGTGGCATTTCTTATTACGCCATGAATCAATGGACCGTAGCTGCAACGCAACCAAAACATCTTGCAGCGCTTTGTATTTGGGAAGGTTCCTCAGATTATTATCGTGAACTTTCTCGTCATGGTGGTATCTTGTGCGATTTCTTACATAAGTGGTACCCAACTCAAGTCGTGAGTGTTCAGCATGGTGTCGGAGACAATGGCGCTCGCTCCATCGTGACTGGCGATACGGTGACGGGTCCAGAAACATTGAGTCAAGCAGAACTAGCCAAGAATCGGGTAGACCTTGATGGTGACGCTCTACGTCACCGCTTTATCGATGACTATTACAAAGCCCGCATGCCAGATTTTTCAAAAATAACAACCCCTCTGCTATCAGCAGGCAATTGGGGTGGCATGGGACTTCATACACGGGGTAATATTGAAGGGTTTTTGCGCGCGGGCTCACAACAAAAATGGTTAGAAGTTCACGGCGATACACACTTTACTCATTATTACAGCGCTTATGGTTCTGCACTGCAACGTAAGTTCTTAGCGCACTTCCTTAAAGGTGAAGACTCGGGTTGGGATAAACAACCCAAAGTTTCTCTGAATATTCGTTGGCCTGATGAAAAGTTTGTGCTTCGCGCTGAAAATGAATGGCCTTTGGCGAGAACACAGTGGACTAAGTATTATCTGAATCCAGTAACAAAACATTTAGAAACCACCCTACCTTCTTCTGAACTTGAGATGACGTATGAAACACAGGGGGATGGTTTATTTTTCTCAACACCTCCAATGGAAAAAGATACTGAATTTACGGGTCCAGTCGCTGCAAAACTATTCTTATCATCTGATACAACCGATGCTGATGTCATTTGCGCCCTTCGCGTTTATGACCCGCAAGATAAGGAAGTGATCTTTGTTGGGACAAATGACCCTAGAACACCAGTTGGTTTAGGTTGGCTGCGTGCTTCTCATCGTAAATTAGATCCTAAAGAGACCTTACCCTATCGCCCATATCATACGCATGACGAAGCTTGGCCACTCACTCCCCATGTTCCAGTAGAACTTGATGTTGAAATTTGGCCAACCTGTATCGTTGTTCCAAAGGGTTATCGGATTGCGCTTAACATTCGCCCAAAAGATTATGAGTTTGATGGTTCTGCTTTAAAAATAGAACATGCTCATTATGAAATGAAAGGTGTTGGTCCATTTACTCACTCTCACCCAAAAGATAGAACAGTTGAAATTTTTGGTGGTAAAAATACCCTTCACTTTAAAGCTGGATCTATGCCGTACCTTCTTCTTCCTTTAATCCCTCATTAATAGAAGATTTCCTTCAACCATGCTCAAATAAAGGAGTTTTTATGCATTATCGTTATCTTAGTATATGTGTCATGATGTACTCAGCTTTGAATTTCATGGGAATTTCTTCATCACTCGCAGCTGACATTCCATTACCACCAGGCGTCACTTTGGTCAAACCAAATGAAATGAAATGGGAACCATCGCCAGGTGGCAAACAGCAGTCTTATCTATTGGGTGATCCTCGCAAAGCTGGTCCATACATTTATCTCGTTAAATGGCCAGCGCATGATAAAGCACTTGCACACACCCATCCTGACACGCGATACGGAATGGTCTTGTCGGGCGTTCATTACATTGGCTACGGCACAAAGTATGATGAATCAAAACTTCATGCACATCCAGCCGGTACTTTCTTTACCGAGCCTGCCAACACAGCACACTTTGGTAAAACAGAAGGTGAAGGTGCAATTCTTTATTTCTTCGGTACGGGGCCAACTGGCGTTTTTCCTTTAGAGTAACTTTTTATTTTTTATGGGTTAAATATGCAAAAGCTTGCTTTCTTAAATTCTGTACGTAGGTATTGTGCGCTATGGGTAAACACATTTCTATTTTGTTTTGCTGGACTCTCATTGGCACAAACTCCTAGTGAGTTAGCAAGTTTTCCTAATAAACCTATTCGATTAATTGTGACTAATTCAGCGGGCTCAGGCGTCGACATTACCGCCCGCTCTTTAGCCCAAGGACTTTCTGAACTATATAAACAACAAGTCGTGGTTGAAAATAGACCAGGTGCTGGTGGAATCATTGGGGATACTTTTTTACTTCAAGCACCTGCAGATGGTTACACGATAGGAATAGCAGCGACTGCTCATATTGTTGCCCCTCTCTTACAACCAAAACCACCCTACAAACCAGTTGAAGATTTCACCCCAATTGCGCTTGTGACTTCTATTCCAAATCTTGTCATTACCTCATCAAAGACAGGTATCAAAAGTTTAAAAGAGCTAGTTGATCAAGTTCATGCAAAGCCTGGACAGTTTAATTTTGGATCCCTAGGTGATGGAACCTCGGCACACTTTTCTGCTGAAATCCTTAATCGTGCTGCAAAACTTGATGTCGTTCATGTGCCTTATAAATCCATCACGGATACCTATACTGCCGTATGGAATGGAGACCTACAATATGTCGTGTATTTAAGCCCTTCAGGTCTACCATTGCTTCAAGGCAATAGAGCCATTGCCATAGCAACAACGGGAAGAACTCGAAGCAGTTCCATGCCAGACCTACCTACAGTGACCGAGCTAGGCTATCCTGACGCAACGTCAGAGGTTAATTTAGGTATTATTGGTCCTCCAAATCTTTCTCCAAAAATTGCCCAACGTTTACATGATGATCTCGTGACTGTCATGAAACGTGCTGATGTGAAAGAACGATTCCTTACTCAAGGTGGGGTTCCCGCCGTTGATGCATCTATTGCAGACTATTTAAAAACCCTTAAAGAGGATGAAATCCTTTATCGTAAATTAATTACTTCAATGGGTTTAAAAAAGTAATTTTTTAATTGGCCTCTAAAATAAAAACTGTTCGTTTTTTTGGTATTTAATTTTCTTTATTAGAGTCCTCGTTCCATGCTAATTGATAAACATGTTCCAATCCCGACCAGTGATTCTGGGGTTCAACTGGCAAACATCTATAGACCGAATGCACCCGGGAAATATCCTGTTGTCATGGCACATGGTGTTTATGGAAAAGACGTTCATTTTGCAGATGCCTTTCAAAGCCAGTGGGAAGTATTAAAGGAAATTTATCCTGAAATTGATTCAAATGGATCAAGCGGTAAATACTTGCGATGGGAAACAGTCGACCCTGAACGCTGGGTTCCCCAGGGTTATGTTGTCATTCAAGTGGATGCCAGAGGAACTGGCGCATCTCCTGGTATTATCGATCCCCTCAGTCCTGATGAAATCCAAGATTACTATGAAGCCATTGAATGGGCAGGAACACAAAATTGGAGTAACGGTAAAGTTGGCTTAATTGGAGTCTCTTATTACGCCATTAATCAGTGGTTAGTTGCAGCTAAGCGCCCCAGTCACCTTGCAGCAATTATTCCTTGGGAAGGCGGATGCGATCATTACCGAGATTGGTCTCATCATGGCGGAATATTAAGTCGTAGTTTTCTTGAGGGCTGGTGGCCAAGACAAATTCTAGTCAATCAACATGGTAATGCCGATACCACTCATATCGATCGTGAAACTGGTGAACCCACTACAGGAATTGCCCTAAGTAAATCTGAACTTGAAGCAAATCATTCAGATTACATTGATCAGCTATTTTTACACCCCTTAAATGATGACTTTCACAAAGAACGAACGCCAATTTTAGAAAATATAGAAGTCCCCATGCTTTCAGCAGGCAATTGGGGTGGCCCAGGTGTTCACTTACGAGGAAATATTGAAGCCTACTTACGAAGTGGTTCGAAACACCGTTGGTTATCCATGCATACAGGAACCCATTTCGAAAGCTTTTATCTTCCTGAGTTTGTAAAAATGCAGCAAGATTTTTTTGATTGCTTTCTTAAAATAAATAAGAAAAGTACTTGGCTCAAAACGCCACCTGTTCGACTAGTCATCCGCCACCCTGAGTATCCGAGAAATTCAAAAGTTCGCTATGAGAAAGAGTTTCCATTAGCAAGAACTCAATTACTTCACATGCATCTTAATGCGAAGAGTTTGAGCTTTGACCAAAAGAAGTCCGCTCAAGTTTCTGAAGTAAGCTATTTACCTCTGTCTTCAGGTATTGACTTTTCTACCCTGCCTTTTTCTCAAGAAACTGAAGTGACAGGCTTTATCAACCTCAAACTTTGGATCTCTTCACATTCCACAGATATGGATTTATTTGTCACACTGCGCGTATTTAACAGTGCTGATGAAGAAGTTAACTTTACTGGTGCACACGAGTTAACTCCTATGGCTCGTGGCTGGCTTCGAGCATCTCACCGTGCTATCGATAAAAAGCTCTCTAAAATCGGTCGTGTTTTTAGACAACATCATTCCTGCGATAAATTAATTCCTCATCAAATCATTCCAGTTGATATCGAAATTTGGCCTACGTCAATGGTCTTTCCGGTTGGGTATCGACTAGTTCTCACCATTACTGGTAAAGATTTTGAAATTGGCACAATTCCAGGACGTATTTTGCATAATTACCCGCCAGATAGAGAACCTATTGGGCTTCATACTCTGAACACAATCTATACGGGAGGCAAATATGATTCCATTCTTAGCCTTCCTGTCATTCCAATTTAATAGACTCCCCTTAAAATAATTGTATAAATGTCCTTATTTTTTTAGGATGTTTATAAATTAGTATTGCACTAAAATTTCAGCATTAATTTCAATATTTTTCTAGGACACATTATGAGCTTTGAAGATTTAACCATCAATCCAGAGGATGAACTCAAAATTATTGAGGTCTATCTAGAGGGTAGTGATGAAGATGACTTAGAAGATATTTATTCAGAACTAGAAGTTCCGGAAGATGCTGAGCCTTCTTCTATTGAAATCGCTGTTGCTAAAATCATATTAAATGAAGATGAAGATGACGCTCCAGCTTGGACAGAGTTCCTAGATGAACCCAGTGTAGAACCCTCAAAAGCTATACGCCATCCTGAAGCTATGGATTATGCTTATCTTCCACACCTCATTTGCTCAGTCATCTGGCCAGAAAAAGGTCCAGCATTTAGCGGGCCTGAATCTTATTTCATCACTTATATACCTGGCTTCGAAAAATTTATTGTGACTACAATGCGCGACTCAGATGAAGTCTGGGGAACAACTGAGCATGCAATTGGCTTTGTCGATGGCCATATAGAACCCACAGAAGTTGCTCATCAACTTCTGTTAGATTACTGGACGATGCAAGAAGATGATTATGGACAACGAGCACCAGAAGACATTACTGATGAAGGACTTATTGATAAAAAAATCGCTTTATCTTGGGCTGAAGAAGTCTGGCCTGATGATATTGAAAAAGATGAAGATGATGAAGATGACTATGATGATGACATCAAAGAAATTGAGTTCGACGACTAAATAGTAAACTAGTGACTCTTATCACTATGCTAAATAAATTATGAACAATCATTTTCATGTAGGACTTGCAGGAACTGGGAAAATGGGAGCTGCAATGGTTAAACGCCTTCTCTCCCAAGGTCATTCGGTCACCATTTGGAACCGATCCATCGATAAAACAAAGCCTCTTGTTGAGCTTGGCGCTAAATCCGTCCCAACCCTTCCAGACTTAGTTTCAAAATGCGATCGAATCATCACCATACTGACTGATGAAAATGCGCTTGATTCAGTTTATAAAGGGCCCAATAATATCCTGTCCGTTGCTCCAGAAGGTAAGTTATTTATAGACATGAGTACGGTAAAACCAGCTAAACCTATTGAAATAGGCGCTTTAGTAAAGGCCTCAGGAGCAAGTTACTTAGAGTGTCCAGTCGGTGGCAGTATTGGCCCAGCATCTGAAGGCAAATTATTAGGCTTTGTGGGAGGATCAGAAGCCGATCTGGAACGTGCAATGGACCTACTCAATGTTCTTTGCCGTCGTGTTGATTATCTTGGTCCTTTAGGATCTGGCTCAACAATGAAGCTGGCAATTAATTTACCCTTGCTAGTCTATTGGCAAGCCTTATCCGAGGCACTTTCGATTATTGAACCACTTCACCTTGATCCAAAACGGGCCATTGAAATCATCTCGGAAACCTCAGGAGCTCCTAATATGTTAAAAACAAGAGGCGGTATGATTGCTAGCGCTCTTGGAGGAGTTGTTAATCCTAATATTACAGTTGACGTTGCAACGATGCGTAAGGATCTACAAGCAATGATTGATCAAGCAGCCTCTCATCAACGGACCCTGCCGTTAACTTCCCAAGCATTAGCCTGCTTTACTCAAGCATCTGATGAAGGTTTAAGTCATGCAGACTGTACTGCGCTTTTAGGTTGGTGGCTGAAAAATAAAAGCTAATCTGTCTAACAAATTGATTTTTATAGGTAAGTTAATTTAAACAACAGTAAAAACTTTTTAATTTTACGCTCGCCTTGTTTCTGACATAATAAGCTCTATATGTAGTTTAAGATTCGATAGTTTTTTTTGCGTCTTACTCAGTTATTTAGAAATTCTGACTTATTTGTTTTAATTGGAGAAAACATGAAAATTACAAAAAAATCATCCCTGATTACCACAATTATCTGCACAGTCGCTATTGTGGCATTTAATGCTGATGCCAAGCGTCTTGGTGGTGGAGGCAACTTAGGTCGTCAATCCAATACCATGTCACAACGCTCTACTGCACCTGGAAATAGCAATGTACCTCCCAAACAAGCTGCTCCAGCTCCGAACAATGCTGCACCAGCAAATAATATTCCTCCAGCTGCGCCAATAGGTAATCAAAGTCGCTTTGGTGGTTTTGGAGGAATTTTAGGTGGAATTGCAGCTGGTGTCGGTATCTCCATGTTATTTTCTCACCTAGGAATGGGTGGTGGGGCAGGCGGTTCTTTTGTAGGCATTTTGATGATCATGATGCTTGCTTTTGGCGGTTTCTGGTTTTACCGTCGGTTTATGTCCAATAATATGCGTCCTGCTGGTATGCCTGATACAAATACTGGTAATTATTCTGGAGCGTATTCGAATACCTATGAGGCTAGCCCTCAACCTATTTACACACCCCCGCCATCACCCGTGATGACTAGTTCAAACCATGAGCTATTTGATAATCAAGCGAGTACCTCAACCCAAATTACTCCAAGTGACATTACGGATCAAGATGCTTTCTTAAGTAACTCCAAAAAATGTTTTATCGAGTTACAAGAAGCTTCTGATCATCAGCATTTAGACCATCTCAAGTTATTTACAACACCTCAAATGTTTAATCTAATTCGAGAAGACCTACTCAGTCGTAATGAGGCCTATTCAACAACCCAAGTAATGACAGTTCATGCGGAATTAGGTGCTGTAGAAAAAGATACGACAACAATTATGGCTAGTGTTATTTATACAGGCACGATTCGTGAAGAAGTTAATGGTCCCGTTGAACCATTTAAAGAAGTTTGGAATTGGGAAAAACCTATCTCCCAACAATCTGGCTGGTTACTAGCAGGAATTCAACAAATCGTTTAATTCTCATCACTTCAAAAAAAAAGCCTCTTTTTATAGAGGCTTTTTTATCACTTGAAGATTTACCGTTATCTAATACTTACTGGAGATAATGCTCGTGATAAGCTCGCCTCGCCCTTTCCGTATACTGCAGCAGAATAATTACTGATAGTATCAGTACGAGCAGTATTCAGTAATTGGTTAACAATAACTGTTGGGGTTGCTGTTGTAAATTTACTTCCAAGAATTGCTGAGTAACCAGACACAATTGGTGCCGCAAATGAAGTTCCTGCTAGTCCGGCCATTTGAGTGCTATTAACACCCACCGACAAAAAATGAGACTGAACTACCGCATCTGTTCCTGCCGTGTTTGAATAATAAGCCATGCTAGTTTTAGCAGTGGTTGAACCGTTACCATTAAGTGCACCAACAAATAAAGCCGATGGGCTTCCTCTTAAGGCATAGTTCATGTAATCAACGCCATTTGAACTTGCGTAAAAACCAACCTTATTTCCAGAAGTGAACGTGATTGGAATACCATCATTTCCAGCAGCTTTTGCAATCACTGCAGACCCAGCCTTAGAAATATTAACGATTGATGTTTGCTCAGTCACTATATTTAAATTTGGGATAAGAGCAGAGCCTGAAACATAAATCCCATAACTCATATTAATGACATTCAAACCTTTTGAAGCAAGAGTCACTGATTGATTTGATGTTGTGTTGAAATCAAGAGTTTTAATTGTCGCACTTGGAGCAACTAATTTCGTCTCTTCAGAAGTCCAATATCCATGGGCTTGATTTTGAGTTGAGCCATTCATGTTTCCAGAAAATTTATGACTTGCAGCAGTAGAAAAATCATCCACAAAAGTAATCGTTGTACCCTGACCTTTATAGCCTGAAGACCATGCTGCAGGAATGTCAGAACTCATCCATTTTTGAGCAACCTGTGCGTTTACTATAGTGCTCGATCCTGAAATTAATAAAGCAACTGCAAAGTTTATTTTATTTTTTTTCATTTATATTTCTTAGTAATTATTACTTGATTGTTGCAGGAGCTAAAGCACGACTTAAACTTGCTTCACCTTTACCATAAACAGCTGCAGAATAGTTATTAAGCGTGTCAGTCCGAGCAGTATTTAACAGTTGATTTGTAATAGATGTTGGCGTCGACGTCGTAAACTTACTTCCCAAGATTGCCGCATATCCTGAAACAATTGGAGCTGCAAAAGAAGTTCCTGCTAACCCGCCTAACTGAGTACTATTGACCCCTACACTTAAAAAATGAGCCTGAACCAAAGTATTTGTGCCCGCAGTATTAGAATAGGTCTGCATTGACGCCTTAGCAGTCGTTGTGCCGTTTCCTGTCAATGCTCCGACAAAAATTTGAGTCTTACCAGTACTTAGTGCTGTGTTTAAAAAATCAATTTGGCCAGCCGCATTTGCAGCCCCTATAGCGACCGCATCATTACCAGCTGCTTTTGCCACGATTGCATTACCATTGGTGGCATAAGAAATAAGTGATTGCTCTTCTTTCGACCAATTCATATTAGCAACAGTATATGTTTTAGCAGCGTACATGGCGTAACTGGCATTAATAACATTTAATCCTGTTTTGGCGAGCGGAATCAAAGTACCGCTGGCGGTGGTGTAATCCTGGCTTGCTAAACTTGCATTGGGAGCAATCATGTAGGACATACCAGCAGTCCAAGCTCCATGGCTTAAGCTAAAAGTCCCTGTTCCAACATTACCAGTTGAAAGGTTAGATGTTGCTGTTGAAAAATTATCAATTGATGTGATCGTTGAACCTTTACCCGAATAGCCAGATGACCATGCTGAACTCACATCTGGACTCATCCAAGCTTGATTTAGTCCTGTGGACAAACCACCTGCTGTAGGAGAAACCTTAACCCAAGTTGGCGCAGTAGTCGCTGCTGCTTTAGCTACAGGAGTTACTCCCGATACTGAAATAGACGTAGCTGCAGAAATCGGATTGACGAGCTGAGCAAAAGAAGAAGGTGTAATCAACACCAACGAAAGAATCGCTAAATGAGATAGCTTAGGTAATATTTTTTTCATTTGTTTCTCACTATGTGTAAATTGCTTCAATTAATTAAATTCCTGCTTATACTCAACCCAAAAGGTATTTTGGTTATACGGTCTATCATTAAATAAATACTGTAATGTTTGCGATGGTTGCAAGGTCGATGCAGCTAGCCTGCAATTAACGTTTTGGACTCCACCAATATCACCATAATCAGCAGAGCATGGAGCCTCATGCAAATTTCCACCAACTATGGTCGTTACCCTGGCAGATATGCTGCTTCTCTTATCTAGTACCTGGTGAAATGCGATGCCAACTTTCATGCTGGGATCAATCGTGTACTTCTGTCCAGACTCACCAGAACTAATCCCCCAAATCAAACCAACATGTTCTGTCAGCTGAGTCATAAAGGTCACGCGAGCATCAGTCCAATTGGTCGAGTACCATGGCTGAAAACTAACTTTACCACCACCAGATGTATCAAAACCACCCGCTTGATAAGTCATTACTTTGTCAGTTAATTCAGAGCCTTGTTTGAACTCAATCAAAAAAGTCTTATCTAAAAAATCAAACGCAAACACCTGCACACAAAAAAAACAACTTTCAGAAATAATTAGACATAGAAAGACACGTCGAACTAACAACCAAAATGACGAATTGAAAAAATCAAGAGGGAATGACATAAAAAGAATCTATTAATGGTAATTCTCTTACGGCACAAAAAGCTAAAAGTTTAGATTTTTTATAAGAATAAGACCTTAATTTTATTTAAATGATCTTTTTGAGTATATTGTTGTGAATGAAGGTTTACTGTAAAGACACAGTCAAACCGATTGATTATAAATAATATTCCAATAAAAAAACCTTCAAAGAACAACTTGAAGGTTTTGAAATATTAACTCAGGCAACTTTACGCAAATTTAACTACTTCATCAATAGCTCTTCTTACTTTACGAGGCCAATTTCCAGCAGCAGGACGACCTATAGCAATTAACATCACTGGAAATTCATCATCAGTTAATCCAACAACCTTCGATACAGCATCTGGCATAAAACCAATCATTGCCCCAGAAACTAATCCTTTGGCATGGGCAGCGTACATCAGTGTCATTGCAACTAGTCCACCTGAGCGTATCGCTTCTTCACGCTGAGCTTGAGGCTTACCCGCATACATACCATTACATTTTGCAATCCAACCATCAAAAGCAGCTTGATCTATCGCACCAGCATCAAGCATGGGTTTAATTAAAGCAGGTAATGTTTCATTACCCTTCATTTTTCCAACAACGACAAAGGTCACTGCGGCATCACCAACCTTAGGCTGTCCAAAAGCTGCTGCTTTTAATTCTGCCTTCTTCTGCGGACTAACAACAGCAATCAATCCAAAATTTTGCATATTAAAGGAAGTTGGAGTTTCATTAGCAAGTGCTACTAACTCTTTAATCTCATCATGAGTCATTTGATGTGTTGCATCAAAATTGTTTGCAGAAGTCCTACCTTTGATAGCTTCAATAATTCCAGTCATGCGTTTTCCTTAGTGAGATATGATGATTAATTTTGTAGTTGAATTTTAAGCTAACTTAATAAAAATCGCATGTATCTATGCATTTATCGCCAAAATTCATATAAAAAAAGCCAAGCATATGATCATATACCTGGCTTTTTAGGAAAAGAAACGGATTATTATGCTTGAGCTTATGCTTAAGCAGCTTTAGATGTTGCTGTTCCACCGTTTTTAATCGCCGCATTAACTCGTGGCATTACTTCTGTAGCCATTAATTCCATCGAGCGTTTTGCCAATTTTGGATCCATCCAGTCATGACATGCATATAAAAGATTACCAAAATCACCAATAAATTCTCTAAAGGCCAATATTTGATCTACGACTGAGTTAACAGTCCCAGCAATCACTAACCGGTCTGTCACGTATTTAGGAGTAATTTCTGAATCTGGCATATTTTGATCGACTTTGAATAAATTACCGCGACCACCACCCACTAATTTTTTAGACAACTGGCTAAAATAAAAATGGTATGGACCGCCCGGTTCTTTACCGTACCTCTGAGCAGTAGCATCGTCATCAGCAACAAAGATACTCTTTGCAACACGCCATTCATCTGGATGAGCTACTGCGCCAATTGCCTCACGCCCTTCAACATATTTTGGCCAGTGTGATTTCACCCATTCAGGCATCAAAAAGTTCGCAGAAATTGGCTGCCATCCTCTTTTAGCCATTTCAGTTACACCTTTTGAAAATGGGGCTACGGCAGTCCCAACAATTAAGGGATGTGGTTTTTGGTAAGGCTTCATAATAAAACCTTGTCCAATATCTGGCTGCATCGTTCTCTCTACTGACACATTCCAAAACTCACCTTTCAAGTTATAAGGTGGCTCAGACTCCCAAATTTTGAGAATCATATTAATGCTCTCAACGAACATGGCATTCCGGTCTTTATCTAAGTTGCCAAAAACTTCAGCATCAGACATCAACCCACCAGGACTTATCCCAAAAATAAAACGCCCCTCGAGCAAATGGTCCATCATCGCAACCTGAGCAGCAACAGCTGCTGGATGCAAACATGGCAAATTGACCGTACCTGTTCCTAGTTTGATTTGCTTGGTGTCATGTATCAAACTGGCTAAAAATATCATTGAATTTGTAACCGTCTCAGCTGCATCTGTGACATGCTCCCCCACAAATGCTTCACTGTATCCAAGACGATCCGCCAAAATAACAGCCTCACGGTCCTCTTTAAAGGTTTCAGTTGGATTTCTGCCAGGAGGATGAATTGGCATCATAAATGTACTTAGTTTCATATTAACTTCCAATCACGTGATGTTGAGTTGATGAATGCAATACTTCAAATAATTCGTTAAACAATATTCTACACAAAAGTAATCAATTGATCATTTATATTGTGATGATCGGTATGTCTCAATAGGTAAATACCCCTATCAACCACAGCAAACAATGATGAATATACGACATATTGCCGATAAAAAAATACTAAGAAATTGTTTATTCTTGATTTAACTTGCTCTGCGCCTGCTTAATCAGTCCTGGAGCCACTGCTTGAGCTCCAGATATGAAAGAGGTGATCGTATGTTCAATAATGGTATCAATATCCATTTCAAGGGGCATATTAAATATCCATCTCCTTTGCCCAAGGTAAAAAACACGCGCATTAATTCCCCAAGCTAATTCAACTTCACCTTCAGTCAAAGGAACTACGGTGTGATCAGGCAAGCCCATTTCGGCTCTGAACTCTAGAGCGATAGGCTCTAAAATTCGACTGCGCAAAAATTTAAGATATCTTGTATTAATATCCTCACCGTTAAGACCCGAAAACATAAATATTCTGACCCAATCGTGAGTCAATGAAGTTCTTGCATAATCTTTATATAGCCTTACAAGACGATCCTGAAGAGAAACGCTACGATCAGCAATAATCGTCTCCCAATAAGGGTTCCAGCGCCCCACATAAACCTCTTGATAAACGCGCTCAATGAGAGCAGCCTTGCTTGGAAAGTAACGAAAGATTAGAGATTGAGTTACCCCAAGTCTTCTTGCTAATTCGCGCGTGTCTCCTCCGAAACCAACTTCTGCAAAAAATGCGACTGCTGCTGCCGCAATTTCCCGATCCCTGTCTTCTCTTTTGAGCCGTTTTCTAGGCACTGGGGGATTAATAGTTTCAGTCACACACTTTTTTCTTTAGAAGTTTTTTAGATTTTTAAATGAGTTCATTTCATTCTAACTGATCATGAACTCATTTAACTAGGCTTTTAAACTCGGGTTTTACCCTTGAATCTTTTCAATTGTCTTCGTTTGTGCTGAGCGCATGATCGCTTCAATCGCGCCTACATTCGCTAACATTTCTTGATGAGTGACCGGATAAGGCGCAACTCCTCGGACAGCATTAGCAAAAGCTTCCAAATTATTACGAACCGCAGGAGCAGGTTCAAGGAAATTAGAAGTCTTATCTTGATCACGAAGCTTAGTTGAAACTACCCAACCCGTTGGATTCTCAGGATGAGTTAAATCACGAATTTCAGTCCAACCTTTAGAGCCATAAACACAAAAACGCCCATCAAAGGGAGTGGCTAATATCGCACTAATCAGTGCTGTGGTTCCATTTGGAAATGCTAACGTAATAGCTAAGGTATCCCCGTTTTCAAAATTACTTCCTAAGGTTCCCAATCTCGCCCACACCGATTCTGCAGGCCCTAAAATCGCGATCGCTAAATCAACCAAGTGAATACCGGTTGCGGTCAGTGGACCTACTGGTGCAAGTTTGTTTGATAACCGCCAGTTGTCCGGGGCAAGAGCAAAAAATTTGTCCTGAGAAAAATTAGCCTCAATCTGCAAAATATGCCCTAATGTTCCCTTCTTAATCTCTTCGCGAAGCGCAATCACTGCAGGCTCAAAACGGCGCTCATGACCAATGCCTAAGATGAGGTTAGCTGACTCGCAAGCTGCAATTGAAGCTTTAGCATCCGCATAAGTAAGACATAAAGGCTTTTCACAAAAGACATGCTTACCGGCTTTTGCTGCTGCTTGAATTTGGCTTGCGTGAAACAAATGCGGCGTGCATAAGATAACTGCTTCTACGTTTGGATTAGCAATAGCCTCTTCAAATGATTCTCCAGTTACAAACTCATCTTTTAGACCCTTTTGAGCAGCTAGCTCTCTGACTTTGGGGTCACTTTCAATGACCATTACCACTTTAACAAGCGGGCTTTGCTCTAAAGTCGCGACTATCGTCTTTCCCCACCAACCATATCCAATCACTGCTATCTTTACGGGCTTAACTGACATTACTTTTCCTCTCGAATTCAACTCATCGAATTAATGACAACGCTATTTTTTTACAGTGTGATTTAGGCCTGCTTATGAATAAAATCAACCACAATTTTCGTAAACTCAGGAGCGCATTCAATGTTCGCAATGTGAGCTGCAGGAAGAGCCACATATTGGGCATTCTTAAGAATTTTAGTCAGGCTCTCAACCTCAGCAAAAGGTGCGCCACCATCTTGCAGGCCAGCAATCAACTGCACAGGACATACCACCTTATCCATATAAGGTCTTGCATCATAATCTTTAACAACATGGCCTACAGCTTGGTAACCTGGAACAGAAGTTGTAGCAATCATATGACGAATCGCTTGATCTTGATCAGGCCTTGCTTTTCTAAAAGCTTCTGTAAGCCAACGCTCTGCCGTTGGACTAACGAGTGGCTCCATCCCTTTATCTTCAACCATGACAATACGCTGCGCCCACTGCCCAGCAGTTTCTTCAGTTTGATAAGGTCTAAAGCACGCAGCAACGAGACTCTTTACACGTGATGGGTAATGAGCTGCCATATATAAACCTAACATGCCACCTAGCGATAAACCCGCCCAGTGAAATTCTTTAATCCCTAATTGATCCACGAGACTAATAATGTCATCTGCCAAATCTTTTGATGTTGCTTTATTACCGTTGGCTGGTGTGGCACCATGTCCGCGATAACTATAGCGAAGAACTTGAAAATGTTTTCTCCACTCTGCTATTTGTAAATCCCACATGGTGTAATCCGCTGCAACTGAATTTGCAACGACGAGAACCGGAGCCCCTTGAATTCCTTCTAATACGTAAGATGTTTTAGTCATGTCTGTCTCTTTTGTGCTTTAAGCTATTAAATCATTTTAAAAAAATTCGAGAATCTCTGTGACTTAAGATGTTATTTTTAAATATTCTTAAATTTCTAAAGATCGACCGCTCACTTTAATACAAGGATTTTTTTTTTACAAGGCTTTTGACGTCCCTTTTTTGCAATATAATATTTTGGGGTTAACCCTATATTTTTATATTATTAAAATTAACTATATAAAAATCATAGATCTATGGAGTTTATTGATTCGTGAAAGAATCGCCATACTCAGATTGACAACTAATGATCAAACGATTACTATACTTAAAATAATTAAGGAGTCACGCGATGACCAATATCCCCCCCGCGCACGAAACTGTTGAGCATCCCCCTGAATTTGACCCACGTGATTTTCGAAATGCGCTCGGACATTTTGGCACTGGGGTTACCGTCATTACAACAGTTGACTCTGCCGGACAATTTTATGGCGTGACTGTAAGCTCTTTTAATTCAGTCTCACTCACCCCACCCCTCGTACTTTGGTCACAAGTAAGAACAGTCCCTAGTCACCAAGCATTTATCGACTCAGAGTATTTTGTAGTCAATATATTGGCCTCAGATCAAAAAGAAATTTCAAACTGCTTTGCCCGCCCGAGTGAAAATAAATTTCAAGATATTTCCTATCATTTGTCTGAACAAGGAATCCCTGTCTTAAACAATACCCTTGCACACTTTATCTGCAAAAAAGAACGCGATGTCGATGGTGGCGATCATTTAATATTTATTGGACGCGTCATCAGTTATGCTTATAGTACCGATGATCAAGTTACACCACTTTTCTTCTGGAAAGGAAAGTATCATAGCGCAGCAGATCATCAGGAATAATTTCTATTAATCTTTCTTTGTTTATAAGGGTTTTTTATGTCAAATGTAACACTTGCTCAAGCAGATATTATCGCAACTGAAACTTTAAAAAAAGGTCGTGAACTCGGCTTACATCCACTCACCGTGGTGGTTCTTGATAGCGGTGGCTTTATCAAAGTTTTAAAACGTGAAGATCATTGCAGCTTATTGCGTCAAGATATCGCTATTGGAAAAGCTTGGGGTGTATTAGGAATGGGCTTTGGTGGCCAAGAGATGGCGCGTCGTGCCGAGAAAATGCCTACATTTTTTACTGCTTTAAACGTCATGTCTGAAGGTAAAATGGTCCCTGTGCCAGGCGGTGTACTCATCAAAAATTCTGAAGGGCATATCATCGGTTCAGTCGGCGTGACTGGTGACACATCAATCAACGATGAAACTGCTGGCGTTGCTGGGATTTTGGCCGCAGGACTCAAGCCAGATACAGGTAATCCGTAAGCAGATTCTAAGTTTTTTTCGTCGTAATTGAAGTAAGGGCACCATAATTTATGGTGCCTTTTTTTATCAGAAACTCGCGGCAAATCCAACAGACCATCCCCTCACGTTAGCGCCAAACTGATACCGCAATAATGCTCGCAACCGTGTGAAAAATATTCCCGAGTCAGTCGTATCGATTTCTAATCCAGTCCCTAATGATGAAAGATTGTTAAACCCTAAAGCCCCCCTCATGTCGCCTAAATATTCAGTGTGAGCAAACTCATAAACATTACGTATGGTTTTATCAAAAATGGTGTAACTCGTTGGCACCCGACGACGAGCCCACAAACCTAAACTTTCAGAGCTTGAATGACCACTCACTGCAACAGAACTATCAAAACTATTGAGTTGAATATTAGTATAACGAAGCTCAATATCAATTTCACGTTCCGGTAGACGATCTTCATATACCAACATTAAAGAGCCTCCAAGACCATAAACTTGAGCCTACCGTTTTTAAAAAATCTAAGTCAATCCCTGCTTTATAGTCAATGTAGCGTGCCGCAAGGGAAAGATCACTCTCCACATGTCCTAAAGTAAAGTTAAACATTGGACGAAAACGTAAATGTTGGGCAATAGGAAAATCCCATCCAATCCCCCCTGTGCCAGAAATACTATTCCACTTCACCGGCAATGGGGAATTTGTTGAGCTTCCACTGGATGCAACAAATGTTGGATCATATCGATTTAGAGCTAAGGTACCCTCTAAATATAAAGGAAAGTCATCACTGATAACAGCACCCCCTCCGAAAGAAGTCATTTGTAAATCCGGATTAGTATTCGAAGCAGAATCGAACATGGATAATGATCCAGTAGTGACATCAGGTGTTAATGAATATCCCATAATCATTAGAAAAGCACTTGCTCTTTTCTGGAGATAGCCATCATATACTCCAGAGAGATCTGCATAAGCAAATGAACTACTCGCTAGTAAAAAAACACTAACTAGATATAGTGTGATCTTACGAAATATGCATGCAGAAATAAAAAAATGTTCTTTGTAATTCATAAGGAAAATTGGAACAATTAGCTAAAGAGCAAATACAAATCAAATTAATGAGTCAAAGATAATTATTCTTAGATATTACCCCAGTAAGATTTCAAAGAAAAATCTATGCTCGAAACACCCTTCATGAAGTATGAGGGGTGTTTTTTTACTATAGATAATGAATTAACCTATTAATTGCGCCAATTTTTCTGGAGTAAATGGTAAGTCTCTAGCCCTTATTCCAAGAGCCTGAGACAGGGCATTAGCAACCGCCGCAACGGTTGGTCCAGCTGCTGACTCACCACCACCTAAACTCGGCTGATCTGGGCGACTGAGTAACTTCACTTCAAGTTCTGGCACTTCATCAAACATCAAAATAGGATAACTATCCCAGTTGTGACTTACGATTTCTTCTGAATTCCAACTCACTTCTTCTTTTAAGGTCCAACTGAGCGCTTGAATAATGCCACCCTCCGTTTGATTAAGTAAACCATCCGGGTTAATCACCAAACCAGCATCCACCGCACTCCAAACTTTTTCAATGTGAATTTTTTCTTCCACACGAATCTGAACAGCAACAGCACAATATGCACCATGATTTTTATATTGTGCAAACGCAATTCCAAGTCCACTACCTTCAGGTAATTTAGATCGCTCACTCCACTTAGCCATATTGGCAACTTCAATCAGAACGTCCCGTGCCCGTTCGTTTTTTAAATAACGCAAGCGGTACTCCACAGGATCTGCACCAATTTTTTCTGCAATCTCATCAAGAAAAGATTCAATGGCAAAAATATTGGCATAAGCACCTAGACTGCGTAATGCTGAGGTTCTTAGCGGAACACTCGGTAAGAAGTGATGGGTAATTTGTTGATGAGGAAACTCATATAAAGCTACAGAATTTCTCAGACCTCCGCCTTGTGGCATAGGATTATCTTTCGTTGCAGCCTCAGGATGAGCTGGCTCAATAGCCCATGCTCCAAGAAGATTGATCCCTGTTCCCCAACCTGGTCTTGCAATATGTGTGGGAGACCAAATAGCCATATTCCACTGCACCAAATCTCCAGAAGCATCTAAACCAGCTTGAATTTCAGTAATACTAGGAGCGCCAAAAGGAGATGCAGTTAATTCCTCTTCACGACTCCATTGCAAACGAATTGCAAAACCGGTGACATGAGAAATCATCGCAGCATCAAAGGCCACATCATCAGCACTATTATGCCCATAACAACCCGCACCATGCGCATGAATAACATCTACCTTCGTAGTTTCAACTCGTAATGCCTGAGCAATTTGATCACGTAACAAATGTGATCCCTGAGTATGTGACCAAACTGTGAGATGACCATCCGTAAGCTGAGCCAAAGCACATGCAGGACCAATGGAAGCGTGAGCTAAAAAGGGACGAGTATAGCTAGCTCTTAAGGATTGCTGTGCTACTTCCGCATGACCTGCTTCATACGATACTTCAGTAACCGCTGGCATTGATTTAAGTAATGAATCAATTGGCTGCTGAGCAATCACTTTTGTAGGTACTTGCCATGTAATCAACTCGTGGGCTTTTTCTACCGCTTTCACAAGTAATGCTTCATTCTTGCCAACAATTGCTAAAAAATTACCACTTCTGACTAAGCGCTCTACCCCAGAAATTTGCTCTATCCCTTGCACATCAATATTCACAATGGTCGACTGAGGATGGCTTGCCCGCAACATTCTTGCATGCCTCATTTCAGGCAACACCATATCTTGTATAAATGCAGCACCGGATAGCTTGGCGAGTAAATCAGGCCTTTGGGAACTTTGGCCCACAAGACCACTTGAAATCACTTTATTTCTAATTTGAAAAGCTTCATGAATGATCTGAATTGGATTTTCTAAATTGACTTGCTTTGCAAGAACCCAATAATCAATTTTCTCCGACGTTGATGGACTCGTAAAAATACCATCACTAATCGTGATACTTTCAAAATCAACATTTAAAACTTTGGAGGCTTGTTGTAAGAATAACCAGCGAGCATAGGTACAAGAGCAACGAAGCGCTGCTCCACCATTCTCTACAGATAAACTCCCTGCGGTATACCATTCATTGGGACTGACATAGGTATTACCTGCGACCCAATCAAGTTGATCTAATCGAATGCCTAACTCTTCACAAACAATTTGAGATAAGGCAATCGAAATCCCTTGTCCAAGCTCAACCTTCCCACTGTATATCGTGATTTTTCCCGGCAAAGTGATCGCCATCCACTGACTAAGCTTAGGCTGAGATGCTACAAAAGGAGGTAAAGATGTGATTTCGATCGAGTCTGTTATTTGAATCGTCATACAAGTACCCCTGTGCTAAGCTTAGTAATGGCGTTGTTGACAGCACGAATAATCCTGACATGAGTTCCACAGCGACATAAATGTCGATTGAGGGTTTCATATAATTCCTCATGGGATGGCTGACTTGTCTTCTTGAGTAAAGCGGTCACCGACATTAATATGCCATTAATACAGTAACCACATTGTGCCGCCTGCTCAGCAATGAATTCATCCTGCAATAATTTGCCAATAGGATCTTGCGATAAACCTTCAGCAGTAATAATTTCTTTATTTTCTGCAGACCATAAAGGTACATCACAGGTTTGAACAGCGTGACCATCAACTATTGCGGTGCAAGCTCCACAGTTTCCACTCCCACACCCAAAGCGCGTTCCTTTGTGATCTAGGTCATTGCGCAATACATATAACAATGGTGTATTACTGGGCGCATTCACCTGTTTAAGAAGCCCATTGAGCGTAAGAGAAGTTGTGTCAGACATAAATCAGCCTTTGTAGTTTATTTATTTTTTTACAGCGTTAGCACTAATAAACCAGGCAGGAACATTAATTCCGTCCGCATCACCAAGTCCATCGGCTGACATCTTATCAAGTGAAGTCATCGCAGCCGCAGTCACTGGAATATCCCACCCCATGGCACGTGCCTCTTCAACCATAATTCTTAAATCTTTACGAATACCGTCTAAGGTGAACGACGCAGGACTCATCGGCCCACCATTGAGTGATTGTGCGATTGCCGGTGCACGCATCTTTAAAAAACCAGGTGCACCGTTGGTATCTGCCAGAATATCTAAAAGGCGCTCTTTAGGTATTTTAAGTTCTGATGCAATCGATAAGGCCTCAGAGAAAGATTGCCAAAAGACAAGTAGAGGTAAATTAATCGCTAGTTTTAAACGGGTTCCAGATCCTATCTCACCAACGTGCTCAACCCGACGACATAACTGATCCAGAATTGGTTTGGCTTTTGCAAAGTCAGCATCAGTACCGCCTGCGACACCCAGCAATTTACCATCTTTGGCTGGGCCTACAGTGCCTCCAACTGGACAGTCAACCATACCGCCACCTAATTTATAAATCTCTGTCGCAAGTCCAATAGTACTGACGGGTCTAACAGTACTCATCTCAATAAATAATTTACCTTTAATCGGCGAACTTAAAGCGCCGTTTGGACCATGAAAAACAGTTTCATAAGCAGTCGCATCAAGCACCATAGAAATAATGATTTCACTTGCAACAACCACTTCAGCAGGAGTCTTGACTGCTGTTGCTCCTAATTTAACGAGCCCCGCAGTTTTTTCTATCGTTCTGTTCCACACCGTAACATGGTGCCCTTGGCTAATTAAACGCTCTCCCATTGCTGCAGCCATCTTGCCTGCACCGAGTAGTCCTATATTCATGAATGTAATCCCCTTTTTACTATTTTTATAAAAGATATTTACTTAATTTTAATGTATAAATTAAAACAT
>CAIJNI010000059.1 GCA_903821995.1 uncultured beta proteobacterium
GTCACTCGAAATTGATAGCAACCTGTGATCTTCATCCCAGGGAAAAGCTCATGTACAAAGGTTTGCATGAATGTTGAGAGAAGCACTATGTTGTAAGGTTTTTGACTGATTCGCGCTGGCATTTGAATCACGCGCGGAATGGATCGAGGTGCTTGCACAACGGCTAGTTTAGGTGTCCTTCCAAAATCATCCTTACCTTCTAGCGTCACAAAAAAGTTTAAGCTCTTGTTGATTACTTTCGGAAAGGGATGGGCTGGATCTAAAACAATCGGCGTCAGTAAAGGGGTTAATTCTTTTTCAAAATAATTTTTAGCCCAGCGATGCTGGCTAGGTGTCCATGCATTTTCAAGATGTAAGTGCACCCCTTCTCTTTCAAGTTTAGGCAGAATATCTTTTTGGAATATTTTGTACTTATGACTAACGAGTGTTTGTGTTTCTTTAACAATGTTGAGGTAGGATTCCGCAACAATCAGCCCATCTTGCGTTTTACTCTTAGGGCTTTTTCTGAGCTGTTCCTTTAATACGGCGATACGAATCTCAAAGAACTCATCTAAGTTACTAGACACAATACATACATATTTAAGACGCTCAAGAAGTGGCGTTTTGGGATTTTGTGCTAAGGCAAGGACGCGTCGATTGAACTCGAGGACGCCTAACTCACGATTTAATAAATTAAGTTTTGATTTCACGACATTCATACTATCATTGTGATTAATGAATATGACATTTAAATGACATTGTCATAGATATGTCATAAATTTCATTTAAATTAGCACCCTTTATGATCCTATCAAAACTTAAAACCGACAAGAGCTCTCCTCAAACGAATGGTTTGTATGCTTCAATAGACTTAGGCTCTAATAGCTTTAGGATGATGATCGCAAAAATCAATTATCTCCCAACAGGTGTTCAATTTCAAACCATTGATACTCTAAGAGACACCGTAAGGCTTGCGGGAGGGCTTAATAAAGACAATGAACTATGCGAAGAGTCAATGACCAAAGCCCTTGCGGCTATTTTAAGATTTGGTGATCGCTTAAGAAGCTTCAGTCCTAACCAAGTCGTAGCGGTTGCAACCAATACATTCCGTGTCGCGCGAAATGCCAAAAAATTTATCGATGAAGCAGAAAAGCTCCTAGGATTTCCTATTGATGTGATTTCCGGTAACGAAGAAGCCAGGCTCATTTATATTGGCGCTTCAAATATTGCACCTATGTGTGTGGGTAAGCGGCTTGTATTTGATATTGGTGGTGGCTCCACTGAAATCATTATTGGCGATGGCCATGAGCCAAAACTTTTAGAGTCACTTCCCATTGGATGCGTATCCTTTAGTCAAAGATTCTTTTCTGAGGGTGAAGTCAATGAAGAAAATTTTAAAGCAGCGCAAAATGCAGCGTTAAAAGAAATTAAAGCGATTGCTCCTTTCTACAAAAAAATGGGCTGGGAGCAGGCCATTGGTTCATCAGGAACAGCCAGAGCCATTGCGGAACTGATTTCTCTAAATGGCTTAAGTGGAGAAGCGCACAATCTTCCAGTTGAAGAGACAGGTGGTGTGATCACAAGACATGGACTTGAATTACTAAAAAAATATTTACTTGAAACCAAGCACATTGAACGATTAAATTTATTAGGATTAAAGGCTGATCGCAAGCCCGTCCTTCCTGGTGGCCTTGCTATCATGATCTCAGCCTTCGAGGAATTGGGTATTGAACACATGGAACTCACTGAGGCCGCGCTTCTTTTTGGGTCTCTCCACCATCTCTACGACCAATCAAAAAATGGCGGACATACAAAGAAAATAGGTATTCTAAAGACGCTCTTTAATTCCGTTGGAAAATTAGAAAATCTAGATACGAGACATGGCTTAATCGAACAATTAGGTAAGCGTTTTAATGTAGATGAGGCACAATTTAAACGCGTGAGTGAGACTGCGGACTTCTTTCTCGAACAATTACCTACTTTTAAAAAGGAAGATAGAAAAAATAATCGTAGGCTCTTAACTTGGGCTTCCTATTTGCATGAGATTGGATTGGCAGTTTCTCGCAGTGATTACCAGAAACATTCTGCCTATATTATTTCAAATGCAGATCTACCTGGGTTCTCAAGATTAGATCAAGCGCGTCTTGCAGGCTTGGTATTAGGGCATAACGGAAAGCTTAATAAACTTCCTATCAGTGTAGGCTACATCGATTGGCACTTATTATTTTGCTTAAGGCTCGCGCACACTGTTTCAAGAAAAAGAGAGGATGACGCTTTACCACTCATTAAAGTGCTTCAGAGTGCCAAGGGATTTAAATTAAAAATATCTAAAACTTGGCTTGAAAAGAATCCATTTATTCAATTCGGGCTTAATAAAGAAGCCTCTGACTGGAAAAAAATTGAATGGAAGTATGAAATAGAGCTCTACTAAATTGCCTCTTTGATATTTCCCGACCGTGTATCCAAATACCTTACCA
>CAIJNI010000060.1 GCA_903821995.1 uncultured beta proteobacterium
AAATCACTCTTTTTAAAAAGATACTTACGACCAGTGCCGCCGTTAGCAAGTTTACCTTCTTTAACCCTGGCAATTAATGTGCGAGTGCATACTTTACAGTGAATAGCAGCTTTTTCAAGCGTCATGTTTTCGTCTGATTCATTGAGAAGGCCATAGTAAGGAACCTTTTTTAATTCATCTTCAACTGTCTCACGAATTATTTCCTTTAATTCAAAAACGTTCATGAACACCATTGAGTTTATGTTAAACATATTGGACATGGAGTATCAGTTTAATTTTAAGCAGTGTTAGATAGTGTCTTTCATTATTGATTTAGAGATATTTTTCAAGTCTTATTTCCGAGGATCTGATAAACCCTGCATTAATATCAACTCCTGTAAAATGGCGATTAAGCTGTACCGCTGCCTCGCCGGTTACTGAAGTGCCAGTATACGGGTCAAAAACCAGATCGTCGGGTCGTGATAGCAGGGAGATATAATACAACGGGATCTCAACGGGAAATGTCCCATGATGATTTAATTCCAAGCCTTTTTGCAGGCATCTATTTCTTAGCTCCCTTGTGCTGGATGAGTTGGTCGTAATAATTGAATTACGAACCATGTCGCCAATAGATTTCAATTGGAATGTTTCTTCAGAATTACTTAGAGTTGTAATTGAAATATCAGGCAGTGTTTCCCGCCAGTTCTTATTGTAAACAAACTCCTTGGACTTTGTGAAGTGAAAAATGTATTCGTGGCCACAGTAAACTCTACTAAAATCAAAAGACGGTTGGGGGTTGTTCTTTATCCATACGTGCTTGTCATTTACAATCCATCCCATCTTACGCATTTCGATAACGAATTGCTCAGGAGTTAAAATGTATGATCCATCACGGACACAGTCATTTATAACTACAACCAAACTCCCATTATCATCGAGAATCTCATAAACCACTTCAAAGTGGGACATAGCTGTCTTGAAGTATTGCGGCCCGACTTTCTCCCGACCATGTTCGTATTCGCCATTGCCATAATTCAGCATACCACCAGCGTATGGATTACTTGTCAATGCCAATATAGGCTTCCCAATATTTCGGGAGGATACATTTAGAATGTCGCTATGAATAAGATCAATTCTAACAAGCTTTACTCTTGGCTTAGCAATATTTACTTCAACTGTTTCAGATTTACTTGAGGTACTTTGACTTTCAGGAGTGCTTGTCCCAGAGGGGCTGACTTTTGCGGGTAAATCGGCACAGGAAGTTTTGCTATCATCACCTTTTTGAGTTTGTGGAATTGCAACAACTACTGAAGGCAGTGGCTCAGAAGTGCTCACGATATCGGCTCCCGGAGAATCCTGAACAGGTTCAGTAGGGCTCGGTGCTGTTCCTGACGAACCAGCCGTTCGGTTAATTTCAAATTGAACCAACTTTAGCTTTAGGTCGGTTACTGCTGCATTAACTTTACGGTCTCCAACATCAATTTTATTCCAGTAAGTGGCAATTTCAGCCACATTGTCTGCATATACTTTTTTAAGCGTATTGTCTATGAATGTTAGGTTGTCTCTTTCTCTCTTATTGCCAATTGCCTTAACCAGATTATTGTAATCTGGAGAAGCCTTTCCTTGGCTCACCTTCAATTTACTGTGGAGTAAATTGTATAGGCGGTGCTTTTCACTGGGTTTGAGTCCCTGCTGTATATTTAATGCAAGTTTGGTTAGCTCTTGTTCTTCTTCTGAGTTTGATGGCTCAATAAACATCACAAGAGCCTTTGCATTCTTTTTTTTTAGGTTTAAAACTCTGTTCCAACCCGAAACAACAATATTAGGTGGCTGACATAGAATAGGCATCATAGTGCCTATGGCATCCTGAGTAAGTGAAAGCAACTCTAAATGTTCCGGGTCGGGTGTCTCGCTATGATACTTTGATGGTACCAGCTGTTTGGCATCAACCTCGCAAAGGCGGCAGTACTTGTTTTCACCTTTTAAATGAGCTACAAGCTTATTATAGCTGTCATCATTAGTAAGTGGAAAAATGTCTTTTGGAGTTGAGGATAAGCTTACCTCTGTAATTTCTGGCTTTTGCGTGTTGTTGTGTTTTGAACTCATAATTTTTGATTAAGAGTTCAAAATTGTACAAAGCGCTATTTACATATTTTACCAATATTAATGTATTTATTTACACTGAGGATGTAAATTATGTAAATAACCTTTCCAGCACCATTTCAAAGAATTCCATGTGTAAATCACTCGTTCCTTTTTTACTAAGTGAGCTAAAAAGATTGTGGGTATTAAAACCAGTATTAAAGGTGTTATTCGATATCTCATACAATCGACTAATACCAACGTTGGAAATAAAATTATACGCTTTTAGCTGCAATAATAATGAAGCGGCAATAGTCTTCTCCGCCACATAACTTCTATTTAAATTGACATTGTCTGCATCCCCATTTTCAAGATAAAAGAAGGGCTTATCAAAGCCTTTAAAAGAGTGCAGCATTGTCTGGGACAATGGCTTGCTTTTTTTTCTTGACAACGATTTTAATTCTGCATAGGGGTTTTCTTTTACCAAAAAGTCAATCAAAACTTTATACTTGCCACTATGTTCCGGCAGGAACATGTCCTGCAATTTGCCAATAGGCAAATCTTTCATTTTTGGCAGCCTAATAGAATGACTTTCAGATGGAGATACCTTATTGTTTATTGACTGGGTATCAGATTTGGAAATCGTTTCAATTTCTTTTTTTAAGAAATCATAGAACATGATGTATTTGGCAAAAACTTCGCCAATGGCGTAATACTTCTCTGGGGGAAATTCAACAGAAAATGCTTGTTCAGGAATTGGCAAATGGTTGAAGTAGCCATTTTGATGCAGGACAAACAAATAGAGCGTTATATCCTCAGGCGTATATTTGGCTTGTGAATCAGAAACCGAATCTATATAGGTATCCAAGAAGAATTGTTGTGCCTGATAGTTTAGCATCTTCTTTTCCTTTTCTGTGCCGGTAATTCTATGATTGAATATAACTTTTTCAAGCTCAAACAAATAACCTGCTTTTAGCTCATTATCATTTTCCCTTACCAATAGATTTCTATAATTGAGCAGATTTCTCTCGTAGTAAAACTGACAGGTAGAATCCTTAAAATATTGGTATCTTTCTTGTGGCTCAAAAGGAAACTCGTGATCATAATACTCTTCTTCAATTAAGAATGGATAACTACCAAACAGTTCATCCATTTTGTACTCGTATTCATTTCTATTTTCAAAATGAAAATCACTGAAATAGGTAGATCCTTGTAAGCTTTCATGCGGTTCTCTCATAAAAAAAACTGTCTATTTGAATAAGATGCAAATGTCAGTTTATTATTGGAATAGCTCGCATTATTAATTTCTGCAACATAATGCAGATTCGCATTATGTTGCAGAAAAATAGTATACACTGTGACCCAATAACCAAGGCGGTCAAAATCTGATAGCCTTTTCAATTAAAATATTCAGATTACTCTTTGACTCTCATTAATGGTGAAAAATCAATACGAAGCGATTTGGTCAATTATTTTTAGAGACGAGGTACTTCTATCAGAAATGAAAAAGGTTCGACCAGATCAACCCGCATTGCTGCAATAAGGCATTATAGCATGGTGTGTGCAATGAATTTTAAAATAGAAAATCATATTTGTAACAAGTGTGTCATGAACCTATATTCGCATATGGAGGAAATCAGAATAACCTTTACAAAGAAAGACACCAATTATCTCGTTTCGGTTGGGAATAACTCCCCGGAGGAATGTGATACCAGAGATGGTGGTTGGGAAAAAATACATGAACAAATCAAAGACATTGACTTTTCAGGGACTTCTGTTTTTATTAATAATATGCCGGCAGCATCTACTGAACAAGTGATAAAGCTGGTTAAGAATTTATTTTAAAATCCAAACTTATGTCAAACGAAGAATTAGCCAAATTAGATTTTCCATTAGCTACAATGAAAATGCTACACTCTACAACAGCTATGCTCAGAACTGTATTGCAGAACCAGATGGCGATTATGAAGGTATTGAATATTTCAGATCAGAATCAACTAACAGTTGATATGAACCAGCTACTCCAGGAGAATTTGTCTATTATAGATGGCGACTTAAAAAGGCAGGTCCCGGAATCGAATTACATACAATACCCGAAAAATTAGCTATAATCAAATTGTGCTGTAGCTATCTCTTGAACTGTATCGGCGCACCTTGCCATCAGCAAGGTTGACATTTAGAAAGCTACCAGCCCAGATGGCACCGGTAACTGGTTTACCAACGCTAATAGTTGTATAATTATCTCTGGAGCTATATAGGTGTACTCTGT
>CAIJNI010000061.1 GCA_903821995.1 uncultured beta proteobacterium
ATTTAAATGAAAAAAAATTAAAATTCCAAAAAAGAAAAATTGAAACATAAATATTTTAAGTAGGGTTATTCTATTTTTCATTTAAAAAATACCTTAATTTTGTAAGCTGTTTTTTTAAGAAATTTTTTCATTTTTTGATTAGTTTATACTTTTTCCACGATCAAGAATAAAATTAATAATCTCTTGAGTTGCTAAGATAGATGCAGGACTATTTGGATCTTTAATTATAAATTGATGAGATTCATTTTCGTAAAGTTGTAAAGATACTTTTCCACCTTTTGATTTGTATGCAACAGTGAAATCATTAGCCATAGTTGGAGTTACGTTATCGTCTTTTGTGCCTTGAATAATCAATAATGGGGAGGCTCTTAAGTGTTCGGATTTCTCTACTATATACTGAGGATTAGCTTTTTGCATAGTCTCTTCTGTTTTAAAAAAATCATTATGGGCTGTAATCAATCTTTCGTTATTTTTTGCGATAACCATTTGATAGCGTGAGTAAGGGTTTGAAATTGGCCAACATGCAACTACAAATGCAAGTTGAGCATCTATTTGATTTAATTCATCCAAACTAATTGACGTAAAAGTAGGTTCATCGAAGTTAATTAAATTCAATAATACCTGATGACCACCACTTGAGGTGCCAATTGCACCAATCCAGTTAGGTAATGTCTTAAACTTCTCGGCATTTCTTTTTAACCACCTAATACCAAAGTTAATATCTGCAATAGAACTTGGATAAGAATATTTAGGGGCTAATCTAAAATCTAAGGCTGCGACTACAACTCCTGAACTGGCAATCTTTCTGTCTAGAACCTCATTTGTATTTCTGTCATTGGTTGTCCATGCTCCTCCATGAATACTTACAACCGCAGGGAAAGGGCCACTACCAAAAGGTACATATAGTTTTGCTAATAAAGTTTCTTCTTTCGTAATTAAATATTCAATAATCTCTTCATTAACACTATGTAAAGAAGGTTCGCTTTTTGTATTCATATTAGTCTCCATTTTTTTGAATTATTCCTTTTTTTTTATGAATTGGAGATGCTATTTTTCCACGGATGTTCGCTGATATCAAAGACAACGCCATCGGGACCTACAAATTTGGTTTCAAAAAATCCCTTACTACCGTCTTCCGGTCGTTTTAGAAAACACACGCCTCCAAGTGACTCTATTTTGGCACTAACTTCATCGAGGTTATCCACCAATATGCCAAAGTGGTGCAAACCCACTTTGTCTGGACTTATACCACCTTGCTCGGATTTAAATTTGAGGATGGCCAAATTGAGTAAGCCATCACTCAAGAAGACTCCGTGTGCAAGCACACCTTGTTCTTTAGAGATTCGGCCAACCTCTTTGAATCCGAAGGCTTCTTTGTAAAACTCAGCGGTATTTTCAGGTTCTTGAGCAGAGATGGCTATGTGGCGGATGTGGTTCATAAGAGATGCTCCTTTATTCAGCCTTGACATTTCCTAGTTCAATTAGACGTTTGTACTTGCTGATGTCTGCTTTGATTATGGAGGTGAACTCTGCGCTCGAATTTCCCACAGGCTCCAGCCCTTGACTTTGTAGGCGTTCTCGAACTTCCGGAGTTGAGATAGCAGCAGAAATTTCCTTTTGCAGTTTAAAGATAATGGCGGGGGAGACTCCTGCAGGGGCGACGATGCCATTCCATGCTTCATATTCATAATCATTAATGCCGGTTAGCTCGGCAATTGTGCGGATATCGGGAAAGTAGGCTAACCTCTTTTGTGAGCTCACACCTAGAAAAATCAGTTTCTCTGACTTCAGTAGGGGAATGAGTGGCACCATGTCAAACTGTGCGCTAATTACATTGGCCAATAGGTCGTTGGTAGCCTCTTTGCTCCCTTTGTAGGGTACGTGCATTATCTTCGTTGCGGTCATGTTGGCGAAATATACACCTGCTAGGTGTTGTCCAGTTCCGGTTCCCGCATTACCCATGAAGAGCTTACCGGGGTTGGCCCTAGCGTATGTAATAAACTCATTTACTGTTTTGACCGGTAAAGATCGTGCAATAGCTAGCAAGAACGGCGATTTGGTAATGAGAGTAATCGGAGAAAAGTCGCGTAAAGGTTAGTACGGAAGGTTTGGGTTTAAGAGAGGGTTAACCACCATAACGCCAACTGGGGCCATCATCAAGGTGTAGCC
>CAIJNI010000062.1 GCA_903821995.1 uncultured beta proteobacterium
CCAAGAATTACAGATCAAACAAAGGATTTATTTGTTCCTCAAATGATAAACTTTGAATCAGTTGGTGCAGTCGACTTCAAAAAAGGTTGTTACCCTGGACAAGAAATTGTTGCTAGAAGCCAATATTTAGGAACAATCAAAAGACGCTTGAAAATTGCTTATTTAAATATCCTAGATAATCAAGAAATAACTATCATGCCTGGTTTAGAAATTTTTTCAGAAGCTAACCCAGGCCAAGCCTGTGGTATTGTTGTCTTATCATGCATAGATAAGCCTAATAATCGCTATTGCTTTCAAGTAGAAGTCAAATTAAGTGAAATAAAAGAAGACTTGTACTTTTTTATGAATGGATCGAAATATTCAGATATTGTTTTAGTAGAGCCACCATATCCATTAATAACTTTTTAGTCTTTATGTGTTTGATACTTTTTGCTTGGAATTCACACCCTGATTACTCCCTAGTAGTTGCTGCTAATCGTGATGAGTTCTATGAGAGACCCACTGACCCCATGAATTGGTGGGAAGACTTTACAACCGTTTTAGGTGCTCGTGATAAAGCAGACGTCATTGGTTTACCTGGTACAGCATTGGGATTATCTCTTGATGGCAAATTTGCTGCGCTAACTAATATCCGGGCACCTAGTGAAAAAAATCCACAAATGAGAACTAGAGGTGAATTGACTGCAAAATTTCTATCTCAAAAAGGATCAATTAATGAGTTTTTTATCTCACATCAAAAGTCTTTTTTGCAATATAACGGATTTAATTTATTAACAGCAGACCTTTCAGACTCAGAAAATGTTGAGTTATCATGGATCAGTAATCGAGTTTTGGTAGACGGTAAAATTCAGCATAAAAAAAATATCGCCCCTCTAAAAGTTCAGCCTGGTATTTATGGTCTATCAAATTCTATGTTAGATGCCCCATGGCCCAAAGTCAAAAGTGGAGTTGGTTATTTTGCTCAGGCATTAGCTATGGATAATGGAAATTTGAATCATCCAGAACATTATCTAAAATTTTTAAACCTATCTGAAATATTTCCTGACTATCAATTACCTAGTACTGGCGTGAGTACTGATTGGGAGAGAGCTCTTTCCCCTATTTTCATTAAAACCGAACATTATGGAACACGATCAAGTACTTTATTAAGAGTACGAAAAGACGGTAATTTTCAGATGATAGAGCGTCGTTTTAATTATATTGATGAGCCCGAAACAACTGTTGTTAAAGGACAACTTAAGCGTTCTAAAAAAGTTGGGAATTAAAGACGTTCTTTACTTTTTAAAGCTATTCTTTTGTACAAAGGTAGATTTTTAAAATATTTGAATGTGCCCGTCGCTAAACAGCAAAGCTTTTCATTCTCATCAAAAACTCTGGCTTCACAAAAAGCCATCGTTGTTGATTGGTGAACTGTCTTACCTACTACACTAATCATTCCATGCGCTGGTTGCATAAAACTATTTTTAAGCTCAATAGTGACAACATTCCGATCATTATGATCTGAAGCTCTCGCTGATATGGCCATCGCCGCATCAACTAAAGCTAACATCACTCCCCCATGCGCCACGTGCCAAGAATTCATATGTTTTTCTTCTAGATCTAATGAAATAACAATCATTTCCTCGTAAATTTTCGCTTCCTTTACACCCAATAGATTTAAGAAGGGGACGTCCAATGGAACATAAATATTTGAAGGTTTCATAAATTTGGGAGTCAATAGTATTTAAATTTAGCTCATAAAATTAGTTTTTCCACATTCTACCAGCCTCAATACACGTATTTTAAGAGAAATAACAACATTATTTAGCATAAATACGAAGTTACAAGAAAATCTATCATTGAATTTATAATTAGCTTGAACCCATTACTAATATAATTTAAATATGACCTTCAAGAAAACTGATCAAGAATATAAATCTGAATTAAGCCCTATAGAGTTTGAGGTTACTCGGCAGAGTGCTACTGAAAGACCCTTTACTGGAAAGTATTGGGATACTTGGGTAAGTGGTATTTATAAATGCATTTGTTGTGGATCGGATTTATTTGATTCTGCTAGTAAATTTGATGCAGGTTGTGGTTGGCCAAGTTTTTTTTCTTCGATCAATGGGGCACCCATTGCAGAAGTTAAAGACTTTACTCATGGTATGAGTCGTACTGAAATAAGGTGTAAAAATTGTGATGCGCATTTAGGTCATGTCTTTAATGATGGTCCCAAACCTAGCGGGCAGCGCTACTGCGTAAATTCCGCGTCATTAAAACATACTCCTAATAAATAAATTCATGAAAATATTAACTGAGTTATTTCCTATAGTAGCTTTTTTCATTGCTTTTAAAGCTTTTGATATTTATACGGCAACTGGTGTAGCTATTGCTATTACCGTATTACAAATGATCTGGTTTCTATGGAAGAAAATGCCAATCTCTAAAATGCAGTTTTTTAATCTTATTATTATTCTAGTATTTGGTGGATTAACTATTTTTATGCATGACGAAACCTTTATCAAAATAAAGCCTACGATCTTATATTGGTCTTTTGCACTCACTTTAATAATTACTTTTTATGTATTCAAGAAAAATCTGATTCAATCAGTAATGGGGAGTGAATTAAAATTAAATACAGATCAATCTGAATCAATTTGGAAAAAAATCAATCTTTCTTGGATCCTCTACTTCATATTTTTAGGTGGGTTGAACTTATATATTGCAAATAATTATTCGCAAGATATATGGGTTAACTTTAAATTGTCAACAATTGGTCTTTTATTCGTTTTTATTGTTCTACAAGGTATTTGGCTTTCAAAATATCTAAAAATAACTAAAGAAGACTAATTATGTCTAAAGCTCATCCGCAGATTCTTTTATACGAAGCAGAGCTACAAAATCGTCTTCAACCGCAATCACTTCAAATTATCGATAATTCCCACATGCATGTTGGCCATATTGGCCATACTTCTATCGGAGCAAGTCACTTATCCATTAATATTGTCTCTAATCAATTTTCTGGTCTATCTAGGGTTGCAAGACATCGTCTCGTGTATGATATTCTCAGTCTGTGGATGAAAATTGATATTCATGCACTTTCCATCAACGCTAAGACCCCATCTGAAAAATGAAAAATATATTTAATCTATTTAAGATAGCATCCATTGTTACATTGATAACCTATTCTTCTCTTAATCATGCCCAAAATGCAGTGATTGTGAATGGAACACCCATCCCATCTGCCAAGTTAGATAGACTCATTCAGAGTTCAGGACAGGAGTCCACACCTGAAATAAGAGAAAAAGCTCGCGATGTTCTGATAACCAAAGAATTAATCTCCCAAGAGGCGACTAAACGAGGCCTGACAAAAGATATTCAAGTCCAAGAAGCGCTCGAACAAGCTCGATTGAGTGTTTTAGTATCAGCAGTATTTGAGGATTGGGTTAGTAAGGAAGGTATTTCAAATAGTGATTTACAGACTGCTTATGACTCCATGAAAGGGCAACTTGGTGGAAAAGAATATAAAACTAGCCACATCTTAGTTAAAGATGAGAAATTAGCGAGATCTTTATTAACTCAAATAAAATCAGGTGCTAACTTTGGAGAATTAGCCAAAAAGAATTCGCTTGATAAAGGTTCAGCTATAAACGGGGGTTCTTTAGACTGGGTTTCTCCTGCATCACTAGTCCCTGAATTTTCAAAGGCAATGGTAGCCCTCTCTGCCGGCCAAATGGCGCCTGCTCCAGTTAAATCTCAATTTGGATGGCATATCATACAAGTTAGTGAAATTCGTGAACAACCCATACCATCTTTGCAAGATGTCAAACCCCAATTACAACAAATGTTGACACAAGATCAAAACTGGCAAAAAGCTAAGTTTATGGAAATGATGGAAAGTTTTAAATCTAAAGCAAAGATTCAGTAAATAGCTAAATAAACAAATAATCTTTGGGTTGAACATTGTTCTTTTGAAGATGTTTAGCCCATTTTTTTGTGGGTAAATGCAGGTATTTATCAACCCATTTAGCTCGTTTAGCTAAATCTTTCCAAGATACCTTTAAATCTGGTCCTTTAAATGCAATCGCAACAACGTTACAATCATGCACTTCTTGAAAAAGCATTACGCGATTATTAAACACATCGCATATGTTGTTCATATTGGTTTTAAAACTAGGATGTCGACTAAATAAATTCACAGTCATTACACCTGGAGACTTTAAGACATTGAAACACCCTTGGTAAAACTCTTTTGAGTTTAGTGCCGGTCCAGATGCCTCTCCATTAAAGATATCAACCTGAAGGTTATCAAATAATTTGTGATTACTGGGGTTCAAAACATAGTCTAGTGCATTAGCTTGAATCACATTCATGCGAGTGCTATGAGTTTCTAAGTCAAACATTGTTTGAGCTGCAATAATCACTGCTGGATTTAGTTCTACAGCAACGGTTTTAATCGTAGAGTTTAGACGATTCGTAAACTGCGTCAGCGCACCAGTACCTAAACCTAATTGCAATGAATTAACTTCATTACAGGGATCTAAAAACAACAACCATGCCATCATTTGTTGAGCATACTCAAGTTCAATGGCATATGGTTTTTTAAGTCGCATTGCACCCTGTACCCATTGAGTTCCAAGGTGTAAATAACGAACTCCATTCAATTCGGAAAATGTAACGGGTTCGTAATTAGAAGCATTCATATAATTAATCTACCCAATAGCGAGCATTTTTAAACATTCTCATCCAAGGACTTAACCCATCTTGAAAGCTAGCCCATTCTGGTGGGAACCAACTCATTTGAGACACTCTAAATACTCTTTCAGGATGAGGCATTAATACTGTAAATCTTCCATCTAAAGTAGTTACGCTAGTTACACCATCTGGAGACCCGTTGGGATTATAAGGGAAGCGTTGAGTAGGAAGTCCCTCATGGTCAGTATAAACTAGTGATACTAATTTTTTTTGTTGTAAAGTCTGCAGCGAACCCTTAGATGAAAAGTTCGCATAACCTTCTCCATGAGCGACAACGATTGGGAGCTGACTACCAGCCATGCCTTTAAAAAATATTGAGTGGGAATCTAAAACCTCTACTTGAACAAAACGAGACTCGTACTGTTCCGATATATTTTTTGTAAAAGTTGGCCAAGCATCAGTTCCTGGAATGATCTCAGATAAATGGCTGAGCATTTGACAGCCATTACAAACACCAAGTGCAAAAGTATTATTTGATTGAAAAAATTGCTCAAAACTATCCCTAAGATTTGAATTAAACAAAATAGATTTAGCCCAACCCTCGCCGGCACCCAGAACATCACCATAGCTAAAACCTCCACAGGCAACAAGCCCAGAAAAATCTTGTAATTTTTTTCTACCAGAAATTAAATCTGTCATATGAACATCATGCGATTCAAAACCCACTTCAGCGAAGGCATAGGCCATTTCTTGATGAGAGTTCACCCCCTGCTCTCTAAGAATTGCTATCTTTGGTTTTATATCTTTTGATAGATAACATGAAGTCGGCATCTGATGAATATCAAAAGTCAGTATTGGAGTAATCCCTTGATCGACAGTATCTTTTACTATATTTTGTTCACTTTTCACACAGTCGGGATTATCCCTTAAGCCAGCTATGGCAAAACTTGTTTTTTCCCAAAGTGCTTGCAAATCATTCCGAGGAGACTCATAAATTAGCTGAGCATCTCGCCAAATTTCGATACTATCCTTGTTATTAATTTTCCCGATTATATTGGCATAAGCACTGAGTTGAAATTTACGAAGTACCTCAAAAATATAATCACGATCTTTACGACGTACCTGAAGCACAACTCCTAATTCTTCATTGAATAATGCTCGTAATGAAAATTCATGTCGCCTTCCTGAAATTTGCTTCGCCCAATTTTTGGCGTCCCCAAAATCAGACTCATGAGCTTTCTCAAGAATCAGTAAATCAATATTGATCGATAAACCAACATGTGAGCAAAAAGACATTTCACTCAGAGTTGTTATTAAACCGCCGTCAGATCGATCATGATAAGCCAATATCAATCCCTCATCTTTTAAAATTGTTAGCGCCATAAATAAATCTTTTAACAATTTCGGGCTTGCTAAATCAGGGCACAAGCTTTCATCAAGAGAATAGGCTTGAGCTAAAATACTTGCACCAAGTCGATTCTCTCCAAGACCTAAATCAATTAGTAAAATTTCTGTATCAGGTTCATCTTTTAATTGTGCAGTAAAAGTTTTCATCACGTCTTGTACAGGTGCGAATGCAGAAATGATCAGTGATACAGGAGAAATAACAGCCTTAGCCTCGGCCTCGTTCTCAACTGTCCATTGTGTGCGCATTGATAAAGAATCTTTACCTACAGGAATCGATATTCCAAGTGCTGGAGCAAGTTCAAGCCCAATAGCCTGAACAGCCTCAAATAATTTCGCATCTTCACCAGGAGTACCGCACGCGGCCATCCAATTCGCCGATAGCTTTATATCACTGATTTTACGAATATCTGTAGATAAGATATTTGTGATTGCCTCACCAACAGACATTCTAGCTGCAGCAATAGAATCAAAAACGGCGATAGGTGTTCTTTCTCCCATAGCTATAGCTTCACCCCGATACCCTTCATAGTCCATCATAGTTACTGCACAATCTGCCACAGGAACTTGCCAAGGCCCAATCATTTGATCACGATGAGATAGTCCTCCAACGGTTCTATCACAAATGGTAATTAAAAATGATTTACTAGCAACTGTAGGATGTTGGATAACACTTTCAATAGCATCTGAAAGGTTAATATTGGACCAATCTGATTTCACTTGAGTTGTTAGAACGGTTATGACATCCCGATGCATTAACGGCGGTTTGCCAAGCAATATTTCCATCGGCATATCAATAGGGAGGTGAGCTAGATTTCCAAAATCTTCCTCAGAGTCAACTAGAACAAGTTGACGTTCTTGCGTAGTTCTACCAACAACAGCAAAAGGACAGCGTTCTCTTAAACAAATTTTCGAAAACATCTCTAAATTGTTCTCATTAATAATGAGAACATATCTTTCTTGTGACTCATTACACCATATTTCTGCAGGACTCATACCTGTTTCTTCTAGAGGAATTTTACGCATGTCAAAAATTGCCCCGAGTTTTGCACTATCCGCAAGTTCAGGAAATGCATTAGATAGACCACCAGCACCTACATCATGAATTGAGACTATAGGATTTAATTTCCCATAAGAAATACATGTATTGATAACTTCTTGAGCGCGACGCTCTATTTCTGGATTACCTCGCTGCACTGAATTAAAATCAAGATTATGTGCGTTAGCACCAGTGTTCATTGAACTAGCTGCGCCGCCCCCCATACCGATTTTCATCCCAGGTCCACCTAGTTGAATCATTAGATCACCAACAGCAATTTCTTTTTTATGGGTATGTTCATTACGAATAGTACCAATACCACCAGCAATCATAATAGGCTTATGGTAACCCCATCTCTTTCCTAGCAGGGTTTGCTCAAAGACACGGAAGTAGCCACTTAATATAGGGCGGCCAAACTCATTATTAAATGCCGCCGCACCAATTGGCCCTTGAATCATAATTTCTAAAGGAGATGCAATGGTAGAAGGTTTGCCAAATGGCTGAAGTTCCCAAATCATTGATTGATTAGGAATATGTAAATGGGATACAGAGAACCCTGATAATCCTGCCTTAGGTTTACCACCAATGCCTGTGGCTCCCTCATCACGTATTTCACCACCAGCCCCTGTAGAGGCTCCAGGAAATGGGGAAATTGCCGTAGGGTGATTATGAGTCTCAACCTTCATTAAAGTATGGACAGGAAGTTTGGCCCTCTCATAAATTTTTGTATTTGGATCTGGACTCCACACACTAGATTCACAACCTGTCATGATCGCAGCGTTATCTGAATATGCAACTACCGTACCCTCTGGATGTAGTCGATGAGTATTTCGAATCATTCCAAAGAGGGTGTTATCTTTCGTGACTCCGTCAATGGTCCATGATGCATTAAAAATTTTGTGCCTACAATGCTCACTATTAGCTTGGGCAAACATGATTAATTCAACATCACTAGGATTACGGTTTATTACATTGAAATGATTAAATAAATAAATAATCTCATCATCAGACAAAGCTAACCCAAGATCAATATTGGCAAGATCAAGCGCTTTCCTTCCCATTTTCAATATATCAATATTTTTAAAACTCTGTTTAGGTAACACCTGGTAGTGATGATTCAATTCACTTGAATTTGGTAAGATAGACTCAGTCATTCGATCGTGTGTGAGAGAATATAAACACGTCAAAGCGGAATCATTCAAAGCATGTCGAGTCGTATATCGATACTCAATAGCCCTCTCTAGACGAAGTAAGGGTATATTGCATAAGTTGGCAATCTCTGTAGCCTTACTTGCCCAAGGCGAAACAGTCCCAATTCTTGGAACCACAAAAAATGTTGCATCCACCTTGGAAGATATATTTGAAGTGGGAAGATTTAAGAGCTTTTTGACTTGCTGGTGCTGCACATCGGTTAATTTTTCATGGCTCCAAATCAAATATTGATAGTCTGCCTCAATAGAAATAATAGGTAATTGATAGTTTTTAAACCCCTCAATTAACTTAAGTTGGCGATATTGAGAAAGGGATGTTGATCCGCGATAATGGCTAAAAGTTGGCATAGTAAGATTATACGAAATGCCGAGGTGGCTAGAGTAAAAATGATCGCTTGACTATACAAATCCTTGTAAGGGGATTCTACTTAAGTATCTTATACGCTTATACGTTGGTTTCTAGTAATTGCCCACTCTTAAATTTTAAAATCCTATCACATTGAATCGATAACTCCATATCATGGGTGACGATTACAATCGTAGTGCCTAATTCTACATTTAACTCAAAAAGAAGCTCAATGATCCTCTTCCCATTATCGACATCGAGACTTCCTGTTGGCTCATCTAAAAATAGAACTTTAGGTTGCGTAACAAAAGCTCTCGCCAAAGCTATTCTTTGTTGTTCGCCACCCGATAAAGTTGCTGGATAGTAATTTGCCCTAGAAGACAAACCAACACGCTCAAGAAGTAGCTTAGCTCGGCTAATATTTTCAGGATCACATTGTTTGCAAATCATCAAAGGCAAGCAGATATTTTCCAAGGCAGATAATTCAGGAACAAGAAGAAATGATTGAAACACAAAGCCAACCAGTTCTCTTCTAAGTTTAGCCCGCTCGTCTTCAGTTAAAGACTTTAACTCTTTGTTGAATAATTTAACTGAACCATCATATTGATGATCCAAGCCTGCTAAAATGCTCAGTAGTGTAGTTTTACCCGATCCAGAGGTTCCTAATATAGCAATTTTCTCTTTGGGAAAAATTGAAAAATTTACATCCATTAATATATTAAGTAAACCTTGATGCACCACTACTGTTTTATTTAAATGACGAACTTCTATCAATGGTTCTAATTGCATAATCGACTCATGAAAATATCTCCTTTTATTATCGTACAAAATTCTTTTTGTTGGATTTTTATACTTACTTTAAACATCTGTTACTCAGTTGAAGTCACCCCTACTAATCGAATATTGGTTTTGGGAGATAGCATATCTGCCGGTTTCGGCTTAACACAAGGTAAAGGATGGGTTTTCCTACTTCAAGATACTTTAAAGACCAGCAACTACTCATTTGAAGTAAATAATGCAAGTATCAGTGGTGAAACAACTGCTGGAGGTAGACAGCGGGTAAAAAAATTAGTTGATCTATACAAGCCTAACATCTTAATTCTGGAATTAGGTGCAAACGATGCTCTTAGAGGCTTATCGATTAAAAGCAGTTCTCAGAATCTTGAAGAAATCATTCTACATGCAAAAAAAAGTAGAATTAAAGTTTTGCTGGTGGGAATGCGAGTTCCTAGCAATTATGGTGAAGAATACACAAAAGAATTTAATCAATTATTCTTGGGGATTGCAAAAAAAGAGTTCACCTCTCTTGTTCCGTTTTTACTAGAGGGATTTGCAACGAAAGGTGAATTCTTTCAAGAAGACGGCATTCACCCCAATGAACAAGCGCAAATCATAATGCTAAAAAATGTAATGCCACAATTGAAAATTTTACTGCAATGATTTCAACATCTTAACAGTATGGCTTTCACGCATATTTGAGAAATATGCTGATAGCTCATTTTGAACACTCATATCTGATAATTGTTTAAATTGTCCTAATTGAGTATTAGTATCTTTTGAGGAACCTCTTCTTACCTGGTTGACACTATAAATTGCTGCTCCAGTTCCTGGAATTTTTGCATAAACAATCTGAGGCAATTTATCGCGATCCGCACCAAAAACTCTTGCATAAGGTTCACCAGTTAGATCTAGGGGTTTATCTCGCGACACCCATACAGGTCGTCCAAACTCTTTGCCAATATTTTTTTCACTTTGCAATAATTCAGCTTTATCCTTGCCCATTTTTATAGCCAATTCTTCAGCTTTATTAGAACGTATTAAAGCTTCAATACGAGACTTTACTTCATCAAAGTTCAGAGGCTGCGCTGAATGAAATTTAGTAACATGTACAGATATTAAATCACCATTTGAAACCTGGAGTGCCTCGGTATTTTTATTCAACTTTAGAGCCTCGTCAGTAAAAATAGCCTTTAACACTTTCAGCTGATTCAAAGGATGATCTTTCGGAAGAGATGCAAGCCCATTAGCTGTTAATCCATTTAATTTATCTATCTTAATATTCATTTTTTCAGCAGCATTATCAAGTGAATCTGCCTGTTCATAAACTAAATTTGCAAAAAGATCTGATTTCTTTGCAAATTCACTTTGCTCAATTTTGGGATCACGCTTTAATAAAACATACTCAACGTCAGCCATTGGTTTACTTTGAAAGCTCTGCAAATTGGCACTATAGTAATCCTTTAATTCCTGATCAGATATTTGAATAGTATTCAAATATTGATCGCGCAAATAAAATAAAGCCCGTACTTCTCGCTCTTCAGAATAAAAAGCAATAAGTTTATGGGCAACAAGATCAGATTTAATATTGCTCTGAATTGGCACTAAGGCATTTTGTAAATCACCCCCAATAATTTCTGCCTTTTTAATATTTTGAAATTGAGAAATACTCAGTCCATTACTATTTAAAAGTTGGCGATATTTAACCTGATCAATGCTACCGTCAGCATTTCTTAGCCCGGCGATCTCTGGAAAAAGTAATAATTGATTCGCTAATCTAGCATCAGATACTTGCAATTGCAGCAAGTGTAATTCTTGTTGAAGTAACTTCTGCTGAATGAGTTGATTGAGAATGTTAAGTTTAAAAGGATCTGTTCTAGTAAACTCCTCAGGCAACCCAGAATTTTGGGCTTGAGTTTTTAATGCTTTTTCAAAGTCTTGTTGAGATATTGTCTCATCACCTATTTTTGCTATATCTGAAGGATTTGAGCCAAAACTTGAATAACTAGAAACCCCAAAAAACACAAATGAGGGAACAATCAATAGTAATAAAGCTATTTGCAATAACTTTTGATGTTTTCTTACGTATTCGAGCATGTAGTTGGATAGTTAAATATGAATAAGTACAGTATAAAGGTAATGGTGGGTGCTGACGGGATCGAACCGCCGACATTCTGCGTGTAAGGCAGACGCTCTACCATCTGAGCTAAGCACCCTATTCTGAACTTTTTTGGCAGCCATTAAAAAACCTCATTCAATTACTGACAAAGACACCTATTATATAGTGAGTTCAAGCTTAATTCAACTTACTTAATGCTTAAGCATCTCTATGCTATCCACTTGTGCTTGAGTTGATTCTTTTGTTGGTGAAATGACCTCATCTAACAAGGGTTTTGGCATCGTTTCAAGAGCCATCTCTAAAACTTTATCAATCCATCGAACCGGCACTATTTCAATTGAATTTTTAACATTATCAGGTATTTCAGTCAAATCTTTAACATTTTCTTCAGGAATTAGAACTACTTTAATTCCTCCGCGATGAGCAGCAAGTAATTTTTCCTTTAGCCCACCAATAGGTAAGACCTCTCCACGCAATGTAATTTCTCCTGTCATTGCAACATCTGCTCTCACAGGTATACCAGTCAAAATGGAAACCAATGCAGTTGAAATTGCAATACCTGCTGATGGCCCATCCTTTGGAGTAGCTCCTTCAGGAAAGTGAATATGAATATCTTTCTTTTCAAATTGATCTTCTCTTATTCCTAATTGACTTGATCTTGATCGCACTACAGATCTTGCAGCTTCAACTGACTCTTTCATCACATCACCAATTGATCCAGTACGAATAATAGTACCTTTTCCAGGCATCAAAGCAGCTTCAATAGTTAATAAGTCTCCACCAACCTCAGTCCAAGCCAATCCAGTAACTTGACCGATTTGATTCTTTTTATTAGCCAAACCAAAGTCATAACATTTAACTGATAGGAATTTTTCTATATTATCCGAGTCAACAGTAACAGGGGCAACACTCTTTTTAAGAAGTAAGAGTTTAACTACTTTACGGCAAATTTTACTAATCTCTCTCTCTAGAGCCCTAACGCCAGCCTCCCTAGTGTAATAGCGAATAATGTCCTGAATAGCCGATTCTTTTACATCTATTTCGTTATTTTTTAAGCCATTATTTTTTATTTGCTTTGGTAATAAGTATTTTATGGCTATATGTATTTTTTCATCTTCTGTATAACCAGCTAGGCGAATAACTTCCATACGATCCAACAATGGTCTAGGTATATTGAGAGAATTTGAAGTTGCAACAAACATAACATCAGAAAGATCAAAGTCCACTTCTACATAATGATCTTGAAAAGTATGATTCTGTTCTGGATCTAGGACTTCCAACATCGCACTCGCAGGGTCGCCTCTATAATCCATTCCCATTTTATCTATCTCATCGAGTAAAAAAAGAGGATTTCTAACGCCAACTTTAGTTAAACTAGATAAAATTTTTCCTGGCATAGAGCCAATGTAGGTTCTTCTATGGCCTCTAATTTCAGATTCGTCCCTTACCCCACCCAGAGCCATCCTAACAAATTTTCGATTAGTCGCTCTAGCAATTGATTGCCCTAAAGAAGTCTTACCAACCCCAGGAGGTCCTACTAGACATAAGATCGGTGCTTTCACTTTATCAACACGTTGCTGAACTGCCAAATACTCAAGAATTCTTTCCTTAACCTTATCTAGTCCGTAGTGATCATCATTAAGAATGCTTTCAGCATGATTAAGGTCATTATTAACCTTACTTCTTTTTTTCCATGGCAGATTAATGAGCGTATCAATATAATTTCTAACTACAGTTGCTTCTGCTGACATTGGAGACATGAGTTTTAATTTTTTTAATTCAGATTCGGCTTTTTTTAAAGCTTCTTTAGGCATCTTTACTAATTTTATTTTTTTCTCCAATTCTTCTAAATCTGCCCCTTCCTCTCCCTCGCCTAATTCTTTTTGAATAGCCTTGACTTGTTCATTGAGATAATATTCCCTCTGACTCTTCTCCATCTGACGCTTTACTCGACCCCGTATTCTTTTTTCAACTTGCAGAATATCAATTTCGCTTTCTAATTGCCCTAAAAGAGATTCAAGTCTTTTGACAATATCTGTCATTTCTAACAGTTTTTGCTTTTGGTCGAGTTTAATTGGAAGATGAGCACAAATGGTGTCAGCCAGGCGACTCGCATCGTCAATACTAGCAAGAGATGTTAAAACCTCTTGTGGAATTTTTTTATTGAGTTTTACGTATTGATCAAATTGAGCAACAATTGCTCTTTTTAAAGCTTCAGTTTCAGATGGAACAATGTCAAGCAAAGGACTTGGAGTCACTTCACAGTTAAAATATCCCAATGAATCTTCAATTTGGCTAATCTCTGCTCTTTGTGTGCCCTCAACCAATACTTTTACGGTTCCATCAGGTAATTTAAGCATCTGTAAAATATTTGCAATGCAGCCAATTAGATAAAGATCTTCTACAGTTGGCTCATCTTTAGATGCAGTTTTTTGGGCCACTAAAATCACACTCTTTCCAGTTTCCATAGCAGCTTCTAGAGCTTTTATAGATTTTGGCCTGCCGACAAATAGAGGCATGACCATATGAGGAAAAACCACAACATCTCTTAATGGTAAAAGTGGTAAAAGAACTGGCTCAGTAGGGAGCAACAAGTTACCTGGCATTAATATGTCCTTATATGTTATTTACATTTTAAAAAAGTATATTAGTTAAATATAGCAGTTTTAATAAATTACAAGATAAGAATACACTTTTTAAGGAAGAAATATTAAAAATGCCAAAAAGGATTTTACAAAAGGGAAACTATATTAAAGGTTTAATTAGATTGTTGTTTCATATCATGATAAATAATTTTAGGGGTCCCATTAACTAATGATTCGCCATCAATCAAGATCTTAGAGACATTAGTCATTGATGGAATATCAAACATAACCTCAAGTAATATGCTTTCAAGAATACTCCTAAGGCCCCTAGCACCACTTTTGCGCTCAAGAGCTTTTTTTGCAATAAGTCTTAATGCCTCATCAGTAAATTCAAGACCTACCTTTTCAAGCCCAAACAAAGCCTCATATTGTTTAACCAATGCATTTTTAGGTTGCGTTAGAATGTCAATGAGAGCCTCTACTCCAAGCGGCATCAATGTGGTAATCACTGGAAGCCTTCCAATTAATTCCGGAATAAGCCCAAATTTTATTAAATCTTCTGGTTCAATTCCCTTTAAGATATCACCGATATTTTGGATAGATTGATCCTTTATAACGGCATTAAACCCTATACTTGTTTTAGCGGACCTTTGGGATATCACCTTTTCCAACCCATCAAAGGCACCTCCACATATAAATAGAATATTTGTTGTGTCAATCTGAAGAAAATCTTGGTTAGGGTGTTTTCTTCCACCTTGAGGAGGAATTGATGCAACCGTCCCTTCAATTAGTTTTAGAAGAGCTTGTTGAACACCTTCACCAGATACATCTCTTGTTATTGATGGGTTGTCTGACTTTCTGGAGATTTTATCAATTTCATCTATATATACGATACCTTTTTGGGCCTTTTCGACATCATAATCGCAGGATTGAAGTAGTTTTTGGATAATATTTTCGACATCCTCACCTACATATCCAGCTTCTGTTAATGTAGTTGCATCAGCCATTACAAATGGCACATTTAAAAGCCTAGCTAAGGTTTGTGCTAAAAGAGTTTTGCCAGAACCAGTTGGTCCAATCAACAAAATATTACTTTTTGAAAGTTCTACACCATCAATAATTGAAGTATCCTTATTTCCCTGATTATTTACTGAATCTTTGGCATGAGACTGCAGCTTTCCATCAGATTTTATAGCGGGTTGCAGATAGTTTAATCTTTTATAATGGTTGTAAACTGCAACGGATAAGGTCTTTTTAGCCTCATCCTGACCAATAACATAAGAGTCAAGCTTATCTTTAATTTCACGAGGAGTTAAAAGTGGTGCGATACCTTTGTCTTTCCCATGAGGTTTATTGGTATCTGAGCCTTCAGCTATAACCTCATTACATAAATTAACACATTCGTCGCAAATAAATACGGAAGGACCAGCAATCATGCGCACAACTTCATGATGGGTTTTGCCACAAAATGAACAAACCAATTGTTTATCGTTTGAATTATCTAGGATATTTTTACTCATTGTGCAGATTATCGACTAGAAATAACCTGATCAATTAACCCATAAATTTTAGCCTGTTCAGCTGACATGAAGTTATCACGATCTGTGTCTTTTGCAATTTCTTCTGTTGATTTACCGGTGTTATCAGAAAGAATGCTATTCAGACGCTCTCTTAAATATAAAATTTCTTTTGCCTGGATTTCAATATCTGACGCCTGTCCTCGTGCACCGCCTAATGGTTGATGTATCATCACACGCGCATTCGGCAATGAAAACCTTTTATTCTTGGTTCCAGCTGCCAATAGAAAAGCTCCCATACTGGCCGCTAAACCCATACATAATGTACTAACATCCGGCTTTATAAAATTCATCGTATCGTAAATAGCAAATCCTGCAGAAACAGAACCCCCAGGAGAATTAATATATAAAGAGATATCTTTGTCAGGATTCTCACTCTCTAAAAAAAGCATTTGAGCAATTACTAAGTTGGCGGTCTGATCATTAACTTCACCAATTAAAAAAATAACTCTTTCTTTCAGCAATCTCGAATAGATGTCATAAGCCCTCTCACCTCTTCCAGAGGTTTCAATGACCATTGGCACTAAACCTAAAGACTTTGATGGTTCGAATTGCATTTCTTGCTCGTAGGCCATTGCGCTGATCCTTTTAATTGAGTTTACTTAATTCATCAAAACTAATTGGCTTATTAATCTTCTTAGTCTTATTTGATATAAATTGAACTAGGTTATCTTCAAGAACTAAAGACTCAATCTCTTTCAGTCTATTAGGATCACTATAAAACCAACGAGTAACTTCTTGAGGATTTTCATAGCTTTTAGATTGTAATTCAATCTCATTTTTAATTTGCTCTGGGGAAGCTTTTAATTCATTGGCGTCTACGACTTTATTAAAAATTAATCCTAACTTAACATTCCTAATTGCCTGAGAAGTGAATAGTTCAGAATCAACAGGAATATCCTGTCCTTTATAACCTCTTTGCAATAGGTCCTTGCGTGTTAAATCAGCGATTCTCATGGCTTCTTGTTTAACCAAAGAGTTAGGTAAATCGAATTCAGCCGAATTTAATAGCAACTCCATTACCTGGTTTTTTAGCGATTTTTGAATTCTACTTTTAACTTCTCTATCTAAGTTGGATTTGATTTCTGATTTAACTTTTTCAATACCACCATCTGATATACCAAGACTAGAAATAAAGTCTTCATTTAACTCAGGCAATAGTTGAACTTCTATTTTTAAAAGGGTCACATCAAAAACCGCAACCTTACCTGCTAAATCAGTTGACTGATAATTATCTGGAAAGGAAACATCAAAAGATTTTTGAGCTCCAACCTCAAGACCAGTGCAACCCAATTCAAACTCTGGGAGCATTTGCCCCTGCCCTAAGATAAAGCTATAGGCCTTCGCATTTCCGCCTTGAAATTCAACACCGTCAATTTTGCCAACAAAATCGATTGTTAACTTATCGCCATTTTTAGATGTATTACTTTCTGAAGGCTCGGATTTAGGTAAAACATAGCTTGACCTCTGGCTTCTTAGCAGTTCAATTGTTTTATCAACTTCTCCATCAGTAACCTCAGTTGTATAGTGAGTTAATTCTTTATCTGAAAAATCTTTAATCTCAATTTCGGGGAAAATTTCAAAATAAGCGGCAAATTCAATTTGCTCTTGACTAAAATCACTTAAAGGTTCCAACCTTGGCTGAGAAACTATATTAATATTTTCATTTTGGGCTAGTTGATAAAACTTATCTAAAGCAAAATCAAAAGAAACCTCATAGTCGACTTGAGCACCATATTGCTGCTCCACTAACTTTGCAGGGATCTTCCCTGGTCTAAAACCCGGCATTTTCATGGTTTTAGCTATTTTTTTTAATTTTGTCTCTCTTAATACAGCAATATCTGATTTTAAAAAATTAAATATGGCTTTTTTATCGATCGACGTTAAATTTTCAATTTGTAATGACATAGTATTAGTGATTCTATAACCCAACTATTTATAATTTTGTATTTTCGTTAAAAAAATAAATCCCTATAAATTATGGCTTCTGAATATCCTAGATTAAACAATTTATTAAAAAAACTAAAAAAATACTTGCTTTTGTAGCAAATAATACCTTGGTGCGAGGAGGGGGACTCGAACCCCCACACCATTTC
>CAIJNI010000063.1 GCA_903821995.1 uncultured beta proteobacterium
AACAATTCGTACAAGGCGCAAAAAATAGGGTCCAAGACCAAATTAATCTCTCGCGTCCGCATCAGCCCTAACCGCAGGCAATGAACTTCAGCCTTGTTCCAGAGCTTGCAGCTCGAGTTAGTGCTGAGCGAAGAAGGTACCCACCATGGCTCATTACTTGCTCGGTAGCCTGCGCCATTACCTGCATCATCTGTGTGCCGTAGTGGGTAGTTAATATGGCTCTGGAATCGGTTTTCTGGTACTCAAGAAGCAAGCCACAGACTCGTTCCCCTTTAACCATTTTCTGCTCGAGAATAGGACGCCATAGCGGACAGATTGCAGCACTGCACCGTTGATATCTTGGACAGCTGCTTTGTTTTAGCTTTACAGCAGAATAAATATTCATTTTGATTGATTACCGTATTTAATATAAATTTTTAGGGTTTAGAGGGTATAAAGGGTTTGTTTTAGTACATGCTTAAGTAATTATTTTTTCTAAACATCTAGTCAAACAAACCCTTCAAACCCTTAAAACCCTCATGTTGATAGATCGTGGTTAACACAGCTTTGCTCTAGGTATCCGTATAGGAAGTCAGGGATAGTCACGGCCTCAAGAGAGTTAGCTAAGGTGCTGGAGATCATCCAAATTTGTTTCTTAGAAAGCCTGGCCTGCCTTGCGCAGAGTTTTACCCAAACAAAGTTAAACTTTTGTTGATCTAATAAATTTCTGAGCTCACTCCACATTTTTTTTAATTGAGCCGTTTCATCTGTAGACAGGGTAAAAATTGGATTATGTTTGTTCATGATTGATACCCTTTCTTGATGACGGAATAAACGAATCCGTAATTGGTGTTTTGACAAACCAATTTCAGGCCGCCAACAACACGGTCTCTTTTTGCCTTTAATTTTCTTCCTAAGGTCTTTGGCGTAGCCCACTTATAGCCTGCAAATTGCTCCAAAATAGCCTCCAATTTATTAGCTGCTACAAAATCTACTTTAGATAAAGGCCCTCTAATTCTGTCAATTAGGTCGCTTGCTGAAAGCGATTCTTCACCAAATTGATTGATCCATTCTTGATAGAGCTCAGCAAGATTTTCTGTTTCTGGATCTGCTGCCTGACTCATATCAATCACATCATTAATGTCACCAAGCTCATCAAGTGCAATGGTTTGATTAAGGTAGAGAATGGTTTGCCTAACAAAGCGATCCCACTCATCGTAACTAGCGGTCCCGGTGGCAGTAACCTTTATTCCGCTACTCAAATAAAAACGAATCAACGTTAGGCCTGCACTCACCATTTTTTGCCTTTCATCAAGACAGTATTTCTTGGGATTTAAAGTAAAGCTGCGGGTGTGAGGTTTTTCAATCTGGGGATCTATGCGGCATGCATAAACGCGGCGATACATATCACCTATAAATGCGATATTGTTTCCTGTGAAGATCATTGTGGACTTGTTAGGAACCTCCAGGATATTCTGGGCACTCATTTGCCTTTCGGACACCCTTGGAGAAGTCATCATCCCAGCAAGGGCAGGAGAATCAAATTCGTCTACCAGGTTATCCCACTGAACTGTTTTAGCACCACTACGAATCGCTGTAAAAGCTCGCTTACGAACTTCATCAGCATTACGGTTATCTACCGCTGGCCAAATGGAACTCTCTTCACCTGTAGCTAACACCTCAATGCAGCTGGCAATAAGTGACTTACCCGATCCTTTGGCAGGTGCATCATAAGCAAACCCCGGAGCAGTTGGCAATGCCGATCTGACCATCACGGTTAGCATGGCAGCTAAATGAACTGCTCTATCTAACGAGCTAACAAATGGAAAGTCCTTAAATGGCGCCATCAATAAACTTAGTGCTGCCTTAGCTTGTGCTTCATTGGGGTGTTTAGGAACGCTTATTAGCGTCTCATTCGTAAGTAGCAAAACACCTGTAGGTTCATCGTAGCCTTTACGATCCAGTACAGAACCATCGGGCCTTAATGTTGGTGTGGTAACTACCGCTTCTAAAGGCTTTAGCCCCCGGGACATTTCCAAGATGGATTTGCACACTGTGGGCGGCGGATTTTTAGGTTTGCCATCACGCTGAAATTGAATGACCTTGCCTAACAAGTAACGCAAGTTATTCTCTTTAATAGGTTTTAGTTTGTTTCTATCGTTTACCTCAACCAATGAGTCTCCAAAGTCAAAGAAAGTAGGGGTGTCACGCATAACAACTAATACGTTATCAATTACCTCTGATTCGTGCCCTTCTTCAATCTCTACAATTGCTGGTTTATTGACCAATCTAAAGTTAGTGCCGCCGTGGGCAAAAGAAAACAGGTTTGGATAAGCGTTATCTAAATACAGTTTTCCAATCCACCTACCACCGTCATAATCTGGCTCTAGGGGATCTTTTGTAAGTTTGCCGTGATAATGATTACGGTCCTCAAGGATTGTCCCAACGCTGACAAACTCTGACTGATTACCATCTATTTGAACCTCTAATTCCCATTCACCAGCCAATTCTTTTTGTTCCAATGCTCTGGAGGTCAGAATGTGTAACTTGGCATCATTAATATGGGGATTCTTGGTGCGATATTCACGCTTCCTTTCATGCAGCCAATCCTCCTTAGTGGCACGACTAAAATCTTGCTTGAGGGATCGCGCCTTGCTTTTGTTGGTTTCAATTTTTTGCTTATCTTCAGGAGTTATTGAAGAAAGCGTATTGGGATCAAAAGATACCTTACCTTCCTGGATGATCTCAGGCTCTCCACGGTTCTGGGTAATGCCACTTTTACATTTAGCGCCAGCACAAAAGTCAATGCGATTGGTTTGCCAAACAGATGAGTCAAACAAAGGTCTTTCCAGTAGCGTACCGCTTTTACTTACCTCATAGCGACCAAATCCATTTAGCCAAAGCCGATCATTAATCCAGTCTCCGACCTTAGGAATTTGACTAGCATCATCAATCAAAATATAAAAGCGCATCCCTTTAACACCAACAATCTCTTTGCCTTTATGAAACAAACAGCTTGAAGTGCTTGGAGTGTAAAGAATTTGTACGCCATCAAGCTCTGGAATAGCGCCATTTACTGCTGACAGTATTTGGTCTTTTGTGAGTCCTTTTGAGCCATCTTTTGGCGAATCGTAGTCAAGCATAAATACGCCACCTGATTGAGGCCATGTAAATTGATCTTGTGATCTTGGGGTTTGGTTTACAGGACGCTGATTACTTAACCATTCCTCCTGCAAAACAATTTGTTCTGCACCCTTTGGTGGCAGGCCATAGATGATGCATTGGCTCTGAGAAAGGCTGGTTAATAGATTGCCAAACTGCTCTAGGTTATCCACCTGCTTAATTTCACAAGCGGCCTTCGTGATTGCTGCTGATGTTTCTTTTTTGATTCCTCCTTTATCGTCAAAACTGAATATTTTAGAAACGACAGACGGAGTAGTGCTACTAACAAGGGTGTATTTGAATGACATAAAAAGCTCCAAACGTATTCCGCGCGTAAGGCGGTTTTGTTTGCGTCTTTAGGAACGCTAATGGATTTGCTTTTCTAGGAAAACTACTCCTAAGTCACCGTGGGTCTGTTATCCCACCCGAAGTCACTTCTGGACGGTGTTGGGGTGAATTGCCAAGCCTAATAGGACACCATGCCCCATCTCACTTGTCAAGCCTTTATCCGCGTCTAAATCGCGGCGCCTGTACTACCGGCTAGCCACATGTCGG
>CAIJNI010000064.1 GCA_903821995.1 uncultured beta proteobacterium
AAAGTGTGTCCAACAATTCGAAGATGACTGTAACCAAACAAACTCGTATATCAATTACTCAACTACCTTCGCACTAGATGCTTTAAACAAAGCAAGTAACACAATGGCTGCTGTTGTTGGATCTCAGTTAGATAGAATGACGCGTGATGATGGCTGGCAACTACTTAGTATTGGAAGAAATATTGAGCGCCTCATGTTTTTAAGTTCTACTTTGAGTCAATCGATTGAAAGTGGCGTGCTTGATCACACTGAAGAGGATGAGTCGGGATTTTTTGGTCTACTATCACTTTTTGATAGCAAAATCACCTTCCAGTCACAATATCAACAAAGCCGTGAATTGTCGGCGTTAATAGAACTACTTGTTCTTGATAAAGAAAATCCGAGATCTTTAAGTCGTGTTGCCCGCTCTATTTCATCTAGATTATCAAAATTAGCACATTTACCATTCGACCAAAAAGATTTGATCACACAAACTATCCCTGACTATAACCAATTTAATCTTTTGCAATTAGTCAGCCATGATTCAAATTGGCAATTAACAAACTTAAAAAATTGCCTCGACCAATTTTTTAATGTTGGAGCAACAATTTCCAATACACTTAACGCAAAATACTTTAGCCATACGCTCCAAGCTGACTACATTACTCACACTTAATATGCTTATAGAAGTTATCCATGAAACAAAATATGAATATGCCCCAGCGGTTGATATCGCTCAACATATCATGCATTTAAAACCCATAGAAACGATCAACCAACAGGTCGTCAGTGCGAATATAACTATTGAACCTCTTCCTGAGTGGTTGTCAGAAACAACTGATGTTTTTGGGAACCACTCAGCATTTTTCTCCATCCAAAGCACCCACGAGAAATTAGATATTCTTGCTCATAGCGTCATCAATACATCCGTACTAACTCTCCCTCCAGATGCAACCGCATCAAGTCCTGCCTGGGAAAAAGTTCGAGATTATTTTCGCTATCATGTTGAATCTACTTTTGACCCTGCAGTAGAGTATGTGTTTTCCTCCCCTTTCATCCGCCCACACCCTAATTTTAAAGATTTTTCTCAATCTCTTTTTACCCCAGAGCGCCCAATATTAGATCTTTGTGAGCAATTAATGCGCGAGATTTATGAAGGTTTAGAGTACTCTAAAGAGAGTACTGATATCGATACCCCAGCTCATGAGGCGATTAAAAATCGACGGGGCGTTTGCCAAGATTTTGCCCACATATTTATTAGTTGTGCTCGTATGCAGGGCTTGGCCTCAAGGTATGTTAGCGGTTACTTAGTCACCGACCCTCCGCCTGGCAAACCACGACTCATTGGTAGTGATGCTTCTCATGCTTGGGCCTCCATCTATGTGCCCTCCATTAATTTACAAGGGGCTTTGTGCCCTGGTCACTGGTATGACTTTGACCCTACCAATAATCACTGGGGACTTGGCTCACCTGGTGAGCATTACATTACATTGGCTTATGGAAGGGATTATTCCGATATTTCCCCAATCAAAGGTGTCATTCATGGCGGTGAAAAACATACGATGGAAGTTGCTGTCACAGTTCAACCTATTGAGTGAGCAACTCCTCACTTCAAACTCAATAAACTCTGTATTTAATTGATTTTAGAGAAAAATATTTCAACTTAATAATAAGTATCTAGAGGGCTCGATGCTCGATTGATGTGAAATATGAAGCTAAGTTGATTAACTTGCTAAAATAGCCCTCTATTTGATTGTTTTTGAAGATCAAAGTTTAATCTCAGGAGATGTTATGCCAGGTTTACTGCCCCATGTTGATCCAGATGGATTATTAGAATACTCAGTGGTCTATACAGACCGATCGTTAAACCACATGTCAAAAAAGTTCCAAAAAGTGGTTCAAGATATTACGATGGTATTAAAAGAAGTTTATAACGCCGACGCATGTGCATTAGTCCCTGGTAGCGGAACCTTTGGTATGGAAGCCGTCGCTCGTCAATTTGCAAATAAAGAAAAATGCCTCATCTTACGAAATGGGTGGTTTAGCTATCGCTGGACACAAATCTTCGATATGGGAAATTTTGCCGGGGATCTCCATGTTCTTAAGGCAAAGCGCCAAACACAATCTCCTCAAGGTGCTTTTGAACCCCATCCAATAGCCGATGTTGTTGCCTATATTAAGAAAGAAAAACCAGCTATTGTTTTTGCACCCCATGTGGAAACATCAGCCGGAATTATTCTCCCTGATGATTATTTAAAAGCTGTTGGTGAAGCTGTCCACTCTGTGGGTGGCTTGTTTGTCCTTGATTGCGTTGCATCTGGCGCAATGTGGGTCGATATGAAAGCAAATCATGTCGATATCCTCATTAGCGCTCCTCAAAAAGGATGGAGTAGCTCCCCTTGTTGCGCCATGATTAGCATGAGTAAGTTAGCTCGCGAGAAAATGGAATCGACAACAAGCTCTAGCTACGCCAGTGATCTTAAAAAATGGACTCAAATTATGGAGGCTTATGCCACTACAAGTTTTGTCTATCACACGACCTTACCAACCGATGCACTGAGAATCTTGAGAGATGTCATGCTCGAGACGCGCACTATCGGCTTTGCTAAGTTAAAAGCCGCTCAAGCAGAAATTGGTCAAAAGATCAGAGCTGTCCTGGTTAAAAATAATTATCCCTCCGTTGCAGCTGAAGGTTTTCAAGCACCGTGCGTGATCGTTAGCTACACATCCGATCCAGACATCCAGTCAGGTAAGAAATTTATTGAGCAAGGCCTTCAAACCGCTGCTGGAGTTCCGTTGCAGTGTGATGAAGGAACTGACTTTAGAAGTTTTCGCCTAGGTCTTTTTGGACTTGAGAAACTACAGAATATAGATCGTTCAGTTGCAAGCTTTGAAAAGGCTTTAAATAAGATGTAATTTTTTAGTCATTTATCGAGAATGAAAATTTCATTCTCGATAAATTCAGTTGTCACTACAAGCTAATAACTATTGGCTAATAATTTAGACAATTTTATTTCTGATAATTCCAATTCCCGTAATCTCAGTTTCCATCACATCACCAGGTTTTAGAAATTCTTGTGGTTTACGACTAAACCCAACACCTGATGGCGTCCCCGTCGCAATAATATCTCCAGGTAATAATGTCAAACTCTTTGAGAGCTCCGCAATAATCGCTGGGATTTTAAAATACATTTGCTTGTAACTTCCGTTTTGTTTCTCTACCCCGTTGACACGACAAATCACTCTCGTATTGTCTAAAACCAGCCCGCCAGCTGTGACAATCCATGGTCCCATCGGTCCATGACCGTCCAAACTCTTACCTTTGAACCATTGGCCAGAATGCCTTTTTTGCTGAACATCCCTAGCGGTTGTGTCGTTATATGCAGCATAACCAAAAACATAGTCCATCGCTTGCGACTCAGGAATATTAATTCCTTTTTTGCCAATAATGACAGCCAATTCTGCTTCCCAATCAATCTGAGTTGAGAAACTACCGTTATATGGAATCGGATCAAATGGACCGTTCATGGTCTGAGTTCCTTTTGTAAAAAGAACAGGAACTTGAGGATACTCTTTGACAGATTGATCAGCACGAACGTCTTTGCCTTCGTCAAAGTGATCTAAATAATTCCAACCAACGCAGTAAATATTACTTTGTGGTTTAGGAATTGGGGAAAGAATCTTAACCTGATTAACACTATAAGGTTGGTTACCTTTGCCTTTCATTAAATTCCCCAACTGCGCAACACCTTTATCTCCAGATGAGACTAAAGAAATCATCGAAGTACCATCGAAGGCTAATTTCATTTTCTGTCTAGAAGCTTCTGCTGAAATATCAACGATGAGCCCCTCATCACTAACCAGCCCTAGACGCGATTTACTTGCCCCTTTAGGTATAAAGTTAATAATTCGATAGCCCATTTGACCTGATAAAGACTGAACTTGTACCGGCTCACTCGTTTGAGAAAATGCTGGGCTAGCTGAAGTCGCCATCAACGAACCCATAGCAGCAGTTGTGCCTACTTTAAGTAAATCTCTTCTTTTTAAATCCATGATGTCTCCTAGGTGATGTTTTTTATTTTTCAATATTGTTTGCTGGAGGGTAATCTCGAGAGTAAACCGGGTTAGCTAAGAACTGACTTGTTTTATATTGCCAAAATTGGGTGACAGCAGGATAAGTTTTAATCACCGTATTAACAAGCTTACCGTCTTTACGCTCCACCTTACGTATGAAAATATCAAGCACAGGATTACCTAGCGCGTCTAGTGTGATCTTTCCGCGTGGATCATTTGTCACCTGAACATTCCTCAGTGCCGCCATAAATGCTTTTTTATCTTCTATTTTCCCGTTAACATCTTTGACTGCTTGTTCAAGCATCAGTGCAGCAGTGTACGCTCCTACAGAGTAATAACCTGGGTCTTGTTTATACTCCCGATTCATACTCTGAACTAACTTCTGATTATTGACATTGTTTAAGGTACTCGCATACCAACCTGCAGAAACTACTCCGACTGCATCATCTCCCATTGCACTTAAAATTCCTTCGTCCACAGTCGTCATATTACCCAACAGCGGAATTTTTCCTTTTAAGCCATACTCGTTATATTGGCGTACAAACTTAACCCCATTACTACCTGCAAATGCAGCATAAACCGCATCAACATTCGGCTTAATTTGACTAATGTATGCTGCGTAGTCAGCAGTATTTAGTGGCGTCCAAAGTTTTTGAACTACCTTGCCACCATTTTCTTCAAAAGTTCTTTGAAAACCGGCAGCATTTTCGTGACCAAAAGCAAAGTCATCTCCGATGATCACAACACGCTTATATTTGAGTTCTTTGGCCGCATATTCACCAAGGACATGGTTAGGTTGCGCTGAGCTACCCACTGCCCTAACAAACCAAGGATTAGGTTTACGTTGTGTCAAATCTTCCGCACCCGCTGAAGGCGAAATCGTAGGAATTTCTGCTTTACGAATATACTCATCGACCGCAAGGGCTTCAAAAGCAGCTAAAGGGCCAATAAGAACTTGTATCTTATCTTTTTCAACAAGCTCTTGAGTTTTAGTTTTTGTAATCGCTGGCTGACCTGCCGTATCACCCACAAAGAGTTCAACCTTGCGACCAGCAATCATATTGTTGTGCTCTTTAAGGTATAACTTAATCCCATCTTCCATCTGCTTACCACCTGCGGCCAGCGCTCCAGATCGAATCGTTAAAAATCCAACTCGAATTGGCTCATCACTTGCCGCTACTACATAAGTTATTGAAAAAATACTTCCCAGAAGTAGTGCCAGCGTTGTTGCGATGTGTGCATTAAGATGCTTAAGATTACGTAAACTCATGAATCGTCTCTCCTGTTTATTATTCATGGATTTATAGTTTAGCCATGTAATATATGCATAATATCTAACTTTTCTCAATCTATTATAAAAAAGACTCTTTTATGACTCAATCAGCACAACTCCCTACATTTACAACCCAGCTTATTCCTGTCAATAACCTTACCCTTTCAGTAAAAATAGCTGGCTCTGGCCAACCTATCGTGTTATTCCATTCTTTACTCGCTGATGAGACTAGCTTTAATCGCATTACACCTGAACTTGCAAAAAATTTCCAGGTCATCCAACTCAGTCTGCCTGGCTTTGGAGATTCGAGCTTTATAGATGGTTTAGATGCTAGTGCTGATTTCATAGCAGCGGCTATTCGTGTACTTAAACTCAATAAAGCTCCTATATTTTTAGGTAATGGTTATGGCGGTTTCGTTGCTCTAAATACCGCAATTCGTCATTCAGACTTACCTTCTAAATTGGTTTTAGCCGATTGTGGTGCCTGTTTTACTGAACAGGGAAGAGCCGCTTTTAAAGGGATGTCTACAAATGCAGCAGCCAATGGTATGACAGCTATTGCCGATGTTGCCATGAGACGACTCTTTGCCCCCGCATACCAAACTGAGCACCCTGAATTAATTGCTGAGAGAAAAGAACGCTTCCTCGCAATGAACCCACAAACCTTTCATGCCGCTTGTGCGGCACTTGGATCAATGGACCTGCGTCCAAATCTTCCAGAACTCAAGATTCCAAGCCTAGTATTGGTGGGTGAATTAGACGAAGCTACGCCACCCCCCATGTCAACAGAGCTCGCAAAGGGATTACCCAACTCAAGCCTGCATGTCTTGGCGGGTTTAGCCCATGTTCCGCAATTACAAGATCCAGACACTTTTTTAGCCACCATTAGAACGTTCATTTCGGAGTAATTACTTTTAATCTCCAAATTGAGGCCTTTTGCCAACTCCCGCCAAAATGTCACAAATTTCATTTAGGATCAACTTGTATTACACTTAAGATATCAATCGATTGATTAATCAACACTGAGGATTAAAATTGTTGCATATCCTAAAGCTTGATGTCAGTGGCATTCCGCAAGGTTGGATTAACCCAGAAGAAGCCACTAAGCATTATGCAGAAGGCAGTATATCTTGGACGCTAGGCAACCCAGTTGCTATGATGCGGGGAGGAGTATCCCGCCTCTCCGGCAAACAATCCATCATTGAATTACATTCCATCATTGCAACAAAAGGATCAGCCAAGATTGATCTATTTAATGTCACTCCTGCAATTACAAAGAATAAGCTGTTTCGTCGTGACCGAGGTGTTTGTGCTTACTGCTCTGATCATGTATCCGAACCCGATGCTGAGGCTGAACATATTGTCCCTGCCAGTAAAGGCGGAGCTTACTCTTGGATGAATCTTGTGATCTCATGTAGAGCTTGTAATCAGAAAAAAGGGAATCGCACCCCCGAGAAAGCTGGCATGTCATTAATCTACGCCCCTTATACGCCAAGCCTTTATGAGGATATGATCCTTAAAGGTAGAAATATCCTTGCTGATCAAATGGTTTTCTTATCAGCCAATCTTCCCAAAAATAGTCGCCTCTACAAAGCCTCCTAGAGGCTAAAAGAAATAATTTCCTAGGAATAATATTCGGGGATTTGCTCTTGGGTCAGCACTATATAAAGGAGCATCAGCAACGGCATACTGGAGCTCCATTGTTCCTTTTGGAAATGTAGTTCTTGCTCCAATTCCATAAGACTTGAGTGATTTAGAACTCTCTAGTGTTCCTGTTGTTGCATTTGAGTTTGTCGCAACGGTTGCATAGTCACAATAAGCAAAAATTTGTACCGGACCAGCGGCATAAGGAACTCTATAGGTCAAATCCTTTCTGATTTCCAGAGAAGCTCCAAGGCCTTTGTCCCCTGCAATGGCACCACTATCATAGCCGCGACCAACAGATGCGCCGCCGAAAACAATGGAGTCCGCAGTCAGTAGATTATCTCCCGTATATTGGCCATTCATTCCAAAGGATGCGCTCCAAGATGTCACTATTGGCTGAATCCGAATCCAGTTAAAGGCAAATTTTGTAAATAGTGGGCTAAATCCGATCGTAGAAGCTGTCGCGTCTCCCGTGTTTAATGAATTACCACCAGGCAAGCCTTTAGCCACTGTAAAATTCATGACGTTTGAACCATTCAATATACGGTTATTAGTCCACGCTAAGTTAATATCAAATACGGTAGATTTATCAAAGGTCAAAGGATTGCCACCTGATATGTATTTTATAATTTTTGGCTCTTTTATGGATCAATTTTCACAAAAATGGAGCGAATTTTCGCTTTAAAAATTAGAGCTTTTATACCTTCAACAAATGAAGTTAAATTTAGAGCTAATTAATTTATTTGAATTAAATTATTTTTTCAAAAAACATTGTCAAACCTTGTGATTTCGCTGGTTTGCTAGACTTGTTTCTCTAACACGTAATTTGCAATTTGCTGCCGAGTCGCTATCCAAACATCCGGATTTTCTTTGACAATTTTCATGATTTCATCATAGACCCATGCTCCTGATGGCCGACCAAAAACATGTGTGTGTGCAGTCACATCCAAAATCAATGGGACCTTTTCACGTTCAAGCATAGCTGTAAAAGTGTCATTAAAAGCTTCTAGCATATGTCTTGGCGCATTGCCGTAACGAATCGTTGTGGGCAAATCATTGACATCCATGGTTAGTGGTATGGCTACAATTTTTTTACCATTATAATCAATGACATAAGGGCGATCGTCGTCATTGCAGTCCCCATGATGCAAATAACCTGCCTGCGCCAATAACCTTGGACTAATTTTGCTACCCGTTCCCCTCGGACTAATCCAACCTACCGGAGCAACTCCCCCAGCGCTCGTCAAAATATCATGATTCTTTTTTAAATTAGCAATTTCTTCTGCCTCATTAAAATAAGCTGGAATCACATCCATTCCCCAAGAGTGATTAATCACTTCATGCCCCGCATCTGTAAGCATTTTGATACTCTCTGGATACTTCTGCGCAAGCACACCATTCGTCATCACACTCACTTTGATATCTCGTTGATTTGCATAACCAATCAACCGGTGTATACCTCTAACAGCACCAAAACTGGCCCATGAGTCCGCGTTGGTATCAAATACGCCAGCCTTTAGAACATTGCCCATAGGGCCAATTCCAGGAGCTTGACCTTCTGACCAAGCTTCATAAGCGATGTTAAAAATAACGGCCACACGGCGATTGCCGGGCCAACGAAAATTATCATCTAAACGAAGAATAGTAGGAGTAGTCATATACCAGAAATTTTACTCGAGAAAGTCTTGTTGGCACCAACTCCTCCAATTAAGAAACTAAATCATTTTTCTGGATGTTGGTGTATCGAATCAACCCAATGCACGGATTCTGGATTTTCGACTCCTGCAATTTCCAAGTTAATCACTGTTGCCTCGTTGTCACTTCGTACAAGAACGCACTCTAGAGCTTCATCCGGACTAGCGTTGATTTCTTGATGAGGAACATAAGGAGGGACATAAATAAAATCGCCTGGACCAGCTTCTGCCGTAAATTCTAAATGCTCTCCCCATCGCATTCTGGCTTTTCCTTTAACCACATAAATCACACTCTCTAGTGCGCCATGATGATGAGCCCCCGTCTTGGCATTAGGGTAAATGGAGACTGTACCTGCCCATAATTTTTGCGCTCCAACTCTAGCAAAGTTAATTGCTGCAGCACGATTCATACCTGGCGTTTGCGCCGTATTCGTATCTAACTGGTCGCTTTTAACAACTCTAACGCCATCATGCTTCCATGTGGGTTCATCATGGGGGTGATCGTGATCATGCATTCTTCTTCTCCTTCTTTTTGCTAAAGATTCTTATAATAGGTTACAGTAATTCTAGACTTAATAAGATCTATTATGCTTTTACTCAGTTTTAAGGTGTAATCTCACCAAACGCTTTTCTTTATCGATTGATCTATGAATACCTCAGCCTCTGCAACTCCAACAAGTCAACCCTCCTTTTCCGCATTAAAGATTTTTAACTTTAGAGGGCATTTATTCACATATATGCTCACAATGATGGCTGACAATATTGAGCATGTCATTAGTTACTGGATGATTTTTCAGAAATTTCATCTGCCTGAACTCGGTGGATTTGCCATTGTTTCTCACTGGGTGCCTTTCATCGTTTTTTCTGTACCTGTCGGTGCGCTTGCTGATCGTGTTGACCCACGCCGCCTAATCCAACTAGGTAACTTAATGTTCTTGACCTGCTCACTCGGCTGGGCTTACTTCTTTTTTACCGACTCCCTAGAAATGTGGGAAGCCATGCTGCTTCTTGTATTGCATGGTTGCTCTGGTGTATTTTGGTCAACCTCAAGCCAACTTCTTCTTCACGATATCGTTGAACATGAGCAACTACCCAGTGCGGTCAGACTCATGGCAACGGCACGGTATTTAGGCCTGCTGATTGGTCCGGCAATTGGTGCTGTGCTCATGCTAACTCTTGGCCCCGCAAAAGGGATCTTATTAAATGCCTGTCTTTATATCCCTTCCATTTTATGGTTTTGGAAAGCAGCTTATGGCCCCAAGTTCAGAAAAGCAACTGACCAAATCGTTCGCCCTGCTATGCGGGGTTTTGGAGATATTTTTGACACAATTAAAAATATTGCCGGCCAACATAAAATTACTTCAATGATTTTGTTAGCAGGTGTTAGCTCATTATTTTTAGGTAATAGTTATCAACCTCAAATGCCAGAATTCGCAGCAGATCTTGGACACGGTGAAGCGGGCTTTATTTATAGCTCATTACTCGCTGCAGATGCCTGTGGCGCTTTGATTGCTGGGATCATTTTAGAAAGTCGCGGCCTACTCAAACCAAGCCCAAAGAGCGCTTTTATCTTGGCAATGTTATGGTGCCTGTCATTAATGTTATTTGCGCTCTCCCCTTATTACTTGCTGTCAATGGCACTGCTGTGTGCTGCTGGATTTTTAGAGTTATCGTACAACTCCATGGCTCAAACTATCGTTCAGCTGAACGCTCCTGCAGATATCAGAGGTAAAGTGATCGGCCTATATAACATGGCTTCGATGGGGATGCGCGCAGGATCTGGAATCACTGTAGGCCTGATGGGAGGACTCATCGGCATTCACTGGTCATTATGTATTGCGGGGGGCGTTTTATTAATGGCACTCACCACACTACTGATTAAAGAAAAACGACACTTTTAGTTTTTAAAATCTCTAGAAATTAAAAAACTAAGGTTTTATTTCTTATCCACCTGGGTTAAGAGGTTCGCGAGTAAAGGGTTTGATTTGAGATGCTTCTTTTTATTTAGAGCACCCGCGTTTGAGCCAAATTTTCCTTGCTGCAGATTGTTTTTCATCTGGTTGGCAATGGCAGAAGCTTTGTTTTTTTCGAGATCAGTTTTTTTCATAGGACTCTAATTTAACAGACAAGCTTGTTGGTCAGGGCTTATTAAGGTGTTTGAGACTAAATATCGAGTAATTTGGGATGAAAATCTTTAAAAGGCGTAGTTTGATGCCAAGCATGGCCTAATTGCAATACACTCAGGTCGGCTTGAGGCCTTCCAATAAGCTGAATACCCATCGGTAATTGAGAATCAGCTCCGTTCTTAAATCCAGCAGGTATCGATAATGTAGGTAATCCTGCTAAGGTGGGCCCAATCACTACCTCCATCCAGCGATGATACGTATCCATTTGCACTCCGTTAATTTGACTAGGCCAAGTCATTTGCTGATCAAATGGAAATACCTGCGCACTTGGCAAAACCAAATAGTCATAGGTTTCAAATAAGTGATTCATCTCCATCGTCCATGCAGTTCTGACTTCTGATGCACGGTAAAGATCAATAGGGTTTAACTTTAACGACTGCTCGATTTCCCAAACAGCCTCTGGTTTAAGCAATTTTCTTGTTTCATCGTTTTGATAGTGGATGTTCAGTTTTCCACCCGCCAAGAAAGCTCTAATCTTTAACCAAGCTTGCCATAGGTTTGCCATATCAAATTGAGGGGTGACCGCATCCACTTGACATCCTAACTCGTCAAAGTACTTTAAGCTGCCTTGACAAACATCTATGACACCGGGTTCAGTCGCTAAGTACCCCTCTAAATTTCCCATCCATCCAATTTTTGTTCCCTTAAAACTTTTATCTAAACTTTGCCTAAAAATTTCCGGTGAGTCTTTAAGAGATAAAGGTGAGCGAGGATCATACCCTGCTTGCACAGCAAGTAATTGTGCAAGATCTTCTACATTCCTTGCCATCGGCCCTTCAGTCGCCAATTGCTCAAAATAAACTTCAGAAGCTGGACCTGCCGGTACCCTTCCGCGCGATGGTCTAAAGCCATAAATATTATTCCACCCCGCAGGATTACGAAGAGATCCCCCCATATCACTGCCATCAGCCACAGGCATCATTTGCAAAGCAAGTGCTACAGCAGCCCCACCACTACTACCACCAGCAGACTTCGTTTGATCATAGGCATTCAATGTCGTGCCATAGACAGGATTATAAGTATGTGAGCCTAAAGCAAACTCTGGGATATTTGTTTTGCCAATCATGATCGCACCGGCAGAACGCATGCGCTCAACAACAATCGAGTCATGCTTGGGAACTTGATGCTGAAAAATGGGGGAGCCTAAGGTAGATGTGATTCCGATGGTCATCGTCAAATCTTTAGGTGCTAGCGGAAAACCATACATCCAACCCCGTTCTACACGATGAAACTCTTGATCTTTTTGAAGAGCTTGGTTTAAAAGGATATCCGAATCTACCCTTGAAACAATGGCATTCACCTTTGGATTCATTTGGTCAATTTGCTCTAAATAAGCTGTCATGACTTCGGTACAAGAGATTTCTCTTTGATGAATCTTTTGAGATAACTCATTTGCGTTCAATTGAACTATGCTTTTTGGGTCCAAAGCTACTTCTCCTATTTAAATACTATCCAAAAGATGAACAATTACTGCTTAAGCAGTAAAATAATAAATATGCCACATTCTGATAAATCACAGTCCCTACCTTCAGAAAATCATACGCCCTTTCTTAGTTCAGATAATACGTGGTGGGAACCTCTCAAAGTTAAAGTGTTTAGAATGCTTTGGTTGGCATGGATGACATCTAATATTTGCATGTGGATGAATGATGTCGCCGCTTCTTGGTTGATGACATCTTTATCTGACTCACCTACGATGGTCGCCTTAGTTCAGACCGCATCTAATCTTCCAGTATTTTTACTGGGTCTGCCAAGTGGCGCTTTCGCAGATATCCTCAACCGTAAAAAATATTTTGTATTTACTCAAATCTGGGTGGCGTCAAACGCCGCATTATTATTTGTTCTAGCGGTCGGTGGCTATCTCAATGCCTCAATACTGCTCTTGCTAACCTTTATCAATGGTATTGGTCTTGCCATGCGCTGGCCAGTTTTTGCTGCAGTTGTTCCTGATCTTGTCCCCAGAGAAAAACTTCCGGCTGCTTTAGCACTCAATGGTGTAGCAATGAATGTCTCACGTATTGTGGGACCTCTCGTTGCTGGGGCACTCATCGCTGGCGCGGGTACAGAGTATGTGTTTGCTCTGAATATGATCCTTTCGTTGATGTGCACTATTTTAATTTTTCAATGGAAATATGAAGCGAACGTCTCTACACTTCCAGGCGAGCGTTTTTTAGGAGCAATTCGTGTTGGCTTGCAATTTGTTCGGTCCTCAGAGCGCTTACGCGCTGTTCTTATTCGGGTGTTTATTTTCTTCATCCAAACTTCAGCACTCCTGGCTCTAATTCCAATCATTGCAAAGCAGCACTTCAATGGCAACGCAAAAACTTTTACGATCATGCTGTCTTGTATGGGAGTTGGCGCCATCATTGCAGCAACACAACTCCCCCGGCTTCGCGGTCGACTGAACCGCCAACAACTCGTCAATATGGGTCAAACTCTACAAGGACTTTGCTCTATTGGAATCGTGCTATCGCCTAATCTATGGATTGCAGCACCACTCATTGTTCTTAATGGCATGGGATGGATTACAGCTGCCAACTCTCTAAGCCTTTCTGCTCAATATGCACTTCCAAGCTGGATTAGAGCCCGTGGCATGTCAATGTTTCAAATGTCTCTGATGAGTGGTAGTGCCCTTGGAGCAGCCCTTTGGGGTAAGCTTGCCTCAGAAACCAATGTCACGACAAGTGTTATCGCTGGAACAGTATTTGGATTAGCCTCAATTCTATTTACGCGACGCATGAAATTAGAGGGTGGTATTGAAGAAGACTTAACACCCGTTTGCCCAATAGAGCATCCGATGCCTTCTCGTGAAATAGACCCTTTAGAAGGGCCTGTAATGATCTCTATTCAATACCATATAGAGCCTCGCCGGATGCAAGAGTTCCAAGATGTGATGAAACAATCGCGTTCAGCACGTCTGCGACATGGTGCGATTTCCTGGAGCTTATTTGAGGACGCTGAAAAAGAAGGCATGATCGTTGAATACTTCGTCTTCGAAAATTGGGCGGACTATCTACGACGGTTTGATCGGTTCACTACGAATGACCTCAATTTACAAGAAGAACGCTTTTCGTTTCATATTGATAAAGATCCTCCTACAGTCACACGGCGTGTTGCAACAACACTCAAGGAATAACTACTTATAGATTTTTCTTGAGCTCTTTGGCAAATTGTGACATGTGTTGATCGATCTTATTTTTAGATTGCATTAAATTTTCCATCACGGCATCACGATCTTTGTCTAAGCGATTCTGACTCAACTTCATCTTACCCGCCATAGAGTCAATTGATATCTCTATACCGACTAAAACATTCATCATAGAATCCAAATAATCTTGAGGGGCATCACTGACTTGCCAATCGGAGTCTCGCGTTTTCTCCATTTGCTGTGTCAGAGCATGAAGATGCTCACAGAGCCATGCGCGGTCATCTTTAAGAACGATAGTTCCTCTGATATGGACCACAGCATAATTCCATGTTGGAACAACCTTGCCATTTTCCTTCTTTGTGGGATACCACTTAGGAGTGATGTAAGCGTCAACTCCTTGAAAAGAAATTAAGGCTTGCTGATTTTGTTGTGATTCTGTTTGATGTAACTGTTCATAAAGTGGATTAGCTTTAGGAATATGGCATTGCAAGAATTTTCCATCTGCAGATAAAATCATTGGAATATGATTGAGCTCAGGTATCCCTTGAAACACTGTGACTAAGGATGCCAAAGGGTTCTCAATAATCAATTGTTTAAGAATCTCTGGGCGATCCTCAGAAAAATGCTTTGGCAAATACATACTTGTTAACGCCGAGGTTTTTCTGGAAATGGCAATGGCTTATCAGCAGGAGAAGACTCCTCACCAAGGCTTAGCAACATGGCGATAGTCACATAAGTCCCCGTCACAGCAATGAGGTCAACGAGTTGTTGTTCACCTAAAATAGATTTCGCTTGATTAAATAATTCATCACTAATTTGATGATTTTTTGACATCTCCATACACACGTCATAGACTACCGCTTCATCGGGTTTCATATTGCGTGGCCTGATATTCGCCTTTAAATCATCTGCCACCTCTTGTGGCAAGCCTGCTTTAATGGCCAGGGGATAGTGCGCATACCACTCCACCTGAGATGTCCATAGCCGCCCTTGGATAATGATTGCAAATTCGTTTAAACGAGTTGGCAAAGATGTATTAAACCTCAAATAGTCAAGCAAGCGTTTCATACGATCTGCAAAAACTGGACTGCGTAACATAATGTTATATGGGCCCGCTAGGCCAACACTTGATATTTTGATAATCTCTTGCGCTAGTTTTTGACCATCAGGATCAAGTTGGTCAACTGTAATTTGCGGAAATCTTTTGGGGAGCGGCGTGGCACTTTGAGCAAGGACCGAAGTACTCACTAGACTACCAAATATAAAACTAGCGACTACTCTTGTGATGCCTTTAAAAGAATATCTTTGTACATTTTTCATGAGAGTCCCTTTTATTTATGTTTTAATACTTTTCCCCAATATAACTCATCCAAAAAGCTTATAGCCACTTGATCTTTTTAAATCTCCAGAATAAAAGTCCACATCCACCAAAAATGACCGTCAAGGCCATCACATAACCAAATCGCCAATGAAGTTCATGCATCGCATCAAAGTTCATTCCCCAAATTCCCGCAAAGGATGTAGCCAGTCCAAATATCCCTGCCCAAGCTGCTAAACGCTTCGTAATCTCTGTTTCATCAATCGTCACTAAGGAAATATTGACTTGGATTAATTGCGACAATGCCGCTTCCAGAGTGTCCACTCGGTCGACCACTCTTTTCAGGTGATCTTGTAGATCCCTAAAATATTCATTAAGTTCACCGCCAGCTAAGACAGGTGGTAAGCGACCGCCACTAAAATTGGCAAATTTTTCTAATAAAGGCACGCAAGCATGTTTAAGTACTGAAACCTTTTGTTTCATGTAGTACAAAGTTTCAACATTAGCACGACCTCTTGATTTTGTATTAGAAAATACATTACTTTCCACAATATCTAGATCATTTTCCAACTCATTTAAAACGTCAAAGTACTGATCAACCACATAGTCTACGAGTGCGTATAAGACATATCTAGATCCCATTTTAAGGAATTCAGGCTGCTGCTCACATCGTGAGCGAACGCCTAAAAGCTCTTGAGGACTGCCTTTACGGACCGACAGTGTGAAGTTCTTACTGGTAAAAATATCAAGCTCACCTACCTGTAACTCGCGATTTGGGAGCAATGTAATGAGCTGAGCTACTGAGAATAAAACTTCTCCATACTCTTCTTTTTTAGGGCGCTGATTACCATGTCGAACATCTTCCATGGCTAATTCATGCAATCCAAACTCCTCTTGCATTTGCAAAAGCTCAGGTTCTGTCGGGTCTTTCAAAGCAACCCAAACAAAAACACCTTGTTTTTTTAAATAGTCACTGATTTCGTCAAAAGTGATATCAGCAATCTTGACGCCATCTTTATACGCAACACAATTAATCAACATAAAAAAACTCCAATTCAGTTATCCTGAATTGGAGTTTATAACGGCTGAGTGATACTTGTTAAATTTGTTTAAGCTTTGGCTGCATAAGCTGAACACCAGCCTTTAGCTGCAACTTGCTTTCCAGCAAATATTTGACATCCACCAGCTGCTGCACCGCCTTTATAAAGCATGCAATTACCGCAATTTTGTTTAGCATTATGCTTTGGATATTTAGTGGCATCTACTTTAGTTGTATCTGCCTTATAGCCTAGACCAATTGCCTGTGGCTCAGTTTCTGCAACCATGGGGTCTGCTGCAAGCGCTTGACCTGTTGTTGCAACGGCTAATGTTGTTGCAGACAAAATCATAAATTGGCGACGACTAGATTTCATGTTGATTCCTTAATAGGGTATTTAAAAAAACTACAAGATAATGATAATTTAGGTTGGATTTTATTCCATTTCACATAGTAACTATTTGATATAAATCAATTTTTAAATAATAATGATTATCAATTCGATTGATTGTAACGACTACCTAATAAAGATAAAAATTCTTTCCTTAAATCGGAATCTTTTAAGAAAACGCCACGCATCACACTATTAACCATCTTAGCCCCAGGATCCTTAATCCCCCTCCACTGCATACACATATGGTCAGCGTCCATAACTACTGCAAGACCAAGAGGTTTCATTGATTTTTCTAGAATGTCAGCGAGTTGAATCACAGCCTCTTCTTGAATTTGTGGACGATTCATAATCCATTCTGAAATACGCGCATATTTGGATAACCCAATCAAATTACTATTTTTATTAGGAAGAACGCCAATCCACACCCTACCCATAATTGGACATAAATGGTGTGAGCAAGCACTTCTTACTGAAATGGGACCCACTACCATGAGCTCATTTAAATGAGAGATATTAGGAAAGTCTGTTAAGGGAGGCATTTCTGTATAACGCCCAGCAAAGACCTCTTTTACAAACATCTTAGCAACGCGCTTAGCGGTATCTTGAGTATTATGATCACTCTGTGTATCAATCACTAGGCTCTCTAAAACACCTTTCATCTTTTCTTGAACTTCAGCGAAAATTGCCTCAATCTCTCCAGGTTCAATAAATTCGGCGATGTTGTCATTTGCATGAAAACGTTTTTTGGCTTTTTTTAATCTTGCACGGATTTTTTCTGATACAGGTATTCCTATATCACTCGCTTCTTTTACAGCCAGTTTTCTCGTGCGCGATGTTGTGGTTTTAAGTGATGTCATTAGTAATAGGTTTTCAATTGTGCTTTTAACCTAATTATTGTCGCAGTTATTACTTAAAACTTCTTTTGATGCCATTAAATTTATTTTTTTTGCCCAATTTTTGCTTCTTTACCTGAAAATAGGTTTTGAATGTTCTTTTGATGCCGCCAGATCAGCAAAATACCAATCGCCAGAACTGTTAAACACATCCATTGAGTACCGAATAAGAAAAAACAGTACATGGGCGCGAATATGGCGCTGATGAGCGCGGAAAGCGACGAGTATCGAAAAAATATTGCCATAATGAGCCAAGTCAGCAGTGTTGCAAGGCCCAAGAAGATATTTATACCCAATAAGACCCCACAGGCTGTTGCCACCCCTTTGCCGCCTTTGAAACCATGAAAAACCGGAAATAGGTGGCCAATAAATACAAAAGCTGCCACCAAAGGCAAAATCCATTCGGAACTGTCTTGCCCGTCAAAATATAATTTAGCTAAAAATACAGCTAAAAATCCCTTTAAGGCATCGCCCAACAATGTAAGAATAGCTGCCTTTTTATTACCCGTTCTCAAAACATTTGTTGCGCCCGGATTACCCGATCCATAGGTATGAGGATCGGGTAATTTCATGAAGTGGCTTACAACCACAGCAAAAGAAATTGAGCCCATTAAATAAGCTAAAACACAAGCAGCGATGCCCCATAAGTATTGCGAATTCATATCAACCCCTTGGATGATGTTGTTGGTGTATTGTTTTTAATCTTTCACGTGCCACGTGAGTATAAATCTGTGTCGTCGAAATATCAGCGTGCCCAAGAAGCAACTGCACTACCCGCAAATCTGCCCCATGATTTAAAAGATGGGTTGCAAAGGCATGCCTTAAGGTATGAGGCGACAATTTACTTTTGATGCCTACTAATAAAGCATAACGCTTAATGACATGCCAAAATGCTTGGCGCGTTAAGCAGTCGCCCGTATAACGTCCGATAAATAAGTATTCCGACATTTTAGAACCCAGTAGCGCTGGCCTTGAGATTTCAATATAGTTTTGCAACCATTTTGCAGCCTGCGCTCCAAAAGGAACAAGACGTTCTTTATTTCCTTTACCCCCCACAATATGAAGAACACCTTCATTGAGGCGTAAATGAAGTAATTTAATATGCACAATCTCTGAAACACGCAAGCCGCTAGCGTAAATAAGCTCTAGCATTGCTTTATCTCTCTGACCCAACATCTCTTCTAAATTAGGCGCACAGAGTAATGCTTCGACTTGTTGCTCAGATAAACTTTGCGGAAAGCGTTGCGCTTGTTTAGCAGCCCTTAAGTTTAAACAGGGATTTAAAGCAACTAAATGTTCTCGCAGGGCATACCGAAAAAATCGTTTTAAAACTGTCAATCGTCGATTAGCTGTAGTCGCCTTATCATCTCGCCTAAGCGTTATATATGCCATGATATCTATTTCGGTGGCTTGCGAAATATTTGTTTTTTTAGAGCGATCTAACCATTGTGAAAAGATTTCTAAGTCGGCTCGGTAGGCCTGAAGCGTATTTTTGGATAAGCCATCTTCAAGCCAAAGGGCGTCACAAAATTGCCCAATGATGATATGACTTTCTTTAAGCACAACTGATAGCTCTTGACTATTGTCTATACTGTGCATTGTTTGTTGTGGAATCGCTTTGACCATTAATTCATTCTAAGACATTTAATTGAACACACCTCTGATTCTTGTTCCTGATTTTTTACTCATCCTTTTTGGTCTAGCCTTAAATCGTTTTTCTTCTTTGGATCCGAATATTTGGCTTAGTTTAGAAAAAATTGTTTATTGGGTATTATTTCCCTGCTTACTCATCAGTTCAACGAACCATATCGTCATTCACTGGCAAGACAGTTTTACTTTACTGTTAATGCTCTGGTCTGTCTTAGTGATTATTCTAGGATTGTCCTTGTGTGCCAGATGGCTTTTTTCACCCAACCTAATCAATATGTATTCAGGTTCGCAAACAACCTTTCGGTTTAACACATACATCGCCCTAGCTGCAGCAGGACGCATGCTTGACGATACGGGCGTGGCACAAATGGCAATTACGATTGCATGTATTGTCCCAGTTAATAATTTGCTTGCCATTTTGACACTTTCAAAAAACTCCCAGGTCAAAGTATGGCTTGAGCTTATCCGAAATCCTTTTTTATTAGCAACTTTGATAGGACTGCTGCTCAATACTTTTGGAATTCATATACCAAGCCTCATTCAAGATAATCTCGTTCGCCTCGGGAATGCCTCAATTCCTCTAGGCTTACTTACAGTTGGTGCGGGCTTAAGATGGGTTGGGAGTAAGAAAGATGCTTTACTCATTGGCTACTGGGCAACTCTTAAATTACTTGTTTTTCCGTCAATCATTTTTTTATTAGGTACCTGGCTTGGCTTGTCCCAAACGCAACTCATCATCGCGGTTCTAATTGCAGCTGTTCCAACTGCAACAACTTCTTATGTTCTAACCAATCGGATGGGTGGAAATGGCGCCTTGGTTTCAGTTGCCATTTCGGTCCAAACTTTACTCGCCGCAATTACTTTGCCATTTTGGCTCTCACTCGTTTACTTCCCAGCAACTTAATCCCTGAAGTTATTAAAACTCAGCGGTGCTTCAGTTGCATCTTTGCGAAGTAATGCCATGACAGCCTGTAAGTCATCTCTTTTGGCACCTGTTACACGCACAGCGTCACCTTGAATACTCGCCTGAACTTTAATTTTGCTGTCTTTAATAATTCTGACAATTTTCTTAGCAAGGTCACCATTAATACCTTTTTGAATATCCATGACAAGCTTTAGTTTATCGCCAGAAATGGTTTCTTTTTTTCCGTCTTTTAAAAAGCGGACATCCACATTTCTTTTGGCTAACTTGCCATATAAAACATCTCTGACTTGCCCCATCTTAAACTCATCATCCGCATACAGAGTTAACTGCTCTTCTTTTTGCTCAACCCTCGAATCCGATCCCTTAAAATCAAATCGATTCGTAATCTCTTTATTGGCTTGCTCAAGCGCATTTTTTACTTCAACCATGTCTGGCTCACATACAACATCAAATGAAGGCATTATTTTCTCCTAAGTATTACTGAACGGTTTCATGAGAACTACTTCACAAAACGACTGCGCTTTTCGCAAAATTTAAGCTTATTTAACCTAACAATCATCCCTAAAACGCGAAGAGTCTTGGATCTGTCTATACTCTTTATAGTACCACCTATTCGAACGCTTTTTAAGCTCTAAAGCCCCAAACATAGCTAAGATCTCCTATCCTCATTTCTTAAAATTCTAAAACTGTTGTCTAATCTTAGTTATGAGGATTCAAGAAAATATTTCACTTCAACAATTCAATACCTTTGGGTTTGACGTGTCAGCAGCGTATTTTTCAAAAATTACGTCAAAAGAAGATTTATTAGCATCCGTCTTATGGGCTCGCACACATCATTTACCACTACATATCATCGGTGGCGGTAGTAATCTTGTCCTGACTGAAAACTTACCAGGACTCACCTGTTTGATGTCTATTGAAGGCAAAGAGGTCCGTCAAAGAGATGCCACCTCAACGCTCATCAGGGTTGGCGCTGGTGAGGATTGGCATGATTTTGTGACTTGGACTTTAGAAAATGACTCGCCTGGTTTAGAAAACCTCGCATTAATTCCCGGAACATGTGGTGCTGCACCTATCCAAAATATTGGCGCTTACGGTACTGAAATTTCCGAGTTCATCGATCAAGTAGAGGTATTAGATACCACTTTATTAGAATCAGATAACCCCTGGATTTATTTATCACAACCTCAATGCGAGTTTAACTATCGTCACAGTATCTTTAAATCATATCCCGGTCGTTTTATCGTCACAGGTGTTACTCTTCGCTTACCAATACCTTGGTCACCCCATTTGGAATATGCGGATTTAAAAAAGGAGTTCACCAATACTTCTAAACCGCCTCCCATAGAAATCTTCCAAGCTGTCTGCAGGGTCCGGCAATCTAAATTACCTGACCCTAAAGTTCTTGGTAATGCAGGTAGCTTCTTTCAGAATCCAATCGTATCTGAACCAAAACACTCTGAACTCAAAGAAAAATTTCCTCATTTAATTTCCTATCCCACACCAGCAATTGAAGGCCAAACGTACTTTAAGCTAGCTGCTGGCTGGTTGATTGATCAATGTGGCTTTAAAGGATACAAAATGGGATCTGTGGGTGTATACGACAAGCAAGCGCTAGTGCTCATCCATTCAGGCGGTGGCACAGGTAAAGAACTTCTCGCTCTAGCTGAGATGATCAATAAAAAAATCCACGCTGTTTATGGCGTGGATTTAATTCAAGAACCAGTTTGTCTACCTTAACCAAGCTACTCGCCTGGTTAAAGGCTTTTAATTCGACAACTAGATATTAAGCAAAGTTTTTTGCAACAAATTCCCAATTGACTAAGTTCCAAAATGCTTCAACATATTTTGGACGAGCATTGCGGTAATCAACATAATAAGCATGTTCCCATACATCACATGTCAACAAAGCTTTTGCATCTGTAGTCAGAGGTGTTGCAGCATTACTCGTCGATACGAGATCAAGAGATCCATCAGCTTTTTTAACTAACCATGCCCAACCAGAACCAAATGTACCAACAGCGCATTTTGTGAACTCTTCTTTAAACTTGTCAAATGAGCCCCATTTTGCATTAATTGCATCAGCTAAAGCACCCGTCGGAGCTCCACCACCTTGTGGCTTCAAACCCATCCAGTAAAACGTGTGATTCCAAACTTGAGCAGAATTATTAAATACGCCACCTGAAGATTTTTTAACAATATCTTCTAAGGACATGTTTTCAAACTCAGTCCCTTTTTGCATATTGTTTAGGTTTGTAATATAAGTTTGATGATGTTTGCCATAGTGAAACTCAAGAGTTTCTTTAGAAATGTGCGGAGCCAAGCCATCAAGGGCATAAGGCAATTGTGGTAATGCGTGTTCCATAACTTCTCCTTCTGGGGTTGAAATAAATTTTATTGGTTTTATGAATTGTATTTGACGTTTTAATTTTCTGATGAGCTATCTTGTGAAATCAACTTGACATCATTCAATTTGATTTCTGCAATGCCGCCCGCCATCATAACAGTATAAAGATGATTTGTTTCTAGTTCACGCGGCGCTCTGACTGCAACATCTTCTTTTAAAATCAAAGAGTAGCCACGCTCAAGTATCCTTCCTGGACTATAGGCATTGAGTTGATTTTGCCAAAACTGATGTTGCCGACGTCGACTTTCTATCGAAGAAGAAATCGCTCGAGTTAACCTTTCTTGAAGAAAGACTAATTTTTCACGCATTTTTTGTGGGTTAGGTATGGCATGCGACAGTCTCAGACTGAGCTGATCAAGGCGCTGAGCCTCACGCTCTAGCTTCAACCGTGTTGCCCTCTTGAGATGCCCCGCCATCGTCTCCAAATCTCTTTTGAGTTCTAAGCTATCAGGCGTCGAGATTTCAGCAGCGCCCGTTGGCGTTGGAGCCCTGAGATCGGCAACAAAATCAGCAATCGTAAAATCAGTTTCATGCCCCACACCTGAAATAATCGGAATGCTGCAATTGGCAATGGCATGGGCTAATTGCTCATCATTAAAAGCCCATAAGTCTTCGATACTGCCCCCACCCCTCACCAATAAGATGACATCAATCTTTTCATCCAGCGCAGACTCCTCTGCCTGTTTGATGGCTTTAATCAAGCCAGGAGGTGCTTCAGGACCTTGAACAGGACTTGGGAAAATCATGATGGGAATATGGGGGGCGCGTCTTGCCAAGGTTGCTAATACATCTTTTAACGCAGCAGCTTGAGAAGAAGTCACAATACCAATGGCCCGAGGATGAGCTGGTATGACTTTTTTCCGCCCCGACTCAAACAGTCCTAACAACTCTAATTTTTTCTTCAGTTTTAGAAAGGCCTCAAAAAGAGCGCCCGCTCCAGCCTTTTTCATGACCTGAACGGTTAATTGCACATCACCCCTAGCAGCATAAAACCCAACTTGAGCAGCGACTTCAACTTGATCCCCATCGATGGGTTTAAACGTCAAACTTGAATTTCTGCCTTTAAACATGACGGCATTAATTTGGCTGTCAGCATCTTTTAATTTGAAGTACCAATGCCCACTCGGATAAATCTTTAAATTGGAAATCTCCCCCCGAACCCAAACAGTATCGAAAGTCATATCAATCAACTCATATAGAGCTTGATTCAACTGCCCAACAGTAAGGACTTCTCTTGATATTTCGGTCATTTTAAAATCAAAACCTCGCAGTTGTAAGGGATAGAGCCTAAAACATGTCCACAGGCCCTATAACTATATAGAGAAACTATTAAATATTATAAGTTTATAGAACGCCATTTTAATAAGTACTTGTTTATAATAAGAATTTATAACAATAAAAGACATATTTTGAAGATTTAATTTGAGTGTGCTACGGTCTTTTGGTGAAAAAAATAAAAGTTCTGCACAGGGTTATCCACAGGCAAATGGTTTAAAGTATCACTATGTTAACAATTATTACGGCTGCTGGCTGGCCTATTTGGCCCCTTCTTTTTATATCGGTCATTGCGCTAGCAATTATCCTGGAAAGGGTCTGGTTTTTACGCAAATCGAAGATCTCCCCCAACAAATCGGTTGGGCAAGCGGTCAATTTTTCAGAGAAAATAAGGGATAACCAGCCCCTTGATCCCAACGAAATCATCAAATTTTCACGCTCAACCCCCCTTGCCAAGATTCTTGCAGTGGGACTTGTCGCTAGAAAATCAAATTTATCATCCGATCAATGTGTGGAACAAATGAGAGATGCTGCAGCCCCTATTTTTGTAGCCCTTAATCGTTATTTATCAGGGTTAGCGACGATCAGTACGATTGCCCCATTAATGGGCCTTTTTGGGACAGTTTTAGGAATGATCGATATTTTTAGCAGCCAATCAGGTGGCGTTGCCAACCCTCAGCAGCTTGCCGAAGGAATCTCAATGGCTTTATATAACACTGCTTTTGGCCTTCTGATTGCGATCCCAGCGATTGCAGGTTGGAGATGGCTTCGTGGACTAGCAGATGATCGCCAAAGAGAATGTAACGAAGGTTGCAGACTCCTTCTAAAACATATGTACCCCAGCACTTAAAAAATGCTCAACCAACCCCCTCTGCTTGGCAATAGCTCTCATGAGTCTTCACAAGACCTGAGCCAATTACCCCCAGAAATCAACCTCATTCCTTTTATTGATGTCCTACTAGTCATCTTGATTTTTTTAATGATTTCAACGACGTTTACAAAATATCAACAATTATCAATTACGCTACCTTCAGCCGAAGGCGTAGAAAATGCTCAAATTCCAAAAGATATTAATATCGCAATTAGTAAAGAAGGACAGTATGCGGTGAATGGTTTCATCACGAGTCAAGAGCAACTGGGCAAGAAGCTACTCGAACTAAAAACAGGCAAAGGCGATACAGGTGATAACATTCGAGTGATTATCAGTGCCGATGCAATGGCACCCCATCAAGCCGTGATGTTTGCCCTAGAAAACGCTTCTGCCGCAGAGTTAAGCAATATCGCTTTTGCAACCCAATCAAAAACCAAGTCTGCCAAATAATATAATTGAAATACCCGATTGAAATACCTAATTGAAACACCTTAATTTCAAAAAGATTTTATGAATTTCAAAACACCTGCGTTTTGGGAAAGTTTCAATATCGTATCCCTCGCTTTATGGCCACTATCGTTATTATTTGGCGCCATCGTGTGGCTTCGCAAAAAAGCGTTTGCCCTATCCCTCTTTTCTTCACAATCTGTCCGAGTCCCCATCATTATTGTTGGTAATTTACGAGTCGGTGGTACAGGAAAAACTCCAGTTGTTATTGCTCTTGCTCAATCACTTCAAGCCATGGGATTTCATCCTGGCATTATTTCTAGAGGTTATTTAAGTCAACACTCCTCAAATCAACATACTGTCATGCCTGTTTTAACAACTAGCGACGTCAGCCTAGTGGGGGATGAACCTAAGTTACTTGCTCACTATTTAGAACCTCTTCACATCCCCGTATGGATTTCTAGAAATCGTTGGCAATGCGCTAAGGCGCTTCTCAATAACTACCCCATCTGTGATGTCATCATTAGTGATGATGGGCTCCAACACTACGCCCTCAAAAGAAAACCTGCCCGCATAGGTGGTTGTGATATTGAAATTGTTGTGCAAGACAGTCGTGGTTTAGGAAATGGTTTTCTGCTACCCGCTGGTCCTTTACGGGAGAGTCAATCGCGTAGTCGAGATCTCAGCATCCAATTAAATAGCTCTACTACTTCCCAAACAAATCTTTGGGATAGGGACTCTGGCCAGATCAGTCTCTCTTTAACCCATGGGCTCGCCTATCAACTCATCGCACCCCATCAACAAAGGCCACTAGAAGATTTTAAAGGAGTTGAAGTGTTGGCGATAGCAGGTATTGGTCACCCCGATAAATTTTTTACACAGTTACGACAGGCGGGGTTAACCATGTCAACTATGGCTTTACCTGACCACTATGATTATGTTTCTCGTCCCCTTGCTTTAGAACTCACAGCAAAGGCCCAATTTATACTAATGACTGAAAAAGATGCCGTAAAATGTCAACATATGAGAGATCCACGAATCTGGGTTATCCCATTAAAATTAGATCTTCCAAATGAATTGCTCAGTTACATCAAAGAAGTTATTACCCGTTAACTCTTCACCTATAGGTCAATCATGGAAAAACGCTTTTTAAATATTCTGGTTTGTCCAAACTGTAAAGGCGGCCTTCGCTACGACGAAGCAGCATCTGAATTAATCTGTGCATTAGATCATCTTGCATTTCCGATCAATGATGGTGTTCCCATGATGCTTATTGATTCCGCTAGGCAAATGAAGCCTGCCGTGCCCACCGAGTCGCCTCTTTAAATTTTGCTTCTTTAATGACTACACCTTTTCTGGTTGTTATTCCTGCCCGCATGGCATCAACACGATTGCCACGCAAACCCTTAAGCCTCATTGGTGGCTTACCAATGATTGTTAGGGTCGCTCAACAGGCGAAAAAAAGTGCTGCGTCTCGCGTTATTATTGCGACGGATTCGGATGAAATTGTGGCCGTCGCCCATGAACACCAACTTGAAGTGCTCCTCACAAAGAGTTCCCATCCCACAGGGACAGATCGCTTAAGCGAAGTTGCTCATCAACTTGGGTTTCCTCCTGATGAAATCGTTGTTAACGTTCAAGGGGACGAGCCATTTATTCCTCCTGAAATAATTAATGAAGTTGCAAATACTTTGGCTAATCACCCTAAATCTCATTTAGCGACTGCAGCCATTGCGATTTCAAATGAAGAAGAAATCCATAATCCAAACGTGGTTAAAGTAGTTCTTAATCAACAAGGCTGTGCAATGTATTTCTCTAGAGCGGTCATTCCTTTTACTAGAGATCCGCAGTTGATTACCAATGACACTTTTAGATATTTACGTCATATTGGGATTTACGCTTACAAAGCATCTTTTTTACAAGAATTCTCTTTATTATTACCTGCACTCCCAGAAAAATTGGAGGCATTAGAGCAATTACGGGCACTTTGGTATGGATATTCGATCCAAGTTTTTATCTCTAAAGAAGCGCCTCCTCCTGGGGTAGACACACCAGAAGATTTAGCTCATGCCCAAGCGATTTGGGAAAAATTAAATGTTAGATGAAGAAAAGACTAGAATTTCATCTTTAAAAGATTTATTGCGATAAGGAATTACTATGCGAGTCATCTTATTAGGCGCACCTGGAGCTGGTAAAGGTACCCAGGCTAAATTTATTTGTGAGAAATTTGCTATTCCGCAAATCTCAACAGGTGACATGCTAAGAGCAGCTGTCAAAGAAGGCAGCACTCTAGGTATCGCTGCTAAAAAAGTCATGGACTCTGGAGGCCTTGTCTCTGACGACATCATTATTGGACTCGTCAAAGACCGCTTGTCTCAACCCGATTGTTCGAATGGTTATTTGTTTGATGGCTTCCCAAGAACAATTCCGCAAGCGCAAGCCATGAAAGATGCTGCTGTTCCAATTGACTATGTCGTCGAAATTGATGTGCCCTTTGATTCAATCATTGAGCGTATGAGTGGTCGAAGAACTCACTCAGCGTCTGGCAGAACATATCACGTCAAATATAATCCACCAAAGGTGATGGGCAAAGATGATCTGACTGGAGAAGACCTCATTCAAAGAGATGATGATAAAGAAGAAACTGTTAGTAAGCGTTTAGAAGTTTATTCTGCTCAAACTAAACCACTTGTAGATTATTATTCTCAGTGGGCAAGTAATGGCGACTCATCTACAACGGTTAAGGCGCCCCAGTATAGAAAGATTAATGGTACAGGCCTTGTTGAAGAAATTACCACTCGTGTGATGCAGGCTTTGAGGTAATGCGCCCTATTAATCTGATTAAGTGATTAATCAGATTAATTCATCCTTAGTTAGTTTTAATCAATTTCTTTTAAAATCCGACTAAGAGTTGCTTTTCTAATTGGATGATTTTTTGGTTTCAATTTTAATTTTCCAACAAAAAAAATATTCTTTCAATCCTACTTGAGTTCCTTTAGTGCGGACTCAAAAGATTCGATATCCTCAAAGCTTCGGTATACAGATGCAAATCGAATGTAAGCTACTTTATCCAAGGCTTTAAGCTCTCTCATCACCATTTCACCGACCCGAGATGTTGGTATTTCTTTTTCGCCAAGAGCTGTAATCCGTTCTTCAATATGATTAATAGCATTATCTAAGGCCTCTGATGAAACAGGGCGCTTACGAAGGGCAAGACGCATTGAACCTAGTAATTTATCACGGTGATATTCGACTCGACTACCATCTTTTTTAACAAGAGTCGGCATAGATAACTCCATGCGCTCATAAGTCGTAAAACGTTTATCACAAGCCTCGCATCTTCTGCGACGCCTGACGAGCTTACCGTCCTCAGCTACCCGTGAATCAATGACTTGGGTATCAACATGATCGCAAAAAGGACAATGCATTATTTAGTGGTTTACGTACACAGGAAAACGTTTGTTGAGCTCTGCCACTTCAAGCTTCACACGTGCTATCACAGCAGGATCATTGGGGCTATCCAACAAATCTGCAATCCAATTGCCCACTTGTTCTGCCTCTGGCACTTTAAAACCTCTTGTTGTCATTGCAGGCGTACCCAAACGAATCCCACTCGTCACAAACGGCTTTTCTGGATCATTCGGAATAGCATTCTTATTCACAGTAATATGTGCCTCACCTAAAACACGCTCAGCCTCTTTACCGGTAATTTTTTTCGCCCGCAAATCAACAAGCATGACATGTGACTCTGTTCTTCCTGAAACAATCCGTAATCCTCGCTTAACCAGTGTTTTGGCCAGAGCATCTGCATTTTCAATCACCTGTTGTTGATATAACTTGAACTCAGGTCGCAGTGCTTCTAAAAATGCAACCGCTTTGCCTGCAATCACATGCATTAATGGTCCACCTTGCAGCCCAGGAAATACCGCTGAATTAATTGCCTTCTCATGTTCAGCTTTCATCAAAATGACGCCGCCACGCGGACCACGAAGACTCTTATGGGTTGTTGAGGTCACAATATCTGCATGTGGAATTGGGCTTGGATAAACGCCAGCTGCTATGAGGCCAGCATAATGCGCCATATCAACCATAAAAATGGCACCCACTGCTTTAGCAACTTTTGCAAAACGGGCAAAATCAATTCGTAATGAGTAGGCAGAGGCGCCAGCAATAATTAGCTTTGGACGATGCTCATGAGCCAGTGCTTCCATTTTGTCATAATCAATCTCTTCTTTTTCATTCAGACCATAGGGCACCACGTTAAACCACTTACCACTCATATTAAGTGCCATACCATGAGTCAGATGACCCCCTTCAGCTAAACTCATCCCCATAATCGTATCGCCAGGCTTTAAAAATGCTAAAAATACCGCTTGATTCGCCGAAGCACCACAATGCGGTTGGACATTAACTGCTTCTGCGCCAAATAATTGTTTGAGTCGGTCAATCGCAAGTTGCTCAGCCACATCCACAAACTCACATCCACCGTAGTACCTCTTACCGGGATAGCCTTCTGCATATTTATTAGTCAGTTGGGAGCCCTGAGCTTCTAAAACGGCTGGTGATGTATAGTTTTCTGATGCAATTAACTCAATATGAGCTTCTTGACGGGCATTTTCTGATTGAATTGCTGCCCACAAAACTGGGTCTACTTGAGCAACTGACAAAGACTTATCAAACATGATGTGATTCCTAAAAAATTAAAGAATTAGTGTGGGCTGAAGTACTAATGATACAAAACCAAGAGCTCATAGGAGTAATTTTCATACTTTTTCAGCCCAAGCTTTGAATAATGGCCTTATTTTTTGATGCTTTTGATCAATCACCCCATACTATTAAGGGTAAATATGGGGATTAAATAATAAACTTGTTACTTTAATTGGGTGTATCTCATAAATCTGTCAACTTCTTCATGGGAAAATACGTTTTATATGCATATTAGAATGATGATTGCTTTGGTACTGCATCGCTCCAAAAAGCCCTTTTCTCAAATTTTCTGTTTTAATAAGTCGATATTTCTTGAAATTCAACCCTTTTCTATCTATTAATTGAGTCCTATGCCCCAAGAAGATCTCTCCATCATTAGCCTTATTCTTAATGCTAGTGTCATTGTGCAAATTATTTTGCTGATTTTGGTTTCCTTATCCATCGCTTCTTGGTCCATCATTATTCGTAAAGGATTAGCGCTAGGCGCAGTTCGCCGTGCAACTGAAAAGTTTGAAAGTGATTTTTGGTCTGGTGGTGATTTAAAAGTGTTATTAGAGGCCGCTCAACGTAATCAAAAACAATATGCAAATTCTTTACAGCGCATCTTTCAAGCAGGTATGCAAGAATTTATGAAGGGAAGAGATATTGATCCAGCCAGACGCGCCATGAAAGCAACCTATCAGCGCGAAATGGATTCTCTTGAAGCGAACTTGCCATTTCTGGCCTCTGTAGGTTCTGTATCGCCCTACATTGGATTGTTCGGAACGGTCTGGGGAATTATGAACTCGTTTCGTGGTCTTGCTAACGTTCAGCAAGCCACGCTAGCCAGCGTTGCACCTGGCATTGCTGAAGCACTTGTTGCTACAGCGATTGGTCTGTTCGCTGCGATTCCTGCAGTGGTGTTTTATAACCGCAGTGCTTCTGATGTGGACCGACTTGCGATCAGGTTCGAAACCTTCATCGAAGAGTTCACTAATATTTTGCAACGGCAGAAATAATGGCAAGCATTCAACGTCGCTCTGGGCGCGGTCGTCGCGCAATGTCGGACATCAACGTTGTTCCTTATATCGACGTTATGCTGGTTCTGCTCGTGATTTTTATGGTGACCGCCCCTTTTGTTAATCCAGGCGTCGTCAATCTCCCCTCAGTCGGTGGTGCCAAAGTACAAGCTTTACCTCCCGTATTTTTAAATATTGATGCGAATGAGCAAATCAAGGTCAATGAAAACGGCCAAACAACAAAGACAATGAATAAAACCCAACTGGATAGTTTTGCACGCAATCAAGCGATGAATAATCCTGATCAACCCATGGTCATCGCTGCAGATAAATCGATTCGTTACGAAGTGGTCATGGATGTGATGTCTCGCTTAAAAGAAAATGGCGTAAAACGTGTCGGTCTTGCAGTTAAGGGTAAATAATTTTTGTATAACCCACTAATCCTCACATGAGTCAAACCTTAAAGTTTATTCGCTGGCAACAAAATGAGCCTGGAACAACTAAGGCATTTTCTCTATCTTTGATCGCTCATGCCTTATTAGTTCTTTTGCTCACCGTTGGCCTCTACTGGAAAAATAGTCCTCCCGCTGGGGTTGAAGTCGAACTGTGGGATAACGTGCCACAACCAACCGAAGTCACGCCTGCACCACCAGTAATTTTGGAACGTATTGAACCCGTCGATGAAAAAGCTGAAATCGTAACAAAGAAACAAAAGAAAGAGGAGCCTGTTGCAAAACCTCCAGTTGAAAAAAAACGTGAGGAAGCCAAACCTACCCCACCTAAAGAAAAAGAAAAACCAAAAGCAAAAGTAGAGCCAATTAAGGAGAAACCCAAAACCGAGGCACCTAAAGATTCAAAACCAAAAGAAGATCGTACAAAAGATGCGCAAGCTGAAAAAGATCGTCTGGCGCAAGTCGCAAAGCTTCGTGCGGCTGCGGGTGAAGAAAGCGGAAGTGGTGGCACTATTGGAACAGGGACTGGCGCTGGTGGCACCGCATCACCAGGCTATGCGGATATGGTGAGAAAACGCATTAAGCCTTTGATCTCTTTTAACTCATCAGCTGTTGAAGGAAATCCAGCGACTTCTGTATCTGTCGAACTTGCTCCTGACGGCAGAATCTTAAGCAAACAAATCACACGGTCTAGTGGGATTAGCGATTGGGATGCCGCCGTTATTCTTGCTCTTGATCAAGCCGGCACATTACCCAAAGATGAGTCCGGGAAAGTGCCCCGACTGCTCAATTTAGTATTTAGACCTAAAGATTAATCATGCTATCAAATGAACTCGTTAAAATAAATGTCATCCCACACTAGGAATAACAGATATGTCGCTTAATCCAACATTATATTTAAATATCAAACAACTGATTTCAGTTTGCGTCATAAGTATCAGCTCAATATGTTTAGCGCCAATGAGCTTTGCACAAATGCAAATTGAAATTAATGGTGTTGGTCAATCTCGCTACCCTATTGCTGTAACTTATTTTTCTTCTGAATCCTCACTACCCACAAAAGTCAGCGAAGTGGTGCGAAATGACCTTGCCAATAATGGTTATTTTTCAATTATCGATACAGGATTTGCTGAAGTTGCAGAAAACGCCAACGTGGATCTTGGATCATGGAGCTCCAAACGCGCCAATGCACTAGCCGTTGGCACAGCCACACCACTAGGCAATGGTCAGTTTGAAATCAAGTATCGCCTCTATGACATTGTTCGTAACCAGTCCCTTGGAGGTACAACCGTCACAGTTGGTAAAGATGAGTTAAGGCGTGCAGGTCATGTGATTGCAGATGATATTGTGCAACGCTTAACAGGTGAGCGAGGTATATTTTCTACACGACTATCTTACGTTGTTAAAAATGGGAAGCAGTTCCAATTAATGATTTCTGATTCAGATGGTCAAAATGCTCGTACGGCTTTAAGTAGTAACGAACCCATTATTTCTCCCACATGGTCACCTGACGGCAAGCGTGTCGCCTATGTTTCTTTTGAAACTAAAAAACCTGTTGTTTATGTTCATGAGTTAGCCACGGGTAATCGTATTGTCCTGTCAAATCAAAAAGGGAATAATAGCGCACCCACATGGGCTCCAAACGGCAACAAGCTAGCACTATCTCTATCTAAAGATGGAAATACCCAAATTTATACAATCAATGCAGACGGTACGAATTTAAAAAGAATTTCATCAAGCTCGGCGATCGACACTGAACCTCAATGGTCACCCGATGGCAGCCTAATTTATTTCACGAGTGATCGTGGGGGCTCACCCCAAATTTATAAAATGAGTTCCCAAGGGGAGTCTGCCGGGAATGCCCAAAGAGTGACATTCAGGCATGCGTTTGCAACTAGCCCACGAATTTCTCCAGATGGGCGTTATATGGCCTATATTGCAAGGGCCGGTGGCTATAAGCTTCAACTTCTCGATTTACGCAGTGGTGAAGTAAGCTCCCTGACATCAACAAGCTATGATGAAACACCTACCTTTGCAGCCAATGGAAAGTTTGTACTCTATGCCACACGCTCTGGCGGCAAGCCCGTTCTAGCGGCAGTATCCGTTGATGGTGCAGTAAAACAAATCCTCAGTCTTCCTGGAGCGGATGTTCGTGAACCAGCTTGGGGACCTTTTTTAAATTAATCTATCAAAGTAACTAAACCTTCGACTAAAATAGTATTATTCACAAATGTACTACGATGTCTTATTGCTTTAACACCTACAAGGAAAATTGAAATGTTAAAAAATACTTCTCAAGAGGTCCTACGCCGTTTAAGTACGACTGTTGTTTTAGTCTCAGTTCTCGCTCTTGGTGCTTGCGCATCAGGCGTAAAACTGGATGATGTTACGCCTAAAAACACAGGTTCTGCCTCACCAACGAGCAAAGACTTTGCGAATAATCCATGGAATGATCCAAATAGTCCTCTGTACCAAAAAAGTTTTTACTTTGACTTTGATAATTACACCGTCAAAAGTGCAGATCAATCTAAGTTAGATGCACATGCTAAATACCTAAATAGCAATAAAGCGCAAAAAATTGCCATCCAAGGAAATACGGATGATCAAGGTACAACTGAATATAACCTTGCTTTAGGTCAAAAACGCTCTGACGCTGTCAAGAAAGTGTTGTCACTTTTAGGCGTTAGCGATTCTCAAATAGAAACAATAAGCTTTGGTAAAGAAAAGCCAAAATCAACTGCTACTGATGATGCAAGTCGTGCTGAAAATCGTCGTGCTGATATCGTCTATCAGGACAAATGAGCTTATTTAAAAAAGTCTTAATTGCTGTAGCCACCGGATGTCTCTTAAGCCAATCGGTGTCTGCAGCTTTTTTTGAGGATGCAGATGCACGTACGCAAATTAATGTCCTTAATGAAAAAGTAAAGAATGGCCAAAAAGCAATTATTGACCTCAACTCTGCGAATGAAAGTCTTAAACAAGAAAATGCAATCTTGCGTGGGCGGATTGAAGAGTTAGAAAAAAATCTCAATGAGGCAAGTTCTAATCTTAAAAGTTATTACTCAGAAGTCAACGATCGTCTGAAGGTTCTGGAACCAAAAAACCTGGAAGTCGAAGGGATTATTGGAACTTCGCAACCAGGTGAGAAAGCTGCGTATGATATTGCACTTTTAGACTTTCAAGAAGGTCGCCTAAAAGATGCAGATCAAGAATTGAGTGCCTTTGTAAAAAGATATCCAAGTAGCCCCTACTCTCCCTTAGCGCTGTATTGGTTAGCAAATGCTAAATATGCAGGTAAGGATTACACAGGTGCAATAGCAACTGCACAAGACTTAATCAAACGCTATCCAGAACATCAAAGAGTACCCCAAGCTCTGCTAACAATTGCAAACTGTCAAATAGAGGGTGGTAAGAAGTCGGATGGTAAAAAAACTTTAGAGTCTGTCATCAGTAAATATCCTGATACTAAGGCTGCAAAATCCGCCTCTGATATGCTCCCAAAAATTAAATAAGTTTTTAAGTGCTACCAGATGAATACGATACGCTTTACATGAAGCCACAAGAATATGTCCAATAACTCTGCACCACGTCAACTTGGCGATCCTGCTGTCGTTCTTCTTTCCGGTGGGATGGACTCTGCAACAGTCTTAGCCCTGGTTAAAAATTTAGGATATTCGCCTTACGCCCTATCATTACGTTATGGTCAAAGACATTCCTCCGAACTTGACGCCGCAAAAGTCATTGCAAAACAATTTGGCGTTGTTCGTCACGAAATTATCGATCTAGATCTCAGTCAATTTGGTGGCTCTGCACTAACAGATACTAATATCAAAGTACCGACAAACGTCCTTGATGAACCTTCTATACATAATGACTCTAAAGAGCATATCCCTGTGACCTATGTTCCCGCAAGAAATACCATCATGCTCTCGGTCGCTCTAGGATGGGCAGAAACACTTGATGCTACAGATATCTTTTTTGGAGCCAATGCGGTTGATTATTCCGGATATCCCGATTGCCGACCAGCTTATGTAGATGCTTTTGAGCGCCTTGCAAATCTTGCGACAAAGATTGGGATTCAGACCGGCGCAATGCGTATTCATGCGCCTATTATTGATATGACTAAAGCTAAGATTATTCATGTAGGAATGTCTCTTGGCGTTGATTTTTCAAAAACGGTGTCCTGTTACCAAGCTGATCAATCGGGCCTCGCATGTGGGTTTTGTGATGCTTGCAGGCTTCGTAAAGTTGGCTTTCATGAGGCTCTGACTCCTGACACAACCAGATATCAAGTTTAAGATAAACTCAGAATTTACTGACGCTAAAAGTCCTTTGGTTTACCGCCTCTTTTCATAGCGATTGTTCCTGGTCCCTTGCATCATTGATGCATGAAAAACGGCTACATTTTAATTGAAATGCTCATTGCATTATCTCTACTCGGAATCACACTTCATCTAGGTCTTCGCTACTTCAACGGCTACCTCTATGCACATGCTCAACTCATGGATGAGTTTAAAAAAAATAACTTACAACGTGATTCTCTTGAGCAAGATTTAATCAATAATTTTTCTCGTCATACGAGAAGGCCTTCATGACACTCACAGAGCTCATCGCCGCTATGAGTATTGCTAGCATTGTGATCGCAGGAACAGTGCAATTAATTCCGCTATATCAAAATAAAATCAAGCACTATGAGCTCATGTCCCAAGAAACTGCCGAAGTTGAATTTGCGCTATCTGTCATTGCGAGAGCGATTAGGCAAGCAGGCTTTTCGGAGGTCGCCAAGTCTTTTCCAAACATAACTATTCCAAACGCAACTCTTCCCAAAAAATCCACCACACCCCCATTACAGATCATGAAAGAAACTGTTTTATTAACAAATCCATTAGGAAGGTGGGCCGCCCAAAGTAGAAGTATAGTGATCGGTCAAACTGACGCACTGATCGCTCGTCATCATGTCTTAGGCCACTTTGATTGCTTAGGTCGACGGATCTCATCCCAAAGAACAGAGCAGGATTTAGCCCACCTTGGATTTTTTATTCAAGTAGTTGGTACTGGCGCTAACCGCACTGGCGCACTCATGTGTCAAAGTCTTGATCAGAAGGGAAAAGCTCAAAACGACAGTATCTTGCAAGGAGTCAACTCTTTCTTACTCAGGCCTATTCTGAATCAAAGCTCTTCTGAGATAGCGGGTGTTGATATTCAGATTGTGATGCAGTCAAAGCGAAGCTATCAACAGCGCATGGCGCTGAGAAATTAATGACTTTTCCATCACCTTCGCAAAATGGCTTTGTCCTACCAATGATGCTAGGCTTTCTGGCTCTAGTTGGCGTTTGGGGAAATATACTAGTTGAACAAACTACGCTTGAGCAATCTCGCATTAAATCACTTCTTCTTCAAAGAAAGATATTTGTAATAGGACAGAAGCATCTATCAGAGTGTGAGAAGCAGGTGAGTCTTTCTTTACCAAAGATCTCAAACTTTGAGCAATGCTGCTTGATTGAAAGATCAAATCAAAAACCTTCTTCAAAATCTTCTGAACATTTTTTTCGAGTATCAGTCCACGTGATGGAGCAGAAGCAAGCATTAAATCCTCTTGTAACGCCAACTAAACCATTAGCTCAAGTTCGTCTGCAAAGTATTGTGCAATTACTAGCCAATTCTCAAATTCAACGCATCTCATGGCGAGAAGTTCTTGATCATTCTTTTGAAAAACAGATCTCAAAAGAACATGGCCAAGTGTGGGAAAAAATTTCAGCGTGTAATGAATCTGTCCTATGACATTTTTATCCATCAACGCTCTATTCGGAAATATGAGTACTTCACTTAAGCTATCTTCAGCAGGATACACATTACTGGAATTGATGGTAGTTTGCTCCATTTTATCAATTCTCCTCATGAGTTCAGGCGTAGCATTACAACGTCAGTATGAGATCCAAAAAGCAAAGTCCTTAGTTCGCGGGAGTGCTTTTCGGTTTATTCAAGATGCACATGCAGCTAGAACGATTGCAATCAGTCGGGGAGAAAATGTAAGCTTAATTCCTCGATGTAACAATCATTGGAATTCGGGATGGGATGTCGTGATTAATCCTCATTTCGAGTTTGATAAAAGCTTACGATCAACGCCTGAATATTTATTATGGAGCCGTTTATTAACCTCAGGGGTAACTACAGAAGTGCCAACAGGCAAAAAGCCACCCAGTGGTAATCAATTTATTGATGTTAGCCTCAAAGTCCCAGTCATATCTTGTGATCATTTATCCCAAGTCCCGACAACATCCGAAATTCGTACACGCCATTTAAGTTTTAACCCACTTGGTGCTGCACAAACAAAACATGGTGGCTTTGTAGCTAACCGTATTGTATTTTGGAGTCAATTATTTCCAGAATTTGAGCATCAAGTGATATTAGGCACAGGAGGAAGGTTACGTCCTTGCATACCCTCCCCGTCTAATCCTGAATGTAAAATTTAAGGTTGTACCCTGAAAGCTTTAGAATCTAATGATGGCTAATAATTACCTTAAGCAATGTTTACAGATTTAGACCACGAGTTCATGGCAATTGCACTTGAGCAAGCTAAGCTTGCTCGGTGGATTAGCCAACCTAACCCACGGGTTGGTTGTGTGATTGTCTCAAATGGCAAAATCATCGGCAAAGGTTTTACTCAGATCCCAGGGCAAGCGCACGCTGAAATTGAAGCACTTCGAGATGCACAGCTCGGTGGAAAAGATGTTACTGGCTCAACCGTCTATGTCACTCTTGAACCCTGTTGCCACTCCGGTCGAACACCGCCTTGCACAACCGCACTGATAAAAGCCAAAGTATCACGCGTCATCATTGCAGCTCCTGACCCTAACCCTTTGGTTGCTGGTCAAGGTGTAAAACTTTTAGAAGAGGCGGGCATTGAAGTCAAATCAGGACTTCTCGCTAGAGAGTCAGTTGCTATCAACCCGGGATTTTTTAAAAGAATGCTCTCTGGTATGCCTTGGGTTCGACTGAAGATTGCTTCGAGTATTGACGGTATTACCGCCTTACCTAATGGACAGAGTCAGTGGATTACGGGGCCGATTGCTCGCCAAGATGGCCATTTATGGCGCGCTCAGGCTGGAGCGATTCTCACTGGGGCAGGCACAGTTAAAGAGGATAACCCCCAATTAACTGTGCGAAATGTTGACTCCCCGCACCAACCCCTTCGGGTGATCGTTGACTCTCATTTAGAAACACCACTCCAGTCACATATTCTGACAAATGGTAGAACACTGATCGTTTGTGCCCGTCCAGAAGAGAAACATCTTCAATCTATTAAAAAATCTTTAACATCAATGGGAGTTGAATTACTTCAACTCCCAAACCCACAGGGTAAGGTTGATTTAAGTGCCCTTCTAAAACATCTTGCTACGTCTTATGAGATCAATGAAATTCATGTCGAGGCTGGCTTTAAATTAAATGGATCTCTTATTCGTGAAGATTTGGTTGATGAATTGCTGATTTATCAAGCGCCTACCCTACTAGGAACTGGCGCTGGAATTTCTAACCTAGGTCCCCTACATTCTTTAGGAGATCGTTTTGATTGGCAGCTCGTCGAACATACCTCCCTGGGTGAAGATCTTCGCCTACGTTTTTTAAGAAAAATATAAGTACTTTCTGCCGCGACATTAAAGTCAGGCGATAATAGCACTATGTTTACTGGAATCATTGCTGCCGTTGGTCAAATTAAATCTGCCACTCCTTCTGGAGATGGGTTTCGGCTAACTATCGATGCGGGTGGTCTTGACTTATCTGATGTAATCTTGGGCGATAGCATCGCAATCCAAGGGGCATGTATGACTGTCATTGAATTGACCCAGTCACAAAACACCTTTGCAATTGAAATCTCAGCTGAATCTATTAATAAAACATCCGGCTTAAAAACCCAAGGACCAGTTAATCTCGAGAAAGCGCTTCGTTTAAACGATCGTCTAGGTGGTCATCTTGTAAGTGGTCATGTGGATGGCGTCGGTCATGTTGAGACTTTTGAGATTGTCGGATCAAATGTTGATGATCCTGAGAGTTCCTGGCATTTAGCAATTAATGCGCCTGCGTTCTTGGCTAAATATTTAGCCTATAAAGGATCGATCGTTGTGAATGGCACATCCTTAACCGTCAATCAGGTTGAGGATTTGCAAGTCAGTGGCAATAGTGTTGCCAGAGTGCATATCAATATCATTCCTCACACGCTGACTCACACCACTTTAAAATACTTAAAACCTGGTGACGCGGTCAATTTAGAGGTCGATTTAATTGCCCGCTATGTTGAGCGAATGCTTTCATTAGGTCATTTGGAAAAATAATATGACTCCCCCCAATACTCCTGTATCTAACTTAAGCTCTTTCCTGAGCTCCACCGAAGAAATCGTGGCGGAGATGCGCGCCGGGAAAATGGTCATCTTAGTTGATGAAGAAGATCGTGAAAACGAAGGTGACCTCGTCTTAGCCGCAGATCATGTAACACCTGAAGCGATTAACTTTATGGCAAAGTTCGGTCGGGGCTTGATTTGTCTGACTCTTACGCAAGAACACTGCAAACAACTCAAATTACCCCTCATGGTGAAAGAGAATGGCGCTTCTATGGGCACCAACTTCACCGTATCTATTGAGGCTGCTAAAGGCGTCACGACCGGAATTTCAGCGGCGGATCGCTCACATACAATTAAAACTGCAGTAGCTAAAAATGCTAGTGCTGCTGATTTAGTACAACCTGGGCATATTTTTCCTCTCATGGCTCAACCTGGAGGCGTATTAATCCGTTCAGGTCATACCGAAGCGGGATGTGACCTGTCCTCTATGGCTGGATGCTCACCTGCAGCAGTTATCTGTGAAATCATGAAGGACGACGGTACGATGGCAAGACTGCCAGACCTGATTGAATTCGCGAAAACTCATGATCTTAAAATTGGTACCATCGTCTCGTTAATTGAATACCGTAGTCACCATGAAAGCATGGTGAAACGTGTGGGCAAGAAAATTCTGAACACTGCGTTTGGCTCTTTTGCTGCAACTCTTTATCAAGATACTCCAAGCAAGAGTTTCCATTTGGCCTTAACGAAAGGTCAACCCACGCCTAATACACAAACTTTAGTTCGCGTTCATGAACCCGCATCTTTCATGGATATACTTGACGCGGATTCTGGTCAGCATTCTTGGCCACTTCATTTAGCTTTACAAAAGATCGGCTCATCCGATTGTGGTGTGGCTGTTTTACTCAATGTTTCTGGGAACCTATTGGGCCATGAAATTCTGCATAAAGAATTTCAAGAAGTTAAAGCTCATGCCCATGATGATGAACCTAAAGTTCGTAAAGTTGATTTTAGAACCTATGGTATTGGAGCCCAGATTTTAAAAGATCAAGGTGTTGGTAAGATGCGTTTACTGGCCAAACCTACTCCCTTATCTGGAATGGCAGCTTACCAACTTGAAGTTGAAGGCTACTTAGAAATAGGCTCTCAAGAATAAATCACCTATTTCATCCTGACACTGGCAAAATACTTCCCTCTATCCCATTAACCTTAACTTACTAAAGAGTCCAATATGACCTCCATTGATACTAGCTCAGCAGATGCTTCAGAGTCGCAGCAGGTTGATTTTTTAGATCCCAACTTTGATGGCGAAGATTTACGCATTGCGATTGTTCAAGCTCGATTTAATGAAGCTCATTGTCAAGCACTCACAACGAGTTGCATCAATGAACTGTTAAATCTTAAAGTTAAAGCTGAAGATATCCTTCTTACGACTGTGCCAGGTGCGCTTGAAATTCCTTTAGCGCTGCTTAAACTGGGTGAGTCAGGTGAATTTGATGCCCTTATTGCTTTGGGTGCTGTTATTCGCGGTGAAACTTATCATTTTGAACTTGTCTCAAACGAATCAGCCGCTGGCATATCGAAGTTGTCAATTGAGTTAGCCTTACCTATTGCCAATGGTGTTCTTACTTGTGATACCGATGCCCAAGCTGAGGCAAGGGTAGTTCAAAAAGGAATTGACTGTGCCAAGGCCGCTGTTGAAATGGCGAATTTCTGTTTAGTACTTCAGGATGACGATGCATAATCCCTATTTGACTGAGTCTCATAAACTCATTTCATCAACACAAGTTAAACGTTCCTTAACACCGAGAAGAAGAGCACGTGAATACGCATTACAAGGTATTTATCAGTGGGTGGTCATTAAAAATTCAGGTGGTTTTGCTGATACTGATCAAATCATTACGCAGCTCTCTGAAGATCCTATTTTTAGAAAAGCTCAATTTGCTTTATTTGAAAGCTTATTTAAGGGCGTTTGTGACAATATCGACGCCCTTGAAAGTGAAATTACGCCCCATTTAGATCGGCCATTAAATGAGGTCTCACCAGTTGAACTCAGTGCTCTATTCATCGGAGCCTTTGAGCTTAAATATGACTTATCAACACCCTATAAAGTAGCTATCAATGAATCCGTAGAACTCGCTAAAACTTTCGGTGGGACTGATGGACATAAATTTGTAAATGGTATCTTAGACCGTTTAGCGCAATCTTTACGTAATCTCGAGATTAACGATTCTTCATCGTAGTTTTATATAAACTTTACTGATACATTAAATTTTTTTATCGCAATTAGTTTGCCCGTCTCTGGTTATCACCATATGTTTTAAAGCTCTCCTACAGCTCAGTTATCAAATAATTGCGGCAATACTCATCAAAGAATCTGCAATCGCTAGTTGATAAAGAACACATGCATCTAGAACCGCTGTATATCTTGCATTACCTGCTATTAATAATCTAAGCCTAATTCGAGAGCCTTGTCTGCAATTCTATCTAGTGCGGCCTATTGCCTTTGTTGCTTTTGTTGCATTATATTCATGTACTCCACTAAATCCTCAAACGCAATCCTCCGATGACTACCGACCATGCGATGCTTCAATCTTCCCACTTCTATTTCTTTAATTACAAATGGTCGAGATACATTAATGAAGTTCGCAGCTTTAACAGTTGAGAACTCACGTTTTGATGGCATCAAAGTGATTGGGCGACCTTCACTCATCGCTCCAAGAAGTTGCCCAATAGATCGTAAGGCTGTTGGCGGTAAGGCGATGGGATTAAAAAGTCCATCTGTTTAAACGTAATAAAATTAAACAAGCAACGAACAAATGTTGTTACCTCATCAATTTCGCAATACGTAGTAGATCTCTTGTACAGCTCCGTAGACGCCAGACATATATTTTGCGGACAAATTATCATCCGCGCGCGCCCTTAAACGTATTGAATCTCCAGGCGTCACTCATACCATCTTTATTTTTCTCAACAAGGACAACTTGGGATTTATGAAGCAGGCTCTGCACTTCTATTGAATGGCAGGTTAATAGTATTTATGTATTCAATCTTTTAATAAGAGAGTATCTACCGGGGATGGATTTACCAATGCAATTACTTAAAGTTTTATTTATCTGTCCTCTGGTGTGTATTCTGAGAAAGCAGTTTTTTAGATCTTAAGGCGCTGGTTGCATCTCTAATGTTGGCCCTTGCTGAGTCTCTTGGCGATTTACCACTTCAGTACTCATGAGGTCGTTACCTGCAACGATCTGATTAGGATTTACAACACTTGGATTTGACTTTGTTTGGACGAGGTCATTTAATAAGCTCAGAACCGGATTCACACTCTTTACGGCTTCATTCACGGTACTGATTTCTCCTTTTAATAGAGAAACCAATTGCTCTTTCTCGCGCAGTACTTTACCCGCGTAGCCTCCATCCCCAACATAAGCGCCACCTACGTAATACCGAAGACCACCTTGAAGTGAACCCGATTGGGCAATATAGCCTTTAAGAATGTAAGCGCCCACTCTAATATTAGCCTCAGGCTTAAATGCTGCTGATGTTCCACCATAAGGAATATATTTTTCTGTGTGGACACGGGTGAGCACTTGCATCAAGCCTTGCGCACCTGCGCCACTTTGTGCAAATGGATTAAATCTCGATTCAATGGCCATGACCGCAACTATTAATACTGGGTCTAAACCAACCTCCTTGGAAACCACCATAGCTTGGTTCACATACTGTCGAACATCCTTGGGATCGATACGATATTTATACGCCATGAAATCGGCAACTTTTTGTTGATCTTCGATGGTGACCATGAGCTTTTGATCGATTGCCTTGGGGTCGATACTCGATGTCGGTATTTGATTTGCTAAACCAGCAATTGATGGCACAGGAACACCCATGATTTCTGAGTTCAGAGGTGAGGCAACCGAAGGAGTGTAGGAGACCATCTTCAATGAGGGGATGTCCAAAGCGTTATTTTCGATGTCAGCGCTAGCCAACTCGGAATGATTACTATCCCCAAAAAGACTATTGTTGATTTGGGTGCGGATGGATGGATTGACGATAAACAATCCGATGAGAAGAAATACTGTCACGACGCCAAGTTGATGACCCGCCCTGACTATTTTGCCCCTTGTCGGATGATCAGAGTGCGTTGACCAAATAGTAGAAAGTTGTGAAGCGTGTTCAAACCAAGACTGAAGATCGTGAATAAATAGATCGAAGTAAAATTTCATGGGGCCTAATACATTGCTAAAGAAGCCTCATAGTAGGAAAGTCTTTATAACTAGTCAACAATATAGAAAAAATTAACTGCATACTTTGGTTATAAAGATACCTCAAAAACTAGGGTAACAACTCATTTTCTCTTCAAAATCCCTTTTAATTCAGTCAAAATATAATGTTAGTGATCACTAATTTTATGATCTGAAATTCATTAAATTACTCAATTATTTGCGCTATTTCTTATAATATGAAATAAAAAAAGGGCTTATTTTGATTCGTTTTACTTAAATAGTCCTACCCAAAGTTTAACCTTAGGGACCTTCTTGGGGATCTTACGTGTTTCATGACCGTTACAAAATAGCCCCTGATTTTTAAATGATTGAGTTATTTTGATGCGTAATGGCTTAGTGCACTAATATAATAGATCTTCGCCACAACCTATTATTTGGAGATTTATTTATGAACGCACCTGAGCGCGTCGCCTCACCTTCTGTCCCTTCCCTTTTAAAAGACCCAAGTTTATTTATAGAAAAGGCCTTTATTAAAGGCCAGTGGGTTAGCGGAAAAAATAATGAAACTTTCCCAGTTCACAATCCTGCTAATGGCGAACTCATTGCAAAAGTTGCTAATCTTGATTCCAGCGCTGCAGAAGCTGCAATTGCAGCGGCTCATCAAGCTTTACCAGGATGGAAAAATAAGACTGCAAAAGAACGTGCCACAGTAATGCGAAAGTGGTTTGAGCTGATTATAGAAAATACCGAAGATCTCGCCAAACTCATGACGATTGAGCAAGGTAAACCTCTCTCAGAGTCTCGCGGTGAAATTGGATACGGAGCCTCATTTATTGAGTGGTTTGGCGAAGAAGCTAAGCGAGTGATGGGCTCTATTCCAGCAACGACCTGGTCTGATAAGCGTCTTGTAGTCTTAAAGCAAGCCATCGGTGTATGCGTATCAATTACGCCTTGGAATTTTCCAATGGCCATGATTACTCGTAAAGTCGCACCTGCAATTGCAGCTGGTTGCACTATCGTGATTAAACCCGCAGAACAAACACCTTTATCCGCTTTGGCATTAGCTGAACTGGCCAAGCGTGCTGGTATTCCTGATGGCGTGATTAACATCATTACCGCAGACGGCGATCGCTCCATTACGATTGGTAAAACTTTATGCGCATCGAAAACAGTCAGCCACTTGTCATTCACAGGATCTACACCTGTTGGCCGCATTTTGATGGAACAGTGCGCACCAACTGTGAAGAAGGTTGCCCTTGAATTAGGTGGCCACGCTCCATTTATTGTTTTTGAAGATGCTGACCTTGATGCTGCCGTTGCTGGTGCGGTAGCTTCAAAATATCGCAACGCAGGACAAACTTGCGTGTGTACCAACCGCTTCTATGTCCATGAAAGCCTTCATGATGCATTCGTTGAAAAATTAGGCGCAGCCTCAGCTGCCCTTAAAGTGGGTTACGGTTTAGAGGATGGGGTTTCGCAAGGTCCTTTAATTGAACCGCAAGCCATAGAAAAAGTTGAACGCCATATTAAAGATGCCCTCGATAAAGGTGCTCGTTTAGTGACCGGTGGAAAACCTCATGCAAAAGGTGGCTTATTCTTTGAGCCAACTGTTCTAGCAAATGTGACCAACGATATGCAAATCATGACTGAAGAAACATTTGGCCCAGTATCAGCTGTAATGCCATTCAAGGATGAAGCTGAAGTTATTCAGGCTGCAAACAATACTGAATTTGGACTGGCATCTTATTTCTATAGCAGAGATATTGGCAGAATTTGGAGAGTCGCAGAAGCTTTAGAGTATGGTCTAGTGGGTGTCAATACAGGCTTATTCTCAAATGAAGTTGCTCCATTTGGTGGCGTTAAACAATCTGGACTCGGTCGCGAAGGTAGCGTTTGGGGTATGGACGAATACCTTGAAATGAAGTACGTCTGTATTGGCTTATAACTACAGATTAACAATGAAACTGACTAAGCCCGGAAACCTTCCGGGCTTTTTTATTTTAGAGACTGCTCATAAACTTTATTAAATACCGCAAGAGGGAGTGGCAAACAATCGGGAGCTCTTAGACGCTCTCAAAACTGGATCGGATGCACGCAACCAGAAATGCTGTCTTTGTCTCGCCTCCAGCAGAGTATGTTTTAGAGCTTTTAGATGATTTAGAAAAATTCATCCACAACTCCCTGATCATTATTGGAGATCATCAAAAAAGCAACAGGAAATAAAAAGAATTGCACGTTTAGCTACACTCATTACATCGAATTACTCTCAAACTAATTTTTCTTCACATCAAACTTTTAGAAAAACCAGATCCCACACACCATGGCCTAGACGCAAACCTCTTTTTTCAAATTTAGTAATCGGTCGATAACTTGGTCTGTCTGCATACCCTGGGATTTTTGAGCCATCTTCTAACTCTTCCATTGAGATAGAGGTATTTTTTAATAATAATTCATGGCTTAACACTTCAAGCATTTGCTGAGCGTATTCTTGCCAATCCGTCGCCAAATGAATATATGCGCCTGGTTTTAATTTCTGACAGAGTTGATGAATAAATTCTGGTTGCACCAACCTTCTTTTATTGTGTCTTTTTTTATGCCAAGGATCCGGAAAGAAAATATGAACGCCGTCTAAGGAGGTATCACGAATCATATGTTCAATCACCTCAACGGCGTCATGCCGAATTAGTTTTAAATTCGTAATCTGTTCTTCACCAATTTTCTTAAGCAGTGCACCTACACCGGGCTCATGAACTTCTATAGCTAAGAAATTATCCTGCGGTCGAAGTAGTGCAATATGTGCAGTGGTTTCTCCCATGCCAAAACCAATTTCAAGAATACTGGGATGCGATTGAGTTAAGTTTTTAGTAAAAATTTTATCCCAATGAAGCTCTTCTTGAACAAACGGGATTAAATACTGGGGACCCAATTCTTCTAAAGCTTTTTGTTGTGCCGCCGTCGTTCTACCCGCTCGCATTACAAACGATTTAATGCGACGAGACCACTGATCAGATTCTTTAGGCTCTTCCATGATTCCTTATTATCGACTAAGATATTTGAGCAATTTCTAATGCGCCCAGTCCACTACCCCAGTGTATGCGGTCAACAAAACAATCCCTCCAAAAAAGATACGGTACCAAGCAAATGGCTTGAAGTTATGATGAGCTACATAATGAAGTAACCACTTCACACATAAAAATGCAGAAATAAATGCGGCTATAAACCCAATCGCCAAAACAGGCCCAAAGCTTGATAAATCAAGTGTTGCCGCATCATGTCTTAACTTAAACAGTTCATATACTGTTGCACCCGTAATCACTGGAATGGCCAAGAAGAATGAAAACTCTGTCGCAACTTTTCTAGGGATTCCTAATAACATTCCGCCGATAATAGTGGCTCCCGATCGTGATGTCCCCGGTATTAATGCGGCGCACTGTGCAAGTCCTACTTTAATTGCATCTGCAATACTGAGGTCGTCCATCGACTGAATTTTTGGGGAACTTTGATCATTTATTAATTTCTTTTTTTCTTCCTTGTTTTGCTCTAATTTTTCAGCAAAAAGAATAATGAACCCACCAACAATGAACGCCAAGGCCACAGGGACTGGAGCGAATAAATGCGCTTTAATCATCTTGCCAAAGATCAGCGCCAAAATAATCGCTGGTATTGAGGCAACAATCACATTTAGTGCAAATCGTTGCGACTGTTTTTGACGAAAGAGTCCACTCACCACAAGAATAATCTTCGTACGGAATTCCCAACATACCGCAAGTATTGCCCCAAGCTGAATAATCACTTCAAAAGCCTTACCCAACTCATTATTAAAGCCAAGTAAATGCCCCACCAAAATTAAATGTCCGGTGCTTGATATCGGCAAAAACTCTGTTAAGCCTTCAACTATTCCAAGTACAAGAGCTTTAGCTAATAATACAAATTCCATGGTTCAACTTTCTGAGGTTAATTGATTAGATTTTAGTGGATAAGTATCTTTACTGCGAGGGCATCGTCTTAGGATGTAAATTCTTAGAGTAGATCGCTAACCTCCACTCATCCATCTACTCATAACGCAAAGCATTAATCGGCTGCATTTGCGCTGCTTTTTTTGCAGGATAGTACCCAAAGAAAATACCAATCGCTGCTGAGAATCCTACTGCAAGAACTATGGCGCCAAAAGAAATACTAATGTCCCAGTCTGCAAAATAAGCCACTATCGCTGAAATAGCGATCCCCAAAACAACGCCAATCGCCCCTCCCAGAGTTGCTAAGGTCATCGCTTCAACTAAAAACTGCGTCAAAATATCTTTTCCCCTTGCACCAACAGCTAGGCGAAGTCCAATTTCTCGAGTCCTTTCCGTCACTGATACGAGCATGATATTCATAATCCCAATACCGCCCACCAAGAGACTCACCGATGCCACAGCAGCTAACAACATCGACATCACCCGACTCGCAGCCTCTTGCGTCTTTAGAATTTCAGTGAGGTTACGAATTTGAAAATCATTTTCTATCCCAGGTTGCATCCGGTGTCGTTGACGAAGTAGTATCGTCATTTTTTCCTGTACTTCATTGGTATCTGCGCCATCACTGGCTTTAACAAGTATGGTCCCTACTCGCGCGATTCTTCCTCTTGTCTCACCAAATAAACGATTACGACCCGTAGTCAGTGGCACAAAAATAACGTCGTCTTGATCTTGCCCCTGACTACTTTGCCCTTTTGTTTCAGCAATACCAATCACTTCAAAAGGGATCCCTCGAATCCTCACCATTTGATTCATGGGATCATCTTCCCCAAATAATTGATTAGCGACTGTCTTACCTAAAATACAGACTTTGCCAAAACGAGTGATCTCACCCTGATCAAATAGACGACCATCCGATAAGCCCCACTCTCTTGCATCAAAGAAATCGTTATAGACTCCATATACGGACGTAGACCAATTGGCATTACCATAAACGACTTGGGCTGATCCCCGTGTCATTGAAGCGGCAACCGTGACTTCGGGCAACTCCGCTAAGATTGCTTTGGAATCAAGTTCTGTTAATGTCTGAGCATTCCCTAAACCTAATCGCGCTCCAGTTTGAATCACTGATCCTGGAATCACAATAAGTAAGTTAGAGCCTAAACTCGCAATTTGCGCCTGCACCCGTTGCTGAGCGCCGCCACCGATAGCCACCATTGCGATCACCGCAGCTACCCCAATCACAATACCCAGCATCGTTAAAATTGAACGAAGTTTATTAACGCGTAATGCCCTCATGGCAATTGTAAGATTCATAGAAGCAGCTAAGACAGCCATATCAGATGCTCGCTCCAGAAGAATCTAAAACAGCAGGAATTAGATTATTTTTAATCTCTACGATCTTCCCGTCTTTGAACACCACCACTCTTTTTGCAAAGGCAGCAACGTCAGGTTCATGGGTCACCACAATGACTGTCATACCTTCTTGATTGAGCTTGGTTAAAAGATGCATGATCTCTATCGTCATTTTCGAATCCAATGCCCCCGTGGGCTCATCCGCAAGAATCAGCGCTGGGTCATTCACTAAAGCTCTTGCAATAGCGACACGTTGTTGTTGTCCCCCTGATAGTTCTCCTGGAGTATGAGTGAGCCGATCACCTAAGCCCACTTGTTCTAATCTTAATTTGGCATGACTCAACTGCTCTGCTTTGGTGAGTTGTGATAAGGGCCCTTCCCTTGCATACAAGAGTGGCATCATCACATTATTGAGTGCAGAGGTCCTGGCTAATAAATTAAATTGCTGAAACACAAAACCAATGCGCCGATTACGCACGGTTGCTAATTGATCCATACTTAAATGGCTCACATTCTCACCCGCGAGTTCATAGATTCCACTTGTCGGTTGATCTAAGCAACCAATCATATTCATGAATGTTGATTTACCTGATCCCGATGCACCAATAATGGCTACAAAATCACCCGCTTCAATATCCAAGCTCACACCGTCAAGGGCCCGAACTTCTTGTACGCCAGAGCCATAGGCTTTTACAAGATTTTCAGTATGGATTAATACACTCATCAGTAATTAGCTATCAGATCAGCCAAGATTAAAAGCCTCTTGGACCACGACCGCCACTATTTTGCCCTGAAGGACCTGCTCCGCCGTTAGCAGAGTTTTGTCCTTCGATACCCATAATCACGAGATCACCTGCTTTTAACTCGGGTTCTTTCCTATCTCTGAGTGGCAGTATTTCAGTACTTTCACCATCTGTGATTCCAATCCTAAACGCCTTGCGTGTGACAGTTTGTTTTAAACCCTCTTGCGAAAGAATATATACAGTCCGATAATTTCCGCCACTGCCTGATGATCGACCGCCAGGACGATACTTTGAAGAGCTATCACTACCTGGGGGAGCGTCAGCATTTGTTCCGGCACCCGGGGGTTTTTGTGCTTGGTTATTTTGCGCTTTGCTAATTTGATCTGGATTCTCAGGGATTAAATTGGGTGGTAGACGAAAACGTAGGGCCATATTAGAAATTTTGATGACTTGATCATGCTGCTCCACCAAAATCTTGGCATTGGCTGTCATACCAGGAAGTAATTTGAACTCTGGGTTATCAGCCACTAACAAAACGGTATACGTCACCACGTTTTGGATATTGACTGGCGCCTTACGAACTTGTTTAACCTTACTATTAAATACTTGCCCTGGAAAAGCGTCTACCGTAAAAGTGGCTTCTTGACCTTCTTTAATCCTCCCCACATCTGACTCATCGATTGAGGTTTCGACTTGCATTTCTGCTAAGTTTTTCGCGATGATAAATATTTCTGGGGACTGCAGGCTAGCCGCCACCGTTTGTCCTACCTCAACACTTCGCTTGACAACAACACCATCGACGGGCGAACGAATAATCGAATCATCTAAAGATTTTTTAGTTAAATCCAGCGCACCTTGAGATGCTTTGAGAGCACCTTCAGTCGCGACCGTGGCTTGCTGTGAAATAAACCCTTGAGCCAACAACTTAAGATTGAACTGGTGATTTTTAAGTGCTAGCTCATAATTAGCGAGCGCTTGGTCATATCTTGCCTGAAACTCTCTGGGGTCAATTAAAGCAATCACTTGACCTGCCTTCACTTTGTCATTGAAATCGACCAGTAACTCGGCAATGCGGCCTGAAACTTGGGTACCAATCGTCACTGAGCGCACGGGATTGAGAGTGCCACTAGCCCTAATCGTTGATACTATCGAGCCAGCCTCGACCGCCACCGTTTTAAATTTGGGTTGATTGACTCCAAAAACTGTTTTAGCAATTCGCCATCCAATGGCAGCTAGGATTAAAATGATGACTAAAATAGCAATTCGGAATACCCAAGGATGCCGCTTTAAATACGATTGTGTTTTTTGAGGTTTAAAATTGGATTCCACTGTTCGATCTTAATTGATATAGTTGCTTTTTAATTTTAAAAAATGATTTCTTTATTTTGACTACTCAATATGACATTAAATCAAACCAATAACTTATCGTGGTCAATCTCTTCTGCTCGTTTTAAGATGATAGAACAGCAAATTCGACCTTGGTGGGTGACTGACAAGGATATTTTAGAGGTTTTAACCGTAGTTAGGCGTGAATTCTTCGTGAATGAAGAACAAATTCCCCTCGCATTTAGCGACATCCAACTTCCGATTAACCATTCGGGTGAAGTCATGATGGAGCCAAAATTGGAGGCACGTATCCTTCAAGCCATTAAACCCACGGGTAAGGAAAATGTTCTTGAGATTGGAACTGGCTCGGGTTACATGGCAGCCCTCCTAGGATATTTCGCAAAACATGTCACTTCTGTTGAAATTAACCCTGATTTAGCCCACTTTGCCGTGACTAACCTGAATAAATCAAAAATACCTAATGTGCGCGTCATGACAGGGGATGCATCTAAAGGTTGGCATCAGGGTGCCCATCAGAGTTATGACCTGGTTTGTGTCTCAGGCGGTCTTCCTCAAATCCCACAAAACCTCAAAAATCAGTTATCCATCGGTGGAAAACTGATCGCTTTTGTGGGGACAGAGCCTTTAATGTCTGTTGAGCTCGTGACCCGAATCAGCCATGATTATTTCCAAACAAAGACCTTATTTGAGACTTTAGTCCCGATGTTGCAAGTGCCTAAAGAAGAATTAAGCCACTTTGTGTTCTAAGGGGTGGTTAATTCATAAATAACGTAGCAACATAAGCTTAACTGTCCAATACCCGTCCTAAAAAAGGTTTGGTAGGGATAATTCTTAAAATCGTTTACTATATTCAACAAGAATCCATTAAAGGGCCTGGTTTTGACGAATTCCTCATCTGAAGTTCATCCAACAATGACAAAATTGCAACGTGACATCTCGCTGATGTTTGGTACATCTATTCTTTGCTTTGCACTCGTGCAACCCAATGTGAGTTTTGCGCAAAAAAAAGCGAATTCAACTTCGACGGCCCAAGATGCAATTCAAAGCTCGATGCAAAGCCCTTCAGGAAATTCGTCTGCATTGAAGAATGCTTCGAGTGGACCGCGCTTTGTTGATAACCGCAATCCTCAAGCCTTTGACCTCATTAAGTTGTTTCAAGAAGCCGCTCAATACGACCCCACCTATAATGCAGCTAAAGCAGCCTATATCGCCGGTAAAGAATACTACTGGCAAGCCTTCTCATTACTGATGCCGCAGCTTACTGGGACCATGAATACAGGTTCTAACGACCTGCGTTACGATCCCAACCTGGGTAAAAAAGATTACACCATCTCCAATACCGGATGGGGACTTAATTTAACGCAGCCTCTTTTTAACTGGGCTGCCTACGAAAAATTTAACCAAGGTGACTTTCTTACAGGAGTAGCAGAAGCTACTTTTGCACAGGCCCAACAAGACTTAATTGTGCGAGTTTCTCAAGCATATTTTGATGCCCTCACGTCCCAAGATAACTTAGACTTGTATCGCAACAAAAAAGGCTTAATCAAAGAGCAACTCGAGCAAGCCAAACGAAATTTTGAAGTGGGCACAGCAACCATTGTGGACACTAATGCCGCTCAGTCTCGTTATGATCTCGTAATTGCTCAAGAAATCGCAGCAGAAGCGGACCTGATCGTTAAAAAAGATGGTTTAGAGCAAATTGTAGGGCGCTCTGTTGATGCGATTTTACCTCTGACCAAACAAGCCAATATCTCAACTGTGGTGGATAACCGCACAATCAAATACCTTAAAAAAGATAAAGGACAAATTGCAACTACAGATATCGTAGAAGCACTCCATTTGCCATCGGGTCAATCGATGGATGAGTGGGCCAAACAAACTGAAGAGGTGAACTATAACGTTTTAATTGCTAAGCTCAATGCTGATATCGCTAAAAGCAATTACAACAGTGCGCGTGCCTCACGTCTACCTACTGTGAATTTAACCGCCTCGACAGGCTACAGCACGAGTTTAAGTGGTACGACCGTATCCTATAACCCGCTCCCTAATACCTACTATGCCAATCAATTAGGTATCCAAGTGTCTGTGCCGCTTTTTACTGGCGGATATATTTCTGCAACGGTTCGGCAAACAGTTGCTCAGTGGGATCAAGCCAAAGCAAATTATGAACTCGCTAAGCGGACTAATGCGACGTCTTCTAAGCAGGCTTATTTAGGTTTTAATAGCGGCTTGTCTCAAGTCAAAGCCTATGAGGCTGCTGAAAAATCAGCTTTAGTTTCGCTGCAATCCAGCAAAGTCGGTTATGAAGTGGGCGTTAGTATTAACTTAGACGTCCTTAATGCGCAGGATCAATTGATTACAACTCAGGCGACTTTATATCAGTCACGATACGCCGCCATCATGAATGGTCTTAAATTAAAATCCTTAGCGGCAGTATTAACTGATGATGATTTAAAGTCTGTGAACGCACTACTGCATTAAAAGTTAGGCTCTTCTGCAGTGATTGAAGAACTAATTCTTTCTTTTTGGTGTCGTACTCGCTTCACTGCTCCTAGATTAAGAAAAGCCGGTGCCGATGTGTCAATCGAATCTATTTGACCAAAGAGCCATTAGGTATTGGCAACACTGCCAATACTAGCAGTGGGCTGACCAGATTCAATCGACCGATAAGTATTTTACGAGCAAAAGAGCCTACTCGCCAGCTCTTTTCCCGTCCAGCCAAGATTAATCCTACTTGCGCGAACTCGAAGGCCGAGAAGCTCCAGACTCTTGAGAACTTCAACAGGTGTGCTTTTAATTGACAGCGATTCTCTTGAAAAATAAGCTCACAACTATCCTCTATCCCACAAATTAGGGGATGGAAATCAATAAAGATTAACTACCTTTTACTAAACACGGATAGCAAATCTAAACTCAGGAAGACAAGTTGAGCTTGGTATCTCGATTTC
>CAIJNI010000065.1 GCA_903821995.1 uncultured beta proteobacterium
GTCTGTTAGTGGTCATTCTTCTCTGATTCCAAATTAAAACCACTGTGGATTACCCTACTCACAATTGACGTGAGTTCAAATATCCAGTTAAAGACAGAGTCAGTCAATCCGGTTGATATGAACTAGGGAAGATACCTAGAGACTTGAATTCAATCTATCCTTTTAAATGACGTTTAATGCATGAGGTATCCCGAACATGACCACTTGAATAGCAGGAACGGTCAAACAGGATTACTCCTCCTGAAATCTAGGTTTTGAACTCTTGGAAAGATTGCGGCGCTGGGCTCGTGTAGTGACACTATCTACTACTTTGGTGCCACTATAGAATCTTGGTGGCCCGGGGCGGAATCGAACCACCGACACAAGGATTTTCAATCCTCTGCTCTACCGACTGAGCTACCAGGCCAAGACTAAAAATTATATCTCATTGAGCGCCCGATTACAAATAATCCAAGAAATAGCTTGTTACTGATTTGCATTCGATGCGGATTTTCTTACATCGATACCCAGTGCTTTTAACTTCCTATATAGGTGGGTTCTTTCTAACCCGGTGTGCTCAGATACTTTAGTCATGCTTCCACCTGTCTTCTTTAAGTGGTATTCAAAATAAGCTTTTTCGAAAATATCCCTAGCTTCTCTAAGCGGAAGTTCAAAATGTCCAGGACTTAACTCATAAGAATGTTCTGCGCCGCCCTCCGCTAAAGATATTTGACTCAAACTTACATCTTGGCCTGACATTGTTTTATTGATATAAGCCTGATTAAACATCGCTGTCGTATTAGCCTGACTAGCCACACTTTCAAGCGATGGGACTTTTTTATGATCACTAGAGTTTGGATAAGTTATTTCTTTTGTGGGGGCTTTCTCTAAAGCCTGAGCTACAGTCTTTAGGAGCTTTTGCAATGCTATTGGTTTTTCTAAAAAGTTACAAGCTCCAATCCTTGTAGCCTCTACAGCGGTATCAATCGTGGCATGACCAGACATCATAACAACTGGCATTGTTAATTTGCCCGCCTTAGACCACTCCTTAAGCAAGGTTACTCCATCTGTATCTGGCATCCAAATATCTAATAGAACCAAATCAGGTAAAAGTTGGTCACGAATGGTTCTCGCTTGATGAGCATTTTCAGCAGAGTAAACAACATGACCTTCGTCACTTAAAATCTCATTAAGCAATTCTCTTATGCCCATTTCGTCATCAACTACTAATATATTTGCCATGTTTTATTATCCTATGCCAGTTATTCTAATATTTCTTTATTTTTTATATCCATTTATTTTATGGGCGCTAACTTCTGAAACAAAATAGATATACGCGCACCAACAATGTGCCCATCTCGAATCCTATTCTTCAATTCAATTCGTGCTTCATGTTCATCAACTATTTTCTTAACAACAGCAAGCCCTAGTCCTGTCCCTTTAGATTTAGAGGTCACATAAGGCTCAAAGGCCCGACTCAAAATTCTTGGAGAAAATCCAGGGCCATTATCTGTCACGGTCATTCGTACAAGCTTTTCATGGCTAATATCATGAGACTCATATTCCGCAACTTCTGTACGAATCTCTATTTTTGGTTCGTGGCTTTTTTCTAATGCCGCATCTTGTGCATTTTGTAAAATATTATGGATTACTTGCCGTAACTGCGTCTGATCTCCCCATATCGATGGACACAGAGGATCTAAATTTAATTTAATATCAACACCTTCATATAAACCTAAAATTTCTTGAATCAGTTGGTTTAAATCTAAAGATTGCAAGTTAAGTGTAGGTGTTTTCGCAAAGTCTCTGAAGTCATTTACCATTTTTTTCATTGCTTGAACTTGCTTAATAATAGTGTTCGTTCCTTTTGCAATAATTTCTTCTTGGTCCTCAGGCATTTTCCCGGTAAGTTTTTGAAATATTCTTTCTGCAGAGAGCTGTATTGGTGTTAAAGGGTTTTTTATTTCATGGGCCATCCGTCGAGCAACTTCGCCCCATGCAACTGATCTTTGAGCAGCAATAACTTCGGTTATATCATCGAAAACAATAATAAATTGGCGCGTGAGTAGTTCTGTTCCCCGAACTAACAAAACAGGTGTGGAATCATCCTCTTGATCCAAACCTGGATAAAGTTGTATCTGTCTTTGCCATGAATTTTCTGTGAGCACTTTTGATCTAGAAGATAAAGCGCTCATATTTTCTTCGCCATCAATAGATACTTGGTTTGCCTTAAAGGCCTCTTTAATCATCGACTCAAAGTGGACTAACTCAGGTATGGCGCCCAATGGCTTACCAATAAGAGGCATCATATCTCTTTCCAAAATTCTTTTGGCACTTGGATTAACGACCAATAAACAATACTGACTATCAAGTACACACACCCCGGCAGTTAAGTTAGTTAAAACAGACTCGGAAAAATCTTTAGCCTCTTGTAATGACTGACGCGCATCAGCAATTTGACGGGTCATATTATTAAATTGGCGAGTTAACATCCCTAACTCATCTTGAGAGTCTGTCTCCGGCTTAGGTGACAAATCGCCCTGGGCTACAGCTTGCGTTCCTCTTAAAAGCATCAGAAGGGGTTGCGCTAATTGACGGCCTAAAATTAAGGCTAATACTAAAGCAATAAATAATGCCAAAAACATAGTAAGTGTCAGAGAGCCAATATACATTTTTCTAAGACCTACGCGGCTTAATGACTTTTCTTGGTAGTCACTATAGGCTTGTTGAACCTTAAATGAGTTTTCTCCTAAGCCGGGGGATAACTCTTTAGTTAATCGTAAAAATTGTTTTCCGGGTAACTTATATAAGCTAATAATTTCATAGTTAATCGAGTTGTTAGGATTAAGCAATTCATCAACCATTGAACTTTTACCACTTTTTTCCGCCATTGGAAGTAGCTCAATTAAATGGTTGGATTCAACAAGAACATTCTCCAAACATTGATATTTCAATTTAACATCGCCAGTAGCGTTGAGAATTGCTATTTGATTTGCACCTGTTGTGTCGCAGTAGCTTTTTAGGGTAGTCGCAACCTTTGTCTGCGCAAGTAACCCTAAAGGCAATTTAGAGCCTATTTCAACAAACTCATTCTGCTCTTTTTCTAAGGCTCTTTGTCCTAGCTGTAAACCAGCGTCTAAGGCAGACTCCACATTGACATCAAACCATGACTCAATGCTTTTGCTAACAAATTGTAAAGAAACAGAGTATAAAATGGCTCCTGGTAATACACCCACCAATCCAAAAATCATTGCTAATTTCACAATTAATTTAGTCCCGAAATAGCCCTGCCTCCAGCGAATTGCCAATGTGATAATTAAAACTACAATCACTAATAAAAGAATTGCGCCAACAATAATATTTGCTGCATATAGCCAAACGAAATATTGATTCAAAAATTTAGTATCTGCACTGACGCTAGAAAGAAGACTTAAAAGTAATAATGCTAAAAACGAGGTTAGTATAAAAAATAATAAAATTTCTCGGCGCGCCTTATATTGGCGCCCAACCAATGCATCAATACTTGTGGGAATTTTTTGAATCATTTATTAGTAGTGTTTTTATATTGTGGGACAAATGAAAATTGATGCCAACCACTAGACACGTTCCACTCTCTAGCATTAAGTGCATTTATTTGAAATGGCTTGGGAAGCTGGCTTAAATCAAGTCGCATACGAACCTCCCCCTGATATGTTTTTCCATTTTCAAGACTATTTAATTCTGCAACTTGCCAACCCCCAATAGAGCCAACTTGAATTAAAGCTTCTTCTAGAGTGGCTGCTGAAATCGTTAGGCCACCAGCACTGATCCGATATTGAAAAGTCAATGGGTGATACGACAGCCGAATATTTTTTATGACTTGCACTGGCTTCTCTTCAAACCAATACCATCTTCCGCGAGTGACGTTTAATTCGGTTAAGAAGTGAAAAGTAATCCCTTTTTTAACAACCTCTTCAAGTTCCGGTAACAAATCGATTTGATACGATACATTAACTGTCCAATTATTTTCAACCGGCTCTATCTGAATTTGGCGCAACTTTATACCATCTGCATAAACAGAAAAGCTTATTACCCCAAAAAAGATAATCCCAATTAAAAAATAAAGTTTGCGCAAATTTCTCATTGCCTTTTTTGAAAGACTCCAAAATAAAATCCGTCATGCCATAAATCTGGCAAGAGTTGACCAATTGTGTCTAATCGTAACGCATCTTGATGATTTTCAGCAAAATGTTGGCATTGCTTTTCTCCTTCTTCAGGAAAAATAGAACAGGTCACATAAATCATTCGCCCACCTGGCTTTAAAAGTTGCCAAAGGTTAATAAGAATTTTTGTTTGTAACCTTTCTAAATCCTTAAAATCACTCTCTCTTCTCAAATATAAAATATCTGGATGACGTCTAATGATTCCAGTTGCAGAGCATGGTGCATCCACTAGGATCGTATCAAATTTCATGCTATCCCACCAGCGCTCGGGACGAGTGGCATCGCCAACGATCACCTGTGCGCTCAAACCTAGCCTATCAAGATTTTCTGTGATCTTTTTACTCCTCAGCGCATCTTTTTCCAAAGCGATCAGCTGGCAATTTGCTAACTCCAGAAGGTGTGTGGTTTTCCCCCCGGGCGCCGCGCATGCATCTAATATCATATCTCCTGGGCTAGGGTTAACCAAATGAGCAGCCATTTGAGCGCCCAAATCTTGAATGCTTACCTCCCCTTCATCAAACCCCGGTAGTTGTGCTACTGGAATTGACTTAGATATACAAATTGCTTGAGGTGCTAACACCTGAAATTTTTCTGGTATTACTAATGTTTCTATTTCAGATGTATTTAATTTCTCTAAATAAGCCAGCCTTGTAATTTTTTTTAAATTAACCCTTAGAAAAACTGCTGCCGGTAAAAGATTCACTTTTAAAATATTTTGCCAGTCTTTAGGGAAGGTTTTTTTTAGTTTAATCAACCACCAGCTAGGATATTGATCTTGATACTCAATTAACCCCATAGTAAAAATTTCGGGCTTTTCACTTAGTCTTCTCAATATGGCATTAATCAAGCCCTTTGCAAATATGGTTTTATTAGAAAAACCTGCCGCCTTTACGGCCTCGTTTACAAGGGTATGAGGATCGTACGTGTTAGGAGATGACTTTAACAAAGTTGATGCTGCTACAAGTATAAGATCTTCTACCTCTTCAGATATTTCTTTGTGTACAAATTGATTAATCGCACTGATAAGTATTGGGCGATTACGTAAGCTCGTAAACGCCAAGCTTTGGGCTGCTGACCTTGTTTCTTTTGGGAGCTTAATTAAAGAGTCGGTCAATGAAATGCCTAGACGCACTTGACCAATTAATTGTGCCGCATCTCTTAATGCATTGGCTAAATTAACACCTTTTGATTTATTTACTTGTAAATTATTTTCCACTAAATTTATTGTCCCTAGGAACGCACCCTTTCATCTTTTTCTTTATCAAAATTTTCCGCATTAATCCTGTGCAAACAAAACTACTCACCTAAACAATCTCCAATTTTTATCACATTTGACTTTGAGAATTGTTGTGCAGGCATTTTCTTTGCGCCAGCCTTTTGGATCTCTAGCATTCTAATAACTCCCTTTAACGCCGCAACTGATATTCCAAACTCGTTTATTTCAACTATCTCACCAGGGCGTGAATTGTTTGTCTTATATCCTTCCCAATGATTTGAGATATCTTCAGACAACCATACCTTAAATATCTCACCTTGCCAGTATGTAAATGCGCCTGGTGCAGGATTTAGAGCTCTAATTTGCCTGTCTATTAAAAAAGCCTCTTGATTCCAGTCAATTAATGCCTCTGTTTTTTTAATCTTTTCGGCATATGTTATTCCTTCTTCTGCCTGTGGGGTCAACTTAATATCTTCTTGATTCGCGATTTTATCAAGCACCTCAATAAGCAATCTGCCTCCCTGCAATGCCAAGCGGTCATGTAATGAAGCTGTTGTATCTAAAGCTTGAATATTTAAGGGTTCTACCAAAATAATTGGCCCCGTATCAAGTCCTTCCTCCATTTTCATAATAGTTGTACCGGTCTGGAGATCCCCCGACCAAATAGCACGATGGATTGGCGCTGCTCCTCTCCACCTAGGAAGTAGTGATGCATGTATATTAATGCAAGCAATCTTATTTCTCTTATGCGCTAGTTCTAAAAGCCACACAGGAAGTATAAGTCCGTAGGCAGCTACAACGAGCACATCAAAATCTAAATTTTCAAGGATCTTTTTGGCTTGCGCCGCCTCTTCTGGAAATTTACCGTCTAATCTAAGGGACGTGGGTTGGATCACCGGAATATCACTGAGCAATGCCTTTTGTTTAACTTGGCTTGCCTGCAACTTGAGTCCACGGCCTGCAGGCCGGTCAGGTTGAGTCATTACCAAAATAATTTGGTGTTCAGAGCATAGTAAAGATTCCATCGCAATTGCTGCAAACTCTGGCGTACCTGCGTAAATAACTTTCAATGGCTTCATGGTTTTTTAATGAATGGGATAATAGCCCAATCGATCTCAAGTGGCGGGACTTCTTGATGGGTCGTCCATGGTATTGATTCTCGTCCCTTTATTGAGGCATTAAGAAATAGCTCATTAACAATCTGCGCTACCGGCTCACTTTGCCTAATCTCTTTCCCTAAGGGTGTGCTGGGTCTATTAATCACAACCATCATTGGCTGATTCAAATCTCGAATCGTAAGCCAAGGTGATAACCCTAAATCTGCATCAATTAAAACCTTTGCAGTAGTTCCGTGTTTAGGACTGTGAAGCATGACATTGCCAGCAGTCCATGTATCTCCAACAATTAATCTCATTGGTTGTCCAGCAGTTACTTCAGGGTGCTCTTCCCACCTCGCTTGTATTCTGGAAGATAGCTCCTTACTGGGGTAATTATTTCGTCCCTGATGTCCTACAGCATTTGCAACAACTCCCGTAACAACACCATAAAGCAAGGCAAAGATTAAATGTCCCGCAAGAACCCAACTTATTAGCTTCTTTAAATTAAGATCAGATCGTACAAACATCCACCCGACAGTTCCGATTGATATAAAAAATGTAACAGCCCATTTCGCCTCAATCCTTACGTCCAAAAATATCCCTATACACATTGCCAATACACTTGGGCCAATGGTAATCATTAACAAAAATAATTGGTCACCCTTTGAAATGTTTTGCCACCACGTTTTTTCTACCAAATTATGTGAGATTTTTGATGTTTTAAGTTGAAGCTTTCTCAGCATAAAAATGACAACTAAAATTGGCATTAGCCTATAAATTTGCGTCATCATAAACCCTGTAAACAGGTTTATAAGCTCCATCCAATAGTTAGTTTGATCTTGCATCACCATTTCTGCATAAAAAATTGGCCCCTGGCGAAGTAATGTTTGTTCATATAGCCATAGAAAATGTGCCGACGTTAGCGCAAAAAAACTCAGTATCGATATCAACGCACCTGTTAATGCACGGGGATTTTTCCACTGTCCAATAATAAAAAAATGGCCTAGCAAAACACCCATTTGAATGAGTACACTATATTTAGATAAAAAAGCTACGCCACAACATGCGCCAAATCCCGCCCAATAAAGATACTTTTTTAAACATAATTCGACTTTCCAAGCTCGGTAATAGAAAAGAAACATTGCAGCAATTGCCCACAATTGAGTAGCATTGTGATTAAAGTCCCCGCCACGAATGGTGTAATAAATAATTGGGGATGCTGTTAAAACCGCTACTAGTGGAGCGTAACTTGGTATTTGATGGGTTGCATTGGCTTGTATATCCCTATATAAAAAATAGCTAATAACTTGTGTCGCAAAAACAGAAAGAAGCCCCAGTGCAATAGGTAACCATAGTACCTTACCAAAAACTTTAGTTAACGGATATAAAATCCACGTTGGCAATGGGGGATGTTTTTGATAGCCGATTTCGAAGGAGTTTGCCCAAACAAGCTCCTCCATGTTATCCCACTCGGGTGCATCTCGAAACAGAATATAGCTTAACCACCAAATAATACTGATTAAAAGACATATCAATATGGCTTTTAAGGTCTCTTGTTTGGGTTTGAAATAACTCAATTGATGAATGTGGTGTATTTGAATGAATGGGGTATATTAAGAAACATATATATTCTTATAAGAATGGTTTTAACGTAAACTTTAATTATGCCTAATCGACCCGAAAATTTCAGCCTAAGTATCGTGGTACCCGCATATAACGAATCAACGCACTTAATTAAGTTTATTGATGCTTTATCTGCGGCTGCAAAAAAAATTACTTCTCATTTAGAAATATTAATTATTAATGACGGCAGTAAAGATAATACCTCAGAGATTGCTAGAGAACTAGCAAAACAAACTGGGATTCGTTACTTAGGTTTTTCTAGAAACTTTGGTAAAGAGGCCGCACTATCTGCTGGCTTAGACTACGCCCGTGGCGATGCCGTTTTATTAATTGATGCTGACTTTCAACACCCTCTTGAAAAACTAGATGAGATGCATAAGCTTTGGTTAAGCGGTTATGACATGGTCTATGGTGTAATCTCTGATCGAGCCTATGAGTCTGGGATCAAGCGTCTAGGTACCAAGTTTTTTTACTCTTTAATGAGTGCTGGTGCCGATGTGCCGATCCCGCAAAATGCTGGAGATTTTCGCTGGTTAGATCGAAAGGTTGTAGATGCGCTTAAGGCATTACCTGAGCGTAATCGTTTCATGAAAGGGCTTTATGCATGGGTAGGCTTCAAATCTGTTGCGCTCCCATTTATTCCAGCTAACAGAATAGGCGGCGTCTCGAGCTTCAAATTAACAAATTTAATTGGTTTAGCTTTATCTGGTGTCACTGCATTTAGTACTCTTCCACTACGAGTTTGGACTGTAATTGGCGGCCTTGTCTCTATGATTGCAATAGGTTATGGCCTATATGTTGTCATTGACACTCTAGTGAATGGCAATCCGGTTGGTGGTTGGCCAACTTTAACTGTGGCACTCATGTTATTTTCAGGTATTCAGCTCTTATCTATTGGTATTTTGGGTGAATACATCGGCAGAATTTTTAATGAAGTAAAACAACGGCCACTCTATTTAATAGATGAGGACTATGACAATAGCAAGGTGGACTAATTTTATTCCTCAACCCCTCCGCTTTACCTTTGTTGGGGGTTGTGCTGCAGTTATTCACTTCATGACTGTCTTTTTTCTGGTAGAAACTTTTAGCCTTGCCCCTTTATTATCTAATGTCTTTGCATTTTTAATCGCCTTTAGTGTTAGCTTTTCAGGTCAACGATTTTTTACATTTGCTCACAGCTCGGTTTCTCTCAAATCATCATTTATTAAGTTTTTTACAATTGCATTGATTGCATTTTTATTAAATGAAGTATTATTTTTTCTCTTATTAAGTTTGTTTCAAATGAATTATCAGCTCGCTTTAGTTATAGTCTTACTTATTGTTGCCATTGGTACTTATTTTTCAAGTAAACATTGGGCTTTTTCAAAATGAACGTATTAACTCTGTGTGCTGATGATATTGGGCAAGACCCTCTGATTGACACCGCTTGTCTGGAGCTGTTTCAAATGGGTCGCTTAAGTTGTGTTAGTGCACTTTCGGAAGCTCCGCATGCTTCGAATATGTTTTCTGAATGGCAAGATGCGCGCCAGCAGGGTTTACAAGTTGGGCTTCATTTTAATCTGACCGTGCCCTTCGCAAAGAATCCTATTGCTAGACCAATCAATACTTGGATTGCCCTATCTCAATGTAGATTGATTCAAAGGAACCTCAAGCGATTGATTAAAGAGTGCCTAAACCGCCAGCTAGACCTTTTTGAGCAGCAGTTTGGCTTTTCACCGGATTACGTCGACGGTCACCAACATGTTCATCAATTTCCAGGAATTCGTGATGTCTTATTTGATGTTTTATCTTCACGTTACTCTTCTTTTTTACCCTGGCTAAGATCCACTAGTCCGATATCTTATCAAATCGCAACTTTAGTAAAGTATCCCGCTATTTTTAAAACTCTTTCATTGAGTTTTTTAGGGGGCATCGCTTTTCGCAAAGAGCTTATTCAATTAGGATTTACGACTAATCAGGGCTTCTTGGGGGTTTACAACTTTGATTCGGACTCTATGGAAAATTATCGGGAGAAAATGTTACAGTGGCTCAGCTTATCTCAGGATGGCGCTCTGATAATGTGTCACCCTGCATCAGGATTGGTTCTAGATGATGCCATAGGTCCTCAACGAGTTCTTGAGTTTAATTATTTAAACTCTATAAAATTCGAACAGGACTTATTACGTTTTAAGCTTGATATAAAACATTAGTGTTAACTAGACATTTCTAAGCCTAGATCTTTGGCTCTCTTTTTCATTCTACTTTTTACACGACTTCTTTTAAGTGGCGAAAGGTATTCAACAAATACCTTACCTTTTAAATGGTCCATTTCATGCTGTATGCAGACCGCCAACAAACCATCTGCTTCTAATTCCAAAATACTACCTTCTTGATCTAATGCTTTCACCTTAATTCGCTCGGGTCTTTCCACATCGTCGTAATATTCTGGGACAGACAAGCAGCCTTCACGCCATACTTTAGACTCATCGCTCTTCCATACAATTTCAGGATTAATAAGCACTAATAATTCTTCTCTGCTTTCTGAGATATCAATCACAATAATTTGTTCATGTATGTCTACCTGCGACGCTGCTAATCCCACTCCAGGTGCTTCATACATGGTATCTGTCATATCTTGTATGATTTCTCTGACTCGATTGTCGACTTGAGTCACGCGTTTCGCTATTTTGTGCAGTCGCTTATCTGGATAGCATAAGATTGGTAATACGGCCATTTTTATCTCTTCAATCTAAGTTTTTCTATTTTAATGCGTTAATTTACAACTTTATTTAGCACTCCCTCGGAATAAAATTTTAGTTTTCTTATTTATTTTCGTCTACTCTTGTTTTTATTTTACCTATTTTTTTATTTTATTTCATTAAAAATCAATGCTTTATATTAATATATCGACTAATAATGCAGAGCGCAATAAAAAAATATTGCACAATCTCTATTTCTTCGGGTAATAATAAAAAAAGAAAATTCAATATGAAAGTTTTTTACAGTGGCTAAAAAAAGTACGACAAATGCACTCAACACGACTGACGGCAAGACGCTTATCATCGCAGAAAAGCCTTCCGTTGCGGCTGATATCGCCCGAGCTTTAGGTGGGTTTGTTAAGCACGATGAGTTTTTCGAGCGGGATGATTTTATTATTTCTTCTGCCGTAGGTCATTTATTAGAGATTGGGGCTCCTGAAAATTTTGAGGTTAAAAGAGGGAAATGGTCTTTTAATAACCTGCCCGTAATTCCTCCTTACTTTGAACTTAAACCCATCATTAAAACGGAGTCACGTTTAAAAGTTTTGCAGCGTCTCATTAAAAGAAAAGACGTTTCTCTTCTTATTAATGCCTGTGACGCGGGTAGAGAGGGTGAGTTAATTTTTAGGTTAATTGCCCAGCAAACAAAAGCAACCCAACCGATTAAGCGCTTATGGCTACAATCCATGACGCCTGACTCTATACGTGAGGGCTTTGCTCATCTTCGTACTGATGCGGAAATGATGCCACTCTCCGATGCTGCTAGGTGTAGATCCGAAGCCGACTGGCTTGTCGGGATTAACGGTACGCGTGCAATGACTGCCTTTAATAGCAAAAGCGGTGGGTTTTTTCTAACAACCGTCGGTCGAGTACAAACCCCAACTCTTTCAATTGTGGTAGAGCGAGAAGAGCTGATAAGAAAGTTTATTTCTAGAGACTTTTGGGAAGTTCGCGGTGAGTTTATTTGTGCTGCTGGAATTTATGAGGGCAGATGGTTTGATCCAGAGTTTAAGAAAATAACTAAGTCCGAAAACACGGACCCTGAACTTCGTGATAGTAGGCTTTGGAGCGAAGCTGCTGCCCAAAGCATTGTTTCGGCTTGTAAAGGTAAATCTGGCTCTGTTCAAGAAGAGTCGAAGCCTTCATCTCAACAAGCGCCCCATTTATTTGACTTAACCAGTCTGCAAAGAGAAGCCAACGCTCGGTTTGGCTTTTCCGCTAAAAATACTTTAGGAATTGCACAGGCTCTATATGAGCGCCACAAGCTTTTAACCTATCCAAGAACTGACTCAAGGGCGTTGCCTGAAGACTATGTAGAAACGGTTAAAGAAACCATTACTAATTTGGGTAAGGCTGTTGATAATTATCAGGCTTTCTCAAGTCAAATTATGAAAAACTCTTGGGTCAAACCCAACAAAAAGATCTTTGATAACAGTAAGATTTCAGATCACTTTGCTATTATTCCAACCCTTCAAGCACCCCCTAAAACACTGTCTGAACCAGAACAGAAATTATATGATTTAGTTGTAAGGCGTTTTCTAGCAGTGTTCTACCCTCCTGCGGAATATTTAATAACAACACGAATTACAAAAGTAAGTGGCCACTCTTTTAAAACAGAAGGTAAGGTACTCGTTAATCCCGGCTGGCTTACTGTGTATGGAAAAATGAGTTCCGATGATAACGAGCTAGTCGCTGTTGCACAAAATGAAAAGGTTTCCTCAGAGTCTATTAACCTCGTTCCTCTTAAAACAAAACCACCTGCAAGATATACCGAAGCCTCTCTTCTTTCAGCAATGGAGGGAGCGGGTAAGTTGGTTGACGATGAGGAGTATCGTGAAGCCATGGCAGCAAAAGGGCTTGGCACACCTGCAACTCGTGCATCAATCATTGAAGGTCTTCTGGCCGAAAAGTATATGGTTCGAGAAGCTCGCGAGTTAATTCCGTCTGCAAAAGCATTCCAACTCATGACATTATTGCGTGGCTTAGGTGTTGAGGAGCTAACCAAACCAACCTTAACTGGCGGATGGGAGTTTCAACTATCTCAAATGGAAAAAGGCCTTATCCCTCGAGAGTCCTTTATGCAAGAGATTGCTCAAATGACCCAAAGAATTGTTAAGCGCGCTAAGGAGTACAACAGCGATACCATTCCTGGGGATTACCTCACCTTAAAAACACCCTGCCCCCATTGCAAAGGACATGTCAAAGAAAATTACCAACGTTTTGCTTGTGAATCCTGTGGCTTTACGATCGGTAAAATCCCAGGGGGGCGAGCGTTTGAGTATGACGAAGTTGAAACCTTGCTACAAGAAAAAACTATCGGTCCTTTACAAGGATTTCGAAGCAAAATGGGACGCCCGTTTGCCGCTATCATTAAACTCTCAGTAATTCCTGAAGATGATAAAGATTATCCGAATGCTGGCTTTAAGCTTGAGTTTGATTTTGGCAACTCATCCGCCGATGATAATGAACCGGTAGACTTTACGGGTTTAACGACATTAGGTGCTTGCCCTAAATGCTCTGGAGCTGTTTATCCTCACGGCATGAAATATGTCTGTGAACATTCCGTTGGAGCAAATAAGAGCTGTGACTTCAATACCGGAAAAGTAATACTTCAACAAGAGATCACTGAAGAACAGGTTAGAAAATTGTTGTCTGAGCGTAAAACGGATTTACTAACTAACTTTAAATCTCAACGTACAGGTCGGCAATTTAAAGCTTATTTAGCTATTCAAGACACTGGAAAAGTAGGCTTTGAGTTTGAGGTAAAGGCTCCTAAAGAGCCTAAGGCGCCGCTTAAAAAACGCGCTGGATCTACCGCCCTTACAAAAGAAGCCTCAACGGCTGCAGGTGCGCCAGAAAAAAAACCCGCTCGTAAAAAACCCTCCGTTGCAAAAAAAGCGTCCACATAAGTTTTTATCAGTTTTGCGCCAATAGTAGACCACATCACACCCCTTGCGCCATAGGCGCAAGCAATAAATAGTCCTGGATTCTCAGGTATTGCTCCAATCAGTGGTAACTGATCTCCTGCCATGCATCTGACCCCCACAAAGGCGCTTTGAGTTTCTAACTCACTTAATAATGCATATTTACAGTCCAAAAGCTCCATCGCATGTTTTTTATTGTGTGTATGACTTTGCTGCCATTGCTCTAAATCTTCACTACCCTCATCATAGGTTGACCCCACTTGCCATTCATACGCTCCTTCACTTCTTTTGGTGGGAACCGTTGAATAACCTTTTCCGCATAAAGCTACCGTTGGTAAAAAAGGTGCTAACGCTGAGTCATTTGCAATAGAAAATTGTGACAGTTGCCCACGCACAGGTCTAAGGGGAATATGAATATCTAAACTTTCTAAAATCTTTTTTGTTGGTAATCCACTCGCTAGTATCAACACATGAGCTGAGTCAACTAAAGACCCCTGTTCGTCGTAAGAACACCATAAGTTGTTATATCGTTTGATATTGTGGATCTTTGTTGTGAACTTTATTCTTTCGGGAAATATCCCTTCTATTGCTTTCTCACAGATATGACGAATGTCATATATTGCCCCTTCGGAAAACCAAATTCCTGGTCGATTCAGCCCAGTTAAGGGATATGCCTCCTCTAAAGAAATTGCTCTAGCCTCTTGAGCAGTAAAGCCCAATGAGGCTAGTATTTCATCTTGAAAACTCTGACTTATCCAGTCTACTTGCTTCATGGGTCTATACGCGCCACGACTTACAATACTTTTTTGGTGTTCAATATAAGTTAAGCGATTTGCAAAACGGGTAAATAACTGTAAGCGAGTTGATCTTTTAGATAAATAGGGGTGCGATAATGCAGCTTGGTTTGCAGAAGTCATACCCGCGGCTTTAACACCCTCGTCTATTAAAGTGACCTGATATCCTACTTGATTTAGCTCTTTTACAATAGAGCAGCCAGCAATACCGGCCCCGATAACTGTTATCTTCACTGATGTACTTTCAAAGACCTATGCTTTTAAATATTTTTACAACCTGTTTATAATTTATTTATATATTAACCCTTACTTATAATGCCTTCTACTAACTCATCCGATGGCTCATCCTCACAACACCTCACTATTCGTAAAAAATATGTGTGGATTGGTCTTCTGCTGGTTGTAGTAACAGCAATAGTCGTATTTCGTATTTTGCTAACCCAAGGGCTTTGGATTGGTTTTTCTGCTCCACCCCCTCCAGCTCCTCCCCTCAGCCCTGAACTAGTTTCTCGGCTTAATCAACTAGAGGATAAAATTAATGAGAGTCTTCTCAATGTTAATGATTTATTTATCCTCAAAGAAAAACTTGAAAAATTTCTTCCCACCAATCAGGATGTGAAGAATAAATCTGATGGTAAAGGCGGTGCATATCTGTCGCTAACTCCGCTTCATTTCGGTCCTAACTACGATGCCGACCAATCTATTGAAGTTGTTGATGACACTCTAAAACTATTACAAAATCTTCTTCCTCAGTTGCACAAAGATTTACAACTCGCCATTTATTTAAATAGCAACCTGCCCGAGGGAGTCCCTCTTTTAGGAGCCTACAAAGTTTCTAGTGGCTTTGGTGAGCGCTCAGATCCGTTTACGTCTAAACCTTCATTCCACCCGGGTGTGGATTTTTCAGCGGATGAGGGCACCCCCGTTTTAGCCACAAATGATGGGGAAGTTTCTAAAGTTTTCCTCAAGGATGATGGGGGCGAATACGGTAAATATATTGAGCTTAGTCATAAGAATAATGTTGTTACTAAATATGGCCATTTATCAGAGATCTTAGTTCAGCAAAGCCAATCTGTAAAAAAGGGCGATGTCTTGGGTTTAGTGGGCAATACTGGAAGGTCTACGGGGCCTCATTTGCATTTTGAGATTCTTTTAGCTAGTAAACCCGTGGATCCTATGAGCATCATTTCGCCTTTCCCAGTGAAGCCGAACAACATCTCTAAAGCTCCTTTAGATGGCAAAGCTCGGAACGCTTGCGCTCCACTTTTACTTATTATTAAAGATGAGACGGCTCCTCTTATGAAAGAGTGTCTTGCTTCTGGCGGCAAAAATGTCAATGACATTTTGCTCTCTGAACAAAGTTTAGTTAACAAAAGAGATAAGGCGGAGTTAAACAAATTAATAACCCCGTGCTCATTTGTTGATAAGGACGGGGTTCTTCACACCACAATTGCAAAAAACTGCTCAAAGGTTGAGCCTACTGGAACATTAACCCAGTAATTTTTCGAGCTTCGCTTTTGTTTCTCTAAGGACTGGAGGTAAACCGTGTGCTAGTTGCTCAAATAGCTCTTCGTGAAGCTTTAACTCCTCTATCCAAGCTTCTTTGCTAACAGAGATTACTTTATCAAACTGCTTTTCACTAAAGTCTGTTCCATTCCAATTGATATCCGAATAGTTAGGCGACAAACCAAAAACATTTTCCGTCGCAGCGGAGCTTCCCCCAACTCGCCCTAACATCCACGCTAATACGCGCATATTTTCACCATAGCCAGGCCAAACAAAGCGATCATTCTCATCTTTTCTGAACCAGTTCACACAAAATATCTTAGGTAGTTCCGCGCCTGATAATGAAAGCTTTTTGCCCATGTCTAACCAATGCTGGAAATACTCGCTCATGTTGTAACCTGCAAAGGGAATCATCGCAAATGGATCACGACGTACAACGCCAACTTTACCTGTGGCTGCAGCTGTAGTTTCTGACCCCATAGTTGCTGCCATATAAACTCCCTCAACCCAATCACGCGCCTCTGTAACTAAGGGAACCGTTGTAGAACGACGTCCACCAAAAATAAATGCGTCTATTGCTACGCCTTCTGGGTTATCCCACTCTGGATCTACGGCAGGATTATTAGTGGCTGCCACAGTAAATCTTGCATTAGGATGAGCGGCTTTATTTCCAGCTAAACCATCTGCAGGAGTCCAAGAATTACCCTGCCAATCTGTTAAGTGTGCAGGAGGCTCTTTTGTCATTCCTTCCCACCAAACATCACCATCATCTGTTAATCCAACATTTGTGAAAATCACATCACTATCTAACGAAGCCATACAATTAGGATTGGTTAAGGTATTTGTACCAGGTGCAACGCCAAATAAACCAGCCTCTGGGTTAATGGCAAATAGTCTAGTTTTTCCAGTTTTAGGATCTATCCTTGGTTTGATCCAAGCAATGTCATCGCCAATCGTTGTCACTTTCCAGCTTTCAAAGCCAGCTGGAGGTATTAACATTGCAAAATTAGTTTTGCCACAGGCCGAAGGAAATGCTGCTGCTACATGATACTTTTTGCCTTCGGGAGAAGTTACTCCTAAAATTAACATATGCTCTGCAAGCCAACCCTGATCGCGCCCCATAATTGAAGCTATGCGTAAAGCAAAACATTTTTTACCTAGGAGAGCATTTCCTCCGTATCCCGAGCCAAACGACCAGATTTCTCGGGTTTCTGGATAGTGCACTATGTATTTTGTTGAGTTACATGGCCACAATACATCTTTCTCTCCTGGCTCCAATGGCTTTCCAACCGAATGTACACAAGGAACAAATTCGCCATCTTGTCCTAAATAGGTGTAAACATCTTTTCCCATTCTGGTCATAATTCGCATATTTACTACGACAAATGAACTATCTGTTACCTCTACACCAATATGAGCAATGGGGGAGCCTATGGGACCCATCGAGTAAGGCACCACATACATTGTTCTGCCTCGCATAGCGCCAGACATCAACCCATCCATCGTTTGACGCATTTCAATTGGATCTATCCAGTTATTGGTTGGCCCAGCATCTTCTTTTTTTGCCCAACAAATAAATGTTCTATCTTCTACGCGAGCAACATCGCTTGGATCTGAGCATGCCCAGAAAGAGTTTTTTCTTTTAGCTGGGTTTAATCGCTTCATTGTTCCAGCATCTACCATTTGTTGGCATAACCGGTCATACTCTTCTTGCGACCCGTCGCACCAATAGACTTGGTCTGGTTGAGTCAGAGCTGCAATTTCAGAAACCCATTCAATCAGTTTGGCGTGTTTGACAAACTCTGGGACATTTAAGTGTTTTATGGCGGATGCCGTTGGTTGGTTCATGTCGCTTTTCGTTTTTAAATTGTTAATCTTTTAATTTTCGCACTTTTTCAAAGCTTTTTCTTATTTGTTACCGCTAAACTAGTTTTTGCCTTATAAGTTCTATTGCATCCCTTACCCCTAAATGGTAAGTTTCAACCATTTGGCTAGGCTTGGTGTAATCCCAACTAGAAATAGGTACTTTTCTACTCGGCTGTACATATTTTAATTGTAAACCCGGAAGCGTTCTTTCAAACAAATTTGGGAGGGGATATCGGCGGGTAACGAGAACTAGGGCTGTTTGAGGGTCTTCCCCACTCTGGCTTGGCATCAACCCATCTATGGGTACATTATCTACTAGACCCCCATCTAAAACTGGGCGAGACCCCCGAAATGCTACAGGAGTAAAAGGTGGGGTAGATGCAGATTGCAGAAGAAGCTCTACTAACTCACCGGAAGTCTTACAGTCTTGTGCCCTAACAAACTCTCGAGTAAAACCCAAGCTTTTACCAATCTTTGGGTGGAGTGTTTTAAAAACATGTTTTTCAACGTTATACCCAAATAGCCCTAAAGCAACCGATAACTTTGGACCTAACCAACGTGGTATGTGTGAAACTCCGATCCAAATATCAGGTGCACTTTGTAAATTTTGGCCACTTTCCCCAAATGATTCAAGTAAAGCAGATCTATAGATTTCATAATGTGGAAATATGCGCGCTTTATTAAAGAGGTTTTCCCAATTGGCGTTCTTTTTCATTCCTGCGAGGGTCCGCTCGTAATAATCTAAAACCTTTTTCGCGCCATCATAACCAGGTAATGCATACAACATGCACGCGGTAGAGGCGCCGGCGCTTATAGCTGAAATCCTTGTTGGCTTCATATCATATTGCTTTTCCATCGTGTGCCAAAAACCGGCTTGCCACCAGCAACGATTACCTCCTCCAGCAAAAACTACTTGATCGTACCTGCCCACTTATTTTCCAATGCAAAAGGAGCTAAAGATTTTTCCCAATAAATCATCGGCCAATAGTTTTCCTGTGATTTCTCCTAACGACTCTTGGGCTAAACGCAACTCTTCTGCCAACAATTCTAAGTTTTGATTTCCTTGTTCTAAAAAAGTTCCAGCAGTAAGTACATGATGCTGTGCTTGATACAAAGCTTTTATTTGTCTCTCCCTTGCCAATATTACATTCTCTTGACCGCCTTCCCAGCCAACCTTTTTTAAAATTTCACGTTTTAATTCCTCAATACCTTCTTGTGTTTTAGCGGATATCAATATTCCGGATGATGTATTAAATTGTGGCGCCAAATCTAATTTATTCCACACTTCTATCATTGGGATATTTTGGGTTTTAGTCTTTAGTTCTTGGTATAGTTTTTGTGTTTCTGGATCGTCTTCGTTTTCTGTGCTTCGCATAAAAATAATCACGTCCGCGGATTGAATTGCCTCCCAACTCCGTAATATTCCTATGCTCTCAATTTCATCACTAGTATCTCTCAGCCCTGCGGTATCAATAATATTGAAAGGAATTCCCTCAATTAGTATTTGTTCTTTTAAGCGGTCTCTTGTGGTTCCCGGTATTGAGGTAACAATTGCAACCTCTAGACCGGTAATGGCGTTTAATAAGGAGCTTTTGCCAACGTTTGGCGCTCCAGCCAATACTAAGTTCGCACCCTTTCGTAGAATGGCCCCTTGCTGGCTAGCTTTTAGCGTCCCATCTATTCTCTTTTTTATCTTTAACCACATTATTTGTGCATTAGAAGTTTCTAAAAAATCAATTTCTTCTTCAGGGAAGTCAAGGGTAGCTTCGACCAAAATTCGTAACTGAGTGATCGCTTGCGTAAGCTCATTGACTTCTTTTGAGAAGAGGCCAACTAGAGATCTATTTGCGCTTTTAACAGCAGCTTCTGAGCTTGCCTCTATTAAGTCTGCAATCGCTTCTGCTTGAGCCAAATCAATTTTATCGTTTAAAAAGGCGCGCTCACTAAACTCACCGGGATTAGCAATTCTCAATCCCAATCGCTCTCCTTGATGAAGCAGTCTCTTCATCACTATATCGAGCACCACCTCACCGCCATGCCCCTGGAACTCCAAGACATCTTCCCCAGTAAATGAGTGAGGTGCTGGGAAGAATAGAGCTAAGCCTTGATCAATTTGATCTCCTCCAGCATCTTTTATAGCCACTAGCCTAGCTTGTCGAGGACTCAAGCTGATACTAAATATCTCTTGTGCAAAAGTCTGTAAATTTTTACCTGAAACGCGAATTACCCCAATGCCAGCTCTACCCAAAGGCGTAGCAATTGCGACAATGGGGTCGCGCCGTTGATTCATTTCTTTAAGTTAAGCCTTCTTACTTGCGCCAAATAGCTTATTTATTTGCCATTGTTGCGCTATCGATAAAATATTATTTACAACCCAATAAAGAACCAGTCCCGACGGGAAAAAGAAAAACATCACAGAAAATACTAACGGCATCAACATCATGACTTTGGCTTGCACTGGATCCGGTGGCGTTGGATTTAGCTTCGTCTGAATATACATAGAAACCGCCATAATAATTGGCAATATTCCCACAATAACTGAGTAGCCAAATATAGTTTTAAATCCAATTAAGTCATTAAAAAACATATCAGGCTCTGATAGATCATGAATCCAACCTATCCATGGTGCTCCGCGCATCTCTACGCTTGATAACAATACCCAATACAAAGAAATAAATACTGGGATCTGTATGACGACTGGCAAACAACCGCCTAGAGGATTAATTTTTTCTTTTTTATACATTTCCATCATGGCAACATTTAATTTTTGTGGGTCGCCTTTGTATTGCTCTTTCATCTGGACCAGCCGAGGTTGAACGTCTTTCATTCTGGCCATTGATTTATAGCTTGCTGCAGATAGTGGGAAGAAAGCTAACTTAATTAAGACTGTCAGCAACACGATTGCCCATCCCCAGTTCCCTACAAAATCGTAAATATTTGTTAAAAGCCAAAAAATTGGCTTTGCAATAATTGTGAGATGTCCATAGTCTTTTACTAGTTCAAAACCCGGTGCAACTGTCTTTAACATTTGCTCTTCTTGCGGTCCAATAAATAATTTAGCTTGTTCTATTTTTGTTCCGTTCTTTTCAATTTCTCCAAGCTCGGATTTCATTCCAGCGCGATATAGGTTTGTTTCTAACTTATCAAAATAAAACTCTCTACTGTTGGTATTTTCAGGAATCCACGCACTAGTAAAATAGTGTTGAACCATTGAGACCCAGCCTGGTCCACCCGGTCCTAAGTTTTTAGGGATAGTAACTTTTTGCTTTTCTATATCGCTAAATTCAACTTTATTAAACTTCTCTTCTTCGGTATACGTAGCCGGTCCTGTAAAGGTGCTGTAGAACTGGCTTTCGTGTATCTTAATACCGTCTCTTATTAACTCTGTATACAACACGGGTTTTAAAATTGCGTTAGTTTTATTAACTACTTTATTTTGTGTAGCTATGACATAACTACCTGGGCTAAGGTGAAATGTTTTTTCAAAAACAACCCCATTCTTTTCTTTGACCAAAGTAAGCGTTTGACCATCCGCTGATAATTGATCTTGAAAAATATCATTATGATTAGGAAGTTCTATTCCTGTTGCAATCAAGCCACTTCTTGCGAAGTATTTATGTGTTGCATTGTTTGCAAACATTTCAAATGGTTTGCCACCCTCTAAATGTTTTAACATCGTGGCACCCAATACAGTTCCACCTTTAGTGTCAATTAATAAATCCACGACATCGTTTGTTAAATGAATTTGCTTTGTTTTGATTGTTTCATTTATTTGGTTGGGTAAATTTATAGGCACATTGGACTTTGCCTTTGTACTATCGATTACAGGTGGTAATTGTGCTGAATCTATTTGCGCTTGTTTCTCTGGGGCCTCTGCCGTTTTACCTTGTGGTGGTGCGAAAAGTGCTAGGGGCTGATTTCCATGTGATATTTGCCAATTATTAAAAAGCATTATTCCCGAAACCGAAAAAACAACCCACAATAACGTTTTTTTAATATCCATGATGATTACTTGCTCAATAAGAAGAATTTTAGATTGTATTACTTGACCGTTTAATTACCGCTGATATTTCTGTAAATTTCACTGCTATTGTTTCTTTTGTGGAACAGGATCATGTCCTCCGCAACTCCATGGTGCACATTTACACAACCGTTTAATAGAGAAGTATGTGCCTAAAATCGGCCCATGGACTGTTAATGCCTCTATTGCGTAATTAGAGCAGGAAGGTTCAAACCGACAACGATTTCCTAACCACGGTTTAATAAGCCACTGATAAGAAACAATTAAATGCTTAAGTAGTCCACTAAGGAGCTTAGACACGATCAAAATATTTTTCTATTTGACTGCGAATTTCTACTCTTTCTTTTTGTCGTAACTTAAGTTTTGTATTTTTCCCAACTCGATTATTCAATTTAACAACAATATCAAGGGCAGCACTATTGCTAGAGTTACGAAATCTTTCCCTCACCATTCTTTTAATTTTATTTCGGTCTACGGCTCTCTTCGCCATTTTTTTGGGGATAGCTAGACCTATTCTAGAAAAATCACCCAATAGATTCTCCTTAAAACAAAAGAGTAAATGCTTAGATTTAACGTTTGTAGACTTTAAAACCGTCGAGATTTCGCTTCCAGTCCTAAGTACTTGCGATCTTTTTAACTGATTCATAGGCAGTTTTTTTACGCAATCTTAATCTTGCTAATTTTACAGGATGTGTTCTTGTGGGAACAGTGCCTTCAATTACACGGCTAAACGTTTACGACCTTTAGCGCGACGAGCATTCAAGACGCTTCTACCGCCTTTGGTTTTCATGCGAACAAGAAATCCATGGGTGCGTTTGCGACGGGTTACGGATGGTTGATAAGTACGTTTCATGATTTTGCCAATATTTACTGATTAGCCGGCTATTTTCTACTACTTTTTATCTTGTGTCAATTACGCATAATTATTTATCACCATACAAAAATAGTTTTATAGAAAATAACTCATTTCATTGTATTTAAATGGATTTTCGCAGTTATCCACAAGTTATCCACAATGTTTTCACAGGGTTTCCCTCTGTTGATAACTTATTTATTTAGATACAATAACTTTCTAATTATAAAAACAACAAACCTAATAAAACAAACAAACCTATGATCAATCAGTTAGACACCCCGTTGAAATCTAACGAAAACTCAAACGGCTCACTATTTTGGTCTGCTTTTTTAGATGAAATGGGCCGAAATATGCCCACAACCCAATATCAAACTTGGATTAAACCATTAGCCCCTCTTGGACTTGTTGAAAATGATAGTTTTTTTGTTATAGCCGCACCGAATCAATTTAAATTGGATTGGGTTAAGTCTCAATTTTCAACAAGAATAAATGATCTTGCCAAACTTCACCTCGCAGAGGGAGTCCAAATTCGGTTTGTAATGAATCCCCAAGCATGTAGCATTAACGAGGCGGAAAACTCTAAAGCCCCCAGTTTTTTATCCAACTCGCCTGAAAAAGAAGACCTTTTAGCTACACAAGATGAACTTGCCGATGATACAGATGGTATTTCTTATCAGATTAACATTGATGATTACTCAAAGCTTAATCCGGCGTTAACTTTTGACACCTTTGTTAACGGAAAGGCGAATCAACTAGCTCGTGCTGCCGCAATTCAAGTCGCCAATAATCCAGGAACCTCTTATAACCCCATGTTTTTATATGGGGGGGTTGGTCTGGGTAAAACACACTTAATTCATGCGGTAGGGAATTATCTTTTACAGCAAAAACCGAATAGCAAAATAAGATATATACATGCGGAGCAATTTGTCTCCGATGTTGTGCGGGCTTATCAACAAAAAGCTTTTGATAAATTTAAGTCCTACTACCACTCATTAGACCTCTTGTTAATCGATGATATCCAGTTTTTTAGTGGTAAAAGTAGGACTCAAGAAGAGTTTTTTTACGCTTTCGAAAAATTGATTTCAAATAAGTCCCAAGTCATTATTACTTCTGACACCTACCCTAAAGAGATGAATGGTATAGATGATCGACTTATTTCAAGATTTGACTCAGGTCTCACGGTTGCTATAGAACCCCCCGAACTAGAAATGCGGGTCGCAATTCTTATGAAAAAAGCCAATGCTGAAATGGTTCCAATGTCAGAGGATGTTGCCTTTTTTATTGCCAAACATCTACGCTCTAATATTCGTGAACTAGAAGGGGCCTTGAGAAAAATATTAGCCTATGTCCGCTTTCATGGCAAAGAAGTCAGCATAGAAGTGGCTAGGGAAGCCTTGAAAGACCTATTATCTATTCAAAATAGGCAAA
>CAIJNI010000066.1 GCA_903821995.1 uncultured beta proteobacterium
ATCGGATGCGCGACAAACCTCGCCATTCATGGCGGGGAAGAATAGCGCGGACGGCGCAGCCGTCCTAGAACTTAATGTGGTGTTTGTTGTTGTTCGATGTACTGCCGAATAATCGCTATTGGCGCTCCGCCGCAACTCCCCGCTGGGCAGCTTTAAGAAGCACGAACAAAACTTGGCCAAGTATCAACGGCGCATGAGCAACAAAGTCAAATTTAGTAATAACTGGAAAAAGGAAAAAGCCAAAGTTAATCGCATTCATAGCGCTTTCTTTGTCTAAGGCGAACAAAATCCTAACGGTTATTTGAAAAGAGTTTATTCTCAAGGCTCTAATTAATCCTTTGAATAGTATCTATGAGCCTTACTGAAAAAGTACAAACAACCCCTATAGAGCTGCAAAAACTGTCGTGGGAGAGTGATGATCAAAGTTATGAGCGCCTATGGAAAAGCGAGAATGGGCACTTACCCCCTAAAAAAGTAGTCGTCGTAGATGACACCATTACTGCAGATCAGGCTTATCAATTTGCTTGTGAAGGAACTGGGATGCTCTGGTTGGGCGATTTTCAGAATGCGAGGCAATTGCTCAAGGCCTTAGTTCGCAGAGTTGATCAGCCCTCTAAACGAGGTCGCAGGGCTGCTAAAGGTCCGCAAAAAGAGATTAATGAAGCTGCAACATCTGCTTCGGTTCAAAAATTTCATCTTTATCGCCAAGCGCAATTACAAAAAGCACGGGTGTTGAATATGCTTCTGATACCTATGGAGGCTAACCATATTTGCCCATTAAAGCGTGCACCTGAAGTATATGCTGCATGTATGGAAGTCTATGGCGAAATTGATCAAGCTTATGTGACTTCGCTCAGAGAACTTATTGCTTTGATTAGTGCATATGAATGGAGAAAAAAGGGAGTCAGTATTGAAGTTCTCAAAGATCAGCCTTTTAAGATTCATCCTCAATATGGCGTATTTTCTCCAGTAAGGGGAGAGTATCTCTCCTTAATTTGTAGTGCTCCTCTTCCGCGGGCATTGCAGAAAAAATCCATCGCCTTAGATATTGGGGCTGGCACTGGAGTGATTTCTATTCTTTTAGCTAAAAAAGGGATTGAGCGGATTATTGCAACAGAAAATAACCCCCGTGCAATCAAGTGCGCCAAAGATAACGTCAAACTATTAAAGCTTTCACAACAAATTGAGATACGGGATGTCGATTTGTTTCCTAAAGAATTGGCTAGTCTGATTGTATGTAATCCTCCGTGGTTACCTGGTAAGCCAAGTTCACTGTTAGAGCATGCGATTTATGATCCCCAAAGTCAAATGTTGAAGGGATTTTTATCCCAACTCAAAGAACACTTACTACCTGACGGTGAAGGTTGGCTTATTATGTCTAACTTTGCCGAGTTACTCGGTTTAAGAGAGGTAGGAGATTTGGAAAATATGTTTAAAGAAAATAATTTAATTGTGATTGATAAGTTAACCACACGACCTAATCATCCAAGGGCTAATGAAATTGATGACCCACTCTTTGAAGCTAGATCACAAGAAGTCACTTCTTTATGGCGGCTTGGGGTTCTTAATGACGTGAAACTGAGCTAGTTTTTATCGATCCAAGTCATTGGAAAGTCACTAAAGTTATGAGTACTCAGGATGCAATAGAAGCTGTGAATACTCTCTTTCATTAGGGGGCTCAATTGGCATCAGTTCAAAATAGTACAAGACTACATTGATTAAGAAGATTCGCTTTTAGAAGTCTTAAAGATAACAAGGAATTTACTAATTAATGGCCAAAATAATAACAAGATACCTAATGAAGTGATAGTTCCAACAAGTGTTGTTGAGAAAAACACATCTAGGCCACCTGATGAGATAAGCATGGATTGTCTAAATGACTCTTCTGCTCGACTTCCCAGAACTAAGGCAAGTACTAAAGGGGCCATTGGGTAGTCTAATTTTTTAAATATGTAACCCATTACTCCAAAGCCCAACATCAACCAAATATCGAATAAGGCATTATGAACTGTGTAGGCTCCTACGGTACAGATGACAATAATGATTGGGGCAATGATTGAAAATGGTATTCGAAGAATAGAGGCAAATATTGGAACGCAGGTTAAGCACATAAATAGGCCAACGACATTACCTAAATACATACTGGCGATTAATCCCCAAACAAAATCAGGTTTTTCAACAAATAAAAGGGGGCCGGGTTGCAGACCCCAAATTAATAAGCCACCCAATAATACAGCTGCAGTCGGAGATCCTGGAATACCCAGAGAAAGCATTGGTAAAAGCGCTGATGTTCCTGCAGCATGCGCGGCGGTTTCTGGAGCAATAATCCCCTCAATTTCTCCTTTGCCAAATTGGTCACTATTTTTTGAAAACCGCTTAGCTAACCCGTAGCTCATAAATGAAGCTGGTGTTGCTCCACCAGGAGTGATTCCCATCCAACATCCAATTAAACAACTTCGAAGAGATGTAGCCCAATACTTAGGTAACTTTTTCCATGTTTCGAGCACAATTTGATATCGAATTTTTCCTGTAGCCCCTTTAAATGCGAGACCTTCTTCCATCGCTAATAATATTTCTCCTATACCAAAAAGCCCAATAACTGCGATGAGGAAATCAAATCCTCTCATGAGTTCATTAAATCCATAAGTTAAGCGCAATTGACCAGTGATGCCATCCATGCCAATAGTGGATAGCCCAAAGCCAAGCATTATCATCGTAATTACTTTAAATGGTGATGTCTTATTTAGACCGACAAAGCTACAAAATGTTAAAAAATATACCGAAAAGAATTCTGGAGGGCCAAATTTTAGGGCAAATGATGCCACCATGGGAGCAAGGAATGTAATCATAATGACGGCAACAAGTGCGCCAACAAAAGAAGATGTGAAAGCGGTTGTTAGTGCTTCTGCGGCTCTTCCATTTTGCGCCATTGGATGACCATCAAATGTAGTAGCAACTGACCATGGCTCGCCTGGGATATTAAAAAGAATAGATGTAATTGCACCACCAAAAAGTGCACCCCAATAGATGCAGGAGAGCATGATAATAGCGGATGTAGGTGGCATCGTGAAAGTTAATGGCAATAAAATAGCAATCCCATTTGCGCCACCAAGGCCTGGTAAAACTCCAATAATTACCCCTAAAGATATCCCAACAAGCATTAATAGAATATTGAAAGGTGTTAGTGCTACTGAGAAACCATGAAATAACGCGCTTACTTCATCCAAAATATACTCCAACTATTTGTTATATCAATTAATTGACGCCAATCATCGAGAGAGGGTTATACAAATTACCATGGGGCAAGGGAACTTGGAACCACATTTCAAACATTAAATATAAAACCACTCCGACAAATACGCCAATGAGGATTGCTTTCCAATATGCATATTTCCCAATCCAAATCATAAAAACAGAAATATAAATCATGCTTGATACATAAATGCCGATCAGGCTAACCCCAAAAATAAATGTAATCGCAGGAATGAGAATGCAAAGCACTTGTTTAAATGCACTTTTTTTGACGAACGGCTCGGTAAGATTTTTTTTATCCAGGACTAACTTTTCATAAAGTACTAAAGTGCTAGAAACAAACATCATTAAAAAAATATAGAAAGGAAAGTAACCGGATTCTGGACCATCAGGAGTCCATTTAGCCCCTAGTTTGATACTCCCAATCATTAGAAAAATGCTAAACGCGATACAAATAAGCGCAAACACAATTTCTATCATACGCAAACTAGGTCCAGAATCATCTTGTTGATCTACCATTGATACACCCTATAAGAATCTCACGAATGATTACTTAGCTAAAAATCCTGCTTCACTCATCAGTTGTTTATGAAGAGCCTCATTTTTTTCAAGCCAATTAACATATTCTTTTCCAGTCATAAAGGTTTGATTAAAGGCCCCATCAGCCATAAATTTTTTCCATTCTGGAGTTTCACGTACTTTTTTGAAGAGTTCAATATAATAATTCACTTGTTCTTGTGTTACACCCGCTGGCATAAAAATACCACGAAGCATGACGTAATCGGTAGGTATCCCCGCTTCGGAGCAAGTTGGAATGTCATTCCAAGACTGTGTGTCAGTAATCTTTTCTTTATAGGGCATTCTGGTATCGTCAAATACGCATAAAGCCTTTAATTTTCCCGCCCGCCATTGGGCAACAGCCTCAATTGGATTATTCACTGTTGAATCAATATGGTTCCCAACGAGTTGAATCGCTACATCCCCACCACCTTTAAATGGCAGATATGTAAATTTGGCACCTGTAGCTTTCTCTAAACCAACAGTTAATATTTGATCTTCTTGTTTTGATCCTGTACCACCCATTTTAAATTTACCAGGACCGGCCACTTTAGCGGCTTGGATAAATTCATTGGCATTTTTATAAGGCTTCTCACTATTTGTCCAAAGTATAAATTGGTCTAGAGCTAACATTGCTACAGGGGTCATCTCTTTCCAATTAAATGGAACGCCGGTTGCAAGTGGTGTTGTAAAAAGATTAGACAAGGTAATAATAATTTTGTGTGGATCACCCTTGGATTCTTTAACGGCCAAGAAACCTTCCGCACCAGCACCAGCAGATTTATTAATAGGAATAATAGATTGCTTCATTAAATTATTTTTGGTGATGATTCCTTGAATCATCCGAGCCATTTGATCAGCTCCACCGCCTTGACCTGCTGGGATTACAAATTCTACAGGCTTACTTGGCTCCCATGCCATACAGGATAACGAAAGCAATAAACTACATAGAAGAACGCAACATGTTCTTAAATTTGATGTACTCAATTTATTGTTCAATACGCTATATATCCCTTCAATTTTTTAAATTTTACGGTATAACAAGATTAACAAATGATTTTTATAAATCAATAATAAAACTAAATTTCCCAAGACAAAAAAATCAAACTATCAACAACTTTTGAATGAATGACGGAATAACTTAATAGTAGATTTATCTCACACTTTTGGATTGTGGGTAATAATTTAAACATAGTGGTTAAGTAGATACCCTAATCTCTCTATAAATAAAGCTTTGATAACATTGGGTATTTAGGAAAAAGAATTTAAATTGTGATAAAAATTAAATCCATTTTCTAAAGGATCACTAATGACCTTTAGGGATTTATATGCTAAGTGCATAATGGTTTACCCTTTTATTCGGGGTGGATTTTTGAATTTGTTGTAATTGATAAGATGCCAAATATTCAAAGTTTAAATTTAAACGTCAAAATTATCCCCAATAACCATCCCAAGCTCGGTTGCCACATTTGCGGCCGAATCTTTTTTACCCGTAGCAGATTTGGCTTTAATAATTTCAATTTGCCCCCCTGGGCAAGCGACAAAGATAGAGTCTGAGTTGATATCAGTGATTTGTCCTGGTTGACCTTTAACTGATTTAAAGGTTGGGCTGATATGTTTACGACAGTCGTAAATTTGAACCTTCTGACCTTTATACGTAGCCCAAGCCCCTGGAGCAGGATTAGTAGCCCGGATCAGGTTGTAGGTTGCATTAATATGATTAAACCAATTGATCTTAGCGACTGAACTATTAAACCAACCTTCATAATTAGCTAAGGATTCGTCTTGGATGATTTCTGTGTGCTTCGAATTAACCACCAAATCAGCAGCTTCTAGCATTGCTGCAACCCCAACTGGAAATAGGCGATTAAAATAGATTTCCCCTAAAGTATCATCCGGCCCAATTGGGACGGTCTTTTGGAGAATAACTGCGCCTTCATCCATACCATCAGACGGCCTAAATATCGTTAATCCTGTTTCGGTCTCACCAAGAGCAATCGCCCAGTTAATAGCACTAGGTCCTCTGTACTTGGGTAATAGAGATGGATGATATTGAATCGTGCCATATTTTGTACAGTGAACAAGCTCTTGAGGCACAAATTGAAGTACATAGGCCATGACAATTAACTCGGCACCTGAATTACGCATAAGATCCACAAGTTCTGGACCCTTTAAAGACGGCAGTTGAAGTGGCGTAATATCGCGTGCAATGGCGCCAAGCTTTATAGCGTCAGGTTTATTGGATTTAGGGTTATCTGGTGGGCAACAAACAATGACGACCTCATCACCTCGGTCTAAAAAGGCGTCAAGTACAGCTTTACCAAAATCCGCACTTCCAATAATTGCTATCTTCATGATGTTGTCTTTAGTATAAAAAATAGGGGTAATCAAAAACTGCAAAAGCCATTAATAAAGCATTCATTGAGTCCTAATGTTTGAACGTCTTAAAAATTAAATTTAATTATAAATGGAGCTGGTCTAAATTCAATCTAGAGGACATAAAAAATAAAGATGAATTTCTTTAAAACTGTGTTGTGTTGGGTGGGCTACCCCATGATTACACCCTATAATTGTTTACCCTAAGCCCTGAAAGAACAGGGATGATTTCTATTTTTTTTAAACTTGTATGATATTCTTGGCAAGTGAAAACTGACTCTAATAGAGGAAAATTTAAATGACTAATGACGCAACTGCCAGCGCAACAACTAGCGCAACAGCTGAAACGATAGATGGTTTTCATCTGGTTATTAATGCATTAAAGTTAAATGACATTGATACAATTTTTGGTCTTCCAGGTATTCCAATTACTGATTTAACCCGGATGGCCCAAGCTGAAGGTATGAGGGTAATCTCCTTTCGCCATGAGCAGCATGCTGGCAACGCCGCAGCTGCAGCTGGATTTTTAACTCAAAAACCTGGTATTTGTTTGACGGTCTCCGCACCGGGTTTTTTAAATGGATTAACGGCACTGTCAAATGCCACAGTCAATTGCTTCCCGATGATTTTGATTAGTGGCTCAAGCGAGCGTGAAATTGTAGACTTACAGCAAGGTGACTATGAGGAAATGGACCAGTTGGCGATTGCTAAGCCACTATGTAAGGCGGCTTTTCGCGTACTGCATGCTCAAGACATTGGTGTAGGTATAGCTAGGTCGATTCGTGCGGCTCTGTCTGGTCGTCCAGGTGGCGTTTACCTTGATTTACCAGCTAAATTATTTTCACAAACGATGGAGCGTCTAGAGGGACTGAGTTCCTTGATTAAAGTTGTTGATCCGGCTCCTCGCCAGATCCCAGCTCCTGATTCTGTAGCGCGCGCTTTGGATCTGTTAAAAGGCGCAAAACGCCCCTTAATCATCCTTGGAAAAGGGGCGGCATACGCTCAAGCTGACGCAGCTATTCGTAATTTAGTTGAAAAATCTGGCGTACCTTATTTGCCGATGTCCATGGCCAAGGGTTTGTTGCCAGATACTCATGCCTTATCTGCTTCGGCTGCACGTTCTTATGTGCTAGCTGAGGCCGATGTAGTTATGCTTGTTGGCGCAAGGCTTAATTGGTTGCTCTCCCATGGTAAGGGTAAAACTTGGGGTACCCCAAAGCAAAAACAATTTATTCAAATTGATATTGAACCTAAAGAAATTGATAGTAACGTGGCGATTGCTGCTCCATTAATTGGAGATATTGGGTCATGTGTTGAGGCTTTACTTGGTGGTATGGGATCTAACTGGGCTCATCCACCTGCTGATTGGACAAAAGCTATTTTTGAGCGTAAGGAAAAAAATCTGGCAAAAATGTCAGCAACGCTTGCACTCAATCCAGTACCAATGAATTTTCACAGTGCCTTAGCAGTGGTTAGAACCATTGTGACTGATCGTCCCGATATTATTTTAGTCAATGAAGGGGCTAACACCCTTGATTTCACGCGAAGTATTGTAGATATGCATCAACCTCGTAAACGCTTAGACGTAGGTACATGGGGCATTATGGGAATTGGGATGGGGTTTGCAGTCGCAGCAGCGGTTACGACAAATAAACCCGTTTTAGCAATTGAAGGCGATAGTGCTTTTGGCTTTAGTGGAATGGAAGTTGAAACGATTTGTCGCTACAACCTTCCGATTTGTGTTGTGGTCTTTAACAATAATGGTGTGTATGGCGGTATGGACGTGAATAAATCCGGCGGTACTGATGTTGCACCAACTGTGTTTGTCAAGGGAGCGCGATACGATAAGCTCATAGAGGCATTCGGCGGAGTTGGTGTTAATGCCACGACGCCTCAAGAGTTAAGTAAAGCTATTGTAGAAGCGTTAAATTCTGGCCGACCCACTTTGATAAATGCAGTTATTGATGAGAGTGCAGGGACAGAGAGTGGACGAATTACCCAATTGAATCCTCAAACTGCAGCTAAAAAGAGTTGAGTAAATAAAGTCAAATAAAAAAGCATAGCTGCAGTATTTGAGTTTTAAAAGTTTTTATTTAGGAGATTAATTATGAGTAAAGCGCTGGATGGAGTTCGAATTTTAGATTTCACCCATGTCCAATCGGGTCCAACATGCACTCAATTGTTAGGATGGTTTGGGGCAGATGTGATCAAGGTCGAGCGGGCTGGTGAGGGTGATGCTACTCGTGGACAGTTACGTGATATTCCTGACGTCGATAGCCTTTACTTTACGATGCTCAATCACAATAAGCGCTCTATTACACTGGATACTAAAAACCCTAAGGGTAAGGCAGTTCTGGAAACGCTGATTAAGGAATGTGATGTGCTTGTAGAAAATTTTGCACCAGGCGCACTTGACCGTATGGGATTTACTTGGGAGCGTATTCAAGAACTGAATCCTCGCATGATAGTGGCTTCTGTTAAGGGCTTTGGTCCTGGTCCTTATGAAGATTGCAAAGTTTATGAGAACGTTGCCCAGTGTGCTGGGGGTGCAGCTTCTACCACTGGTTTTGATGATGGTCCTCCATTGGTTACCGGTGCGCAAATTGGTGACTCTGGTACAGGGCTTCATTTGGCCTTAGGAATTGTAGCGGCGCTTTATCAGCGTAACACGACTGGTCGAGGTCAAAAGGTAATGGCAGCAATGCAAGATGCTGTGATTAATTTATGCCGAGTAAAACTTCGCGATCAACAGCGCCTTGATAGAACGCAAGTTCTAAAAGAGTATCCACAGTATCCTGATTCAGAGTTTGGGCAGGCTGTCCCTAGAGCGGGCAATGCTTCTGGTGGTGGACAACCGGGTTGGATTTTAAAGTGTAAAGGATGGGAGACAGATCCTAATTCCTATATTTACTTTATTACTCAAGCACCTGTCTGGGGTGCTATTTGTAAGGTTATTGGTCAAGAAGATTGGATCACAGATCCTCTATACGCAACACCTGCAGCACGCTTACCGCACTTGAAAAGTATCTTTGAGCGTATCGAGCAGTGGACAATGACCAAGACTAAATTTGAAGCCATGGATATCTTGAATAAATTTGATATTCCGTGTGGACCGATATTGTCGATGAAGGAGATCGCAGATGAACCGTCTTTGAGAGCTACTGGCACTATCGTTGAAGTTGACCATCCTAAACGCGGTAAATACTTGACCGTTGGTAATCCAATCAAGTTGTCGGATAGTGAGACTGAAGTCACTCGCTCACCCTTATTAGGAGAGCATACTGATGAGGTTTTAGGCCAATTGGGATATAGCCCAAAAGATATTGCAGATTTACGTGCAGAGAAGGTGATTTAATTCTTTCGTTGGACGGATTTGATTTTTAGTTAAGTGCTTTGTAACCATGAAATTTGTAAAGGGAAAAAAATGACTCAAAAAAATAAAGTGAGACTTATCCTTGATGCGGTGAAAAGTTCTGGGCGCTTATCGTTAACTGCACCTGAAGGTAAAGAGGTGTGTGACGCCTACGGCATCACTGTTCCCCAAGAGGCTTTAGCGACTTCAAGTTCGCAGGCCAGTGAGTTAGCGGCTAAGATGGGTTTTCCTGTTGTCATGAAAATTGTATCCCCAGATATTTTGCATAAAACAGAAGCGGGTGGTGTGATTGTCGGCGTTAAAAGTGCGCAAGAAGCTTTAGCTGCGTTTGACACTATTATTGCCAATGCAAAAAAATATAACAACAAAGCTACTGTCTTAGGAGTGCAAGTTCAGCAAATGATTCAAGGGGGCCAAGAAGTTATTATTGGCGCCGTTACTGATGATAGTTTTGGCAAACTAGTCGCCTTTGGCTTGGGAGGTGTACTTGTTGAAGTTTTAAAGGACATTACATTTAGACTTGCTCCTGCAACTAAAGATGACGCGTTGTCTATGCTTGACGGTATTCAGGCTTCACAAATGCTTAAAGGTGTCAGGGGTAGTGATCCCGTGGATCGCGACGCACTAGCGCACCTGATTGTTCAAGTATCGCAACTTGTCACTGACTTTCCGGAAATTTCCGAGTTGGATTTAAACCCCGTCTTTGCAAGCAGAAACTCGGCTATTGCCGCTGACGTTCGTATTGTTCTTAATTTTGAGCAAAAGGTTCCTCGCCATCGTCCACCTGAAGCTGAGGTTCTAGTGTCTATGAATAGGATCATGCAGCCTAAATCGGTCGCTGTGATAGGCGCATCAAATGAAGCTGGGAAGATCGGTAACTCAGTGATGAAGAATTTAATCAATGGTGGATATAAAGGAAATATTTATCCTATTCACCCTTCTGCAACTGAAATTTTAGGTTACCCCGCTTTTAAGAGCGTCAAAGATGTCCCTAGCGAGATTGATACTGCTGTTTTTGCTATTCCTGCTAAATTTGTTGCCAAAGCACTTATCGAGTGTGGGGAGAAAAAAATTGCAGGGGCAATTTTGATTCCTTCAGGTTTTGCAGAAACAGGTGAAGTTGCAATGCAAGATGAGTTGGTTGCGATTGGCCGTAAATACAATATTCGCATGATGGGGCCAAATATTTATGGGTTCTATTACACGCCAGCCAATTTATGTGCGACGTTCTGTACAGCTTATGACGTGAAGGGTTCTGTGGCTTTATCCTCGCAGTCTGGTGGTATTGGAATGGCCATTATAGGTTTTAGTCGAGCTGCAAAAATGGGTGTGTCTGCGATTGTTGGTTTAGGTAATAAATCAGATATCGATGAAGATGATTTATTGATTTTCTTTGAACAAGATCCAAATACGCTTGTCATTGCTCAGCACTGTGAAGATTTAAAAGATGGCCGAGCTTTTGCTGAAGTTGCAAGACGGGTATCAAAGAAAAAACCTGTAATTGTTCTTAAAGCAGGGCGCACTTCAGCTGGTGCTAAAGCAGCGAGTTCTCACACAGGTGCTTTAGCTGGTAACGACAAGATTTATGAAGATGTATTCAAACAAATTGGAGTTATTAGAGCAAGAAGTCTAAGAGATTTATTAGACTTCGCACGTGGTGTTCCGATTCTGCCAACGCCTAAGGGTGAAAACGTTGTGATCATTACTGGTGCTGGTGGCTCGGGTGTGTTGTTATCCGATGCGTGTGTGGACAATGGGCTGACCTTGATGCCAATGCCAGATGATCTTGATGCGGCATTTAGAAAGTTTATTCCGCCATTTGGAGCCGCTGGTAACCCTGTCGATATTACAGGTGGTGAGCCGCCATTAACTTACAAGAATACGGTTTTATTGGGCTTAAGTGATCCAAGGATTCATGCGCTGATCTTAGGTTATTGGCATACGATTGTTACTCCTCCAATGGTGTTTGCCAAAATCATGGTTGAGGCTAGGGATGAGATGCGTGCAAAGGGTATTGAAAAACCGATCGTTGCATCTCTTGCTGGAGATGTGGAAGTTGAAGAAGCAGCTCAGTATCTGTATGAGCATGGAATTCCTGCTTATGCCTACTCTACTGAAATCCCAGTTGCTGTTTTAGCAGCTAAGTACCAATGGGCTCGGGGCGCTGGACTCATTAAACCGACTTAAAAAGTGATCTATTTTTTATAAGAAGTTCTCGGTAATTCATTAAATACCAACTCCAAAAAGGTTGGTATTTTTTATTTGGGTGTACTTGCAACAAAATCAAATAACTCACTAGCAGGTAATATAGATATTTCATAACGATTTTTCCCGCCTTTATTCGTGAAATGTTTATAGGTAAAAAGCTTTCGATAAATAAAATTGAGTTGTGGTGGTTGACCTCTTGGGGCCGCTGTTTCGAGATACTATATAGAATATAGCTCAGAAAGCAAAAAACCCCTTTTTACAGGGGTTTCGTGTTTAATACTTGGTGGAACCGGCGGGAATCGAACCCGCGTCCGCAAATCCTCTACATAAAGTTCTACATACTTAGTTGTGTCATTTATTTTAGGTCTGGCAGCGCGGACCAACACGCTCTGACAAAACGATTCACTTTAGTTTTAGCTCCGTTAATAGTGACCCCTAACGGCACGATCCGATAAATATGACCTTAGATGGTATTTCTACCCCAGCCTATCGGCAAGCTGGTCTAAGGGCAACCGCAATTAAGCGGCTAGTGCGTAACGTTCGTCGTTAGCAGTTATTACATTCCCATTGATTTACGAGATAACGGGTCCTCGGTATGCCCTTCATGCTTCGCAATCCACGTCGAAACCATGTCGGTCCCATGTTGATGCAATGCATAGCTGGTCATACATTATAACTTTTATCAGGAAAACAAAATAGCCTTAATATCCGAAGGGGTCTTAACGATATAATCTGCTCCCCATTCATTTGGAGGAACATTGTTTGGCCAATAGCCATAGGCTGCAGCCATTGTTTTCATGCCGGCAGCTTGACCCGCTTCAATATCTCGTTTGTCATCACCAATATAGATAGAAGTTTCTGGATTAACACGAGCTAATTTGGTAGCGAAGAGAATTGGATCTGGGTGAGGTTTGGCATGTGGAGTCGTATCGCCGCTGACAATCACATTGGTGCGTTTATCAAGACCAATGCTTTTGACAAGACGCTTTGTATATCTCGAATGTTTATTGGTAATGATGCCCCAAGGAATTTTTTCGTCATCAAGTAAGGTTAATAACTCATCAATACCCTCAAAGAATTTACTTTCAACATGAATCTCGTTTTCATAATTTCTCAAAAATTCTTCTTGTAGGATTTTATAGTCTCGATGCTCAGGAGTGATGCCAAAAGCAATGCTGAGTAGGCCCCGTGCTCCGGATGATGCATGGGGTCGATAATTATCTTTGTTGATCATCGGTAGCAAGCGGTCAAGCCGCATTTTATTGGCAGCCCCTGCTAAGTCTGGGGCGGTATCTACTAGAGTTCCATCTAAATCAAAAAAGACACTCTCAAACAAACATACACTCATAACTCAGTAATTCTTTCTGGTTTTCTTGCGGCAATAAAATAATTAACATCGACATTTCCACCAAGGGTGTAGGTTTGTGTCAAAGGGTTGTAATGTAAACCTGTCATGTCGACGATTTCTAAATCAGTAGACCTTATGAATTGACTTAATTCGGAGGGCTTGATAAATTTTGCATAATCATGAGTTCCTTTGGGTAGAAGATTTAGGATATATTCTGCGCCAATGATAGCCATTAGATATGACTTTAAGTTGCGATTTAGGGTGCTAAAAAATAACCATGCACCGGGTTTAGCAAGTTTTGCACATGAACTAATCACTGATAGTGGATCTGGAACATGCTCGAGCATTTCCATGCAGGTCACAATATCAAAGTGGTTTGGATGAGTGGTAGCTAATGATTCAACACTAATGAGTTCATATTCTAGAGTTGTTTGTGTCTCAAGTGCATGTAACTTTGCCACGCTAAGTGCTTTCTCAGACAAATCAATACCTTTTGCTTGCGCGCCAACTAGAGCCATTGATTCCGAGAGTATTCCGCCTCCACAACCGACATCTAGAGTTTTTGCTTGGGATAATTCAACAAAGCTTTGAATCCATTTGAGGCGAAGAGGGTTAATCTCGTGAAGAGGCTTAAATTCACTGGTAGGATCCCACCATCGGCTTGCTAGTTCGCTGAACTTATCTAGTTCAGCTTGATCTTTATTCTCATTCATTGATAAGTTTACCCATTAAAAAAGCCCGGTAGTACCGGGCCTTTTAGTTTAAAGCAACTAAGTAATTATTGTGTAACTGGCTTTGTACCAATAACTTCAATTACTGAACGACGGTTAAGTGCACGTCCAGCAGCTGTTTTGTTATCGCCAACTGGCTCAGCGAATCCTTTACCTTCAGTGTAAACACGACCAGTTTCAACACCATTCTTTGTCAAGTAAGCTTTAACAGCTTCAGCACGCTTTAACGAGAGTGTTTTATTGTATTTTGCAGATCCTACGTTATCTGTGAAACCGATAACAATAATCACTTCAACTGTTACACCCTTAAGCTTTGCAACTAATTCATTTAACTTTTGAGTTCCTTCTGGCTTAAGAACTGACTTGTCAAAGTCAAATAAAGCATCAGCGAAAAGAGTTACTTTTGAACTTGTAACAACTGGAGCAGCAGGTGCAGCAGGCGCAGCTTTTGCAACAGGAGCTACTTTTTTAAGTGCGCCATCACAATCAGCCGCTGCAGTTGCAGGCGTCCAGTTGTTCTCACGCCAGCACAATGTTGAATCAGCACCGGATCGAACAATGTTGCCGCTACCAGAATTGATGTTATCGATAGTGCCAGGTTGTTGCGCGTTAGCAAAACCTAAAAAAACCAAAAGTGTCAATAAGGAAACTTTGGTTGTCAATTTACGGATGAATGTATTCATTATTGGTCCCTGAATCTGTTTAATGTTAAATATGCGAGTTGAAATTACTTCTACTAGTATAACAGTTCATAAGTTAATGGTAGTTACAGTGTGGCTTTGATGCAACTAGCAAAAAAAGCGAAGGTTTAGGGGCAAAAATTTCGCATGATAAAATAATGACATGGAACAAGCCGCTAAAGAAACACTACCCGTATCACTAGAAGATGAAATGCGGCGGTCCTATTTGGACTATGCCATGAGCGTCATCGTTGGAAGGGCCTTGCCCGATGCTAGAGATGGTCTAAAACCCGTGCATCGGCGGGTTTTATTCGCTATGCATGAGCTCAATAATGACTGGAACAGGGCCTATAAGAAGTCTGCCCGTATTGTTGGTGATGTGATTGGTAAGTACCATCCCCACGGAGATTCTGCCGTTTATGACACGATTGTTCGAATGGCGCAGAACTTTTCTTTAAGATACATGCTTGTTGATGGGCAGGGAAACTTTGGTTCAGTAGACGGTGATAATGCAGCAGCGATGCGTTATACCGAAATTCGTTTATCTAAGATAGCTCATGAGTTGTTAGCCGATATTGATAAAGAAACTGTTGATTTTGGTCCCAACTATGATGGCAGTGAGCATGAACCGCTCATTCTTCCAGCAAAAATACCTAACTTATTAATTAATGGCTCGTCGGGTATTGCGGTGGGGATGGCAACCAATATTCCCCCACACAATATTGACGAAATTATTTCGGCATGCCTACATTTATTGGCTAATGCGGACTGTACGATTGATGATTTAATTGAGTTTGTTCCTGCTCCAGACTTTCCGACTGGCGGAATTATATATGGAATTCAAGGGGTTAGAGAAGGTTATCGAACTGGCCGTGGTCGGGTGATCATGCGTGCTAAAACGCACTTTGAAGACATGGAAAAAGGACAGCGTCAGTCCATTATTGTTGACGAACTGCCTTATCAAGTTAATAAAAAGAACTTACTAGAGCGAATTGCTGAATTAGTCACCGAGAAAAAGGTTGAAGGAATTTCAGATATTCGAGACGAATCTGATAAGTCAGGAATGAGAGTTGTTATTGAGCTCAAGCGTGGCGAGGTACCTGAGGTTGTTCTTAATAACCTGTATAAGAACACCCAATTACAAGATAATTTTGGTATGAATATGGTGGCTTTGGTGGATAACCAGCCTCGATTACTGAATTTGAAGCAAATGTTGGAGTGCTTTTTGCGTCATCGACGTGAAGTTGTAACACGTAGAACATTATTTGAATTGAAAAAAGCTAGAGATCGGGGACACGTTTTAGAAGGTTTAGCGGTCGCTTTAGCCAATATTGATGAATTTATTGCCCTAATTAAGGCTGCACCAAATCCGCCCGAGGCTAAAAAAGAATTGATGCATCAAGCATGGGATTCTTCCGTCGTTAGAGAAATGCTTTCTCGTGCAGAGACGAATACAGTGGGTGGGCGAAACTCCTATCGACCAGACCGCTTGCCAATGCATTTAGGACTTCAAGAAGATGGTCTGTATCGTCTTTCAGAAGATCAAGCACAAGAAATTTTGCAAATGCGTTTGCAACGTTTAACTGGTTTAGAGCAGGAAAAGATTGTTGAAGAGTACAAAGAAGTTATGACTCAAATTACTGATCTTCTAGATTTGTTATCGCGTCCTGAAAGAGTGACAGATGTCATTCGTGAAGAATTAATGAAGGCTAAGTCTGAATTTGGTCAAGAAGGATCAGACAATGGCCGGCGCTCATATATTGAGATGAATGCAACTGAGTTATTCACAGAGGATTTAATTACGCCTCAAGACTTAGTTGTGACTTTGTCAAACACGGGCTATATGAAGAGTCAGCCTCTTACAGAATACCGTGCTCAAAAACGAGGTGGTCGTGGTAAACAGGCCACTACGACAAAAGATGAAGATTGGATACAGACTTTATTTGTAGCTAATACTCACGATACTATTTTGTGTTTTTCTGATCGTGGCCGTTTGTATTGGTTAAAAGTATGGGAAGTTCCTCAGGGAAGTCGTACATCGAGGGGTAAACCTATTATCAATATGTTCCCGTTAATTGATGGCGAAAAGATCACAGTGATCCTTCCGATCAAAGGTTATGTCGAGAATCAATATGTCTTTATGGCTACACGACAAGGGGTTGTTAAAAAATCTCGCTTAAGTGATTTTTCTAATCCACGCAAAGGTGGAATCATTGCTGTTGATTTAGATGATGGCGATCATTTAGTCGGTGCCGAGATTACAGATGGACATCATGATGTGATGCTGTTTTCTGACGGTGGCAAAGCGGTCCGCTTTGACGAAAATGATGTCAGGCCAATGGGTAGAACAGCTCGCGGCGTAAGGGGAATGAATTTGGGTGCTGGTCATCAGGTCATTGCCATGTTGGTAGCCCCCTCAGAACAGATCACGCCAATTGAGGGTGATGAAAGCCAAGTTAATTTGCCAAGTAGTGTTCTGACTGCAACTGAAAATGGCTTTGGTAAGCGAACTCCATTAGCTGAATACACTCGTCATGGTCGCGGCACTAAAGGAATGATTGCGATTCAGACGTCCGATCGTAATGGTAAGGTTGTAGCTGCTGCTCTTGTATCACCTGAAGATCAGATTATGCTCATTACAACGGGCGGAGTTCTTGTGCGAACCAGAGTTTCAGAAATTCGTGAAATGGGTCGATCAACGCAAGGTGTTACTTTAATCAGTGTTGATGATGGAACCTTCCTCTCGGGCTTGCAAAGAATTGCAGAGAGTGATTCTGAAATAGATGATGAAGAAGAGACTCAGCCAGAGGTTGATGATGCTTCAACTGATATTGGCCCAAGTGGCGAAGATTCGATAGATAATAACTAAATAATCACTATTTATTGGGCTAGGTTGTCAAAATGTCTTTTGAAAATCGCATCTATAACTTCGCACCCGGTCCCGCTACATTGCCAGAAGAGGTTCTTCTCGAGGCCAGTCATGACATCCTCAATTGGCAAAAGATAGGCGCTGGGGTTATGGAAGTGAGCCATCGTAGTAAAGCTTTTATGGCTTGCTACGAAAAAGCCTTGTCTGATATTACTGAGCTTATGCAGATTCCCTCAAATTACAAAGTTTTGTTTTTGCAAGGTGGGGCAATGGGACAAAATGCGGCCATTCCTATGAATCTCATGGGACTTGGCAAAGTTAGCTCTCAAGCTGATTTTCTTGTCAGTGGGGTGTGGTCAGAAAAATCCGCCAAAGAAGCTACGAAGTATGGCAACGCACGTGTTGTTGCAAATACAAAAAATGAAGGTTTCACCTATGTTCCTGATGTTTCCACTTGGGATCTTTCTTCAGATTCTGCATACATCCATCTTTGCACTAATGAAACCGTAGGCGGGGTAGAAATTCATCAGTTGCCAAATGTTGGAAGTGTTCCCATCGTGGCTGATATTTCTAGCCATATGCTTTCTAGAGAGATGGATGTGAGTCAGTACGGTGTTTTATTTGGCGGTATACAAAAAAATATTGGGCCAGCAGGACTCACTATTTTAGTGGTGCGTGAAGATTTAATTGGACACGCGATGCCCATTACTCCAACCATTTGGGACTGGAAAACTCAAGTCACGAGTGACTCAATGATTAATACACCACCCACATTTGCAATTTATTTTGCTGGAAAAGTTTTTGAATGGATCAAAAAACAGGGTGGTGTTAAAGCAATCGAAGTCACCAATATTCAAAAAGCTAAATTACTTTATGACATTCTTGATCAAAGTGCTCTTTATGAAGGTAAAGTAGCTAAAAATAACCGTTCTAGAATGAATGTTACATTTTTCCTCAGAGATGAAAGTCTTTACGAGAAATTTTTGCAAGAAAGTCAAGAATTAGGTCTAATTGGACTTAAAGGACACAAAAGTGTTGGTGGTATCAGAGCAAGCATTTATAACGCAATGCCTTTAGCTGGTGTAAAGAAGTTAGAGGAATTTTTGAAAGATTTTGAAAGGCGAGCTTAATGTCAAATGATGATGACCGTTTGCGTCCACTGCGAGACAAGATAGATAATTTAGATCGTCAGATTATTGCTTTGTTATCGGAGAGAGCATCTGTTGCGCTAGATGTTGGAAAAATAAAACATGAAACTGGGGCTCCAGTCTTTCGACCAGAACGTGAACAGCAGGTCCTAAAAAAACTTGCGGGTATTAATCCTGGTCCAATTAAAGCAGAGGGTATCAAGGCGATTTGGACTGAGATTATGTCTGCTTGTCGTTCGGTCGAGGCGATTCAAACTGTCGCTTATTTAGGACCAATTGGGACCTTTTCAGAAGAAGCGGCGAGTAAGTTTTTTGGTTCTGGAACGCATCAAAAATCATGTCAAACATTGGATGAAATTTTTCGTCAAGTAGAGAGTGACCATTCAGAATTTGGTGTTGTTCCTATTGAAAACTCTTCGGAAGGTGTTATTTCAAGAACCCTTGACTTATTGCTTGAGTCAAACGTTACGATTATTGGTGAAGTTTCTTTGCCGATTCGACATAACCTTCTTTCATTACATGGGCGTATGGAGGATGCTGTTCAAGTCTTAGCCCATCCGCAAGCTTTAGCTCAATGCCAACAGTGGCTTAATAGCCATGTTCCTCAGTTACAAAGGCAGGCAGTAGCAAGTAATGGAGAGGCTGCTAAATTAGCCGCACTGAATCCACAATATTTGGCAATTGCCAGCATGAATGCTGCTCAAAGTTATGGTTTACAAATTTTATGTGAGGGTATTCAAGATGACTTGCATAATCGCACACGTTTTGTTGTCATTGGAAAACAGGCTTGTGGTCCAAGTGGTCGCGATCAAACCTCTCTCATTTTGTCTGTAGCCAATCAACCTGGAGCAGTTTATCGATTACTTGCTCCATTAGATGAATTCAATGTCTCAATGAACCGCTTTGAATCAAGACCCGCACGAACTGGTACTTGGGAATATTACTTTTATATTGACATTGATGGTCATCAAACGGATGTAAATGTTGCCAAGGCTTTAGACAAATTAAAAACCATTGCGGCCTATTACAAATGCTTAGGGTCTTACCCAAAAAGTTCGCTTTAATCTGCTTTAGAAAAGAAATTCATATGTCGACTCAAAAAGATAAACACATTTTTGGCTTAGAGCAAGTTCGAGCCATTGCTCCATATATTGGCGGTAGACCCATTAGTGAAGTAGCTCGTCAATTTGGCTTAGATGAAGCTAAGATTGTTAAGTTAGCCTCTAATGAAAACCCCTTGGGTATTCCAAAGTCCGCCCTTAAAGCAATTGAATTAGCAGCGCACGATTTAGGTCGATATCCAGATTCGAACGGCTTTGAATTAAAGCAAATTCTGGCAAAAAAAAATGATGTTTCAGATGAGTGGATTACATTAGGTAATGGTAGTAATGACATCTTGGAATTGGCTGCTCGCGCTGTTGCACAGAAAGATGATGAAATCATTTTCTCTAAACATGCCTTTGCGGTTTATCCTCTTGCAACTCAGGCGGTAGGTGCTAAAGCAATAGAAATTTCTGCGACCCCTGAGAATTTGGGGCATGATTTAAATGGCATGCTTAAAGCGATTAATGAAAGAACTAAGCTCATATTTGTAGCTAACCCCAATAACCCCACAGGGAGTTTTCTGTCAGGACAAGAGCTTGATGATTTTTTCAAACAAGTTCCGGGACATATTGTGATTGTTCTTGATGAAGCTTATAATGAGTATCTCAGTCCATCTCAACGGTATGACTCGATTGCTTTTTCTAAAAGATATCCCAATGTGATTGTTTCTCGAAGTTTATCAAAAGCGTATGGCCTTGCTGGATTGCGTATTGGGTATAGTATTGCTTGCCCCACAATTACTGATTTGCTCAATCGTATAAGGCAACCTTTTAACGTTAATAGTCTTGCTCAAGCTGCAGCGATTGCTGCTGTTCAAGATGATGAATTTTTAAAAGAAGGTGCAAGGGTTAATCAAGAGGGCTATTTGCAATTAACACAAGCATTTCAAGAAATGGGGATTCATTTTTTACCATCTTCTGGTAATTTTGTATTGATTAAGGTTGGGGATGATGTTGAGGCGGGGACAAGAGTCAATTTAGCCCTATTAAAGCAAGGCGTGATTGTTCGACCTGTTAATAATTATGGATTACCTGAATGGTTGCGGATTTCAATTGGATTACCTTCTGAAAATAAGGCTTTTTTAATAGCACTTAAAAAAGCCTTAGGACGATAATCCTTTGACTTCATCTCCATCTAAAACCTTAGTTGCAAATGTGGCGTTCAATAAAGTTGTTCTCATTGGTGTTGGTTTAATTGGCGCTTCTCTTGGACTTGCGCTAAAAAATAAAAAAATAGCTCAAAGCCTGGTGGGTTGTGGACGTTCTCAAAGTAATTTAGATGCGGCATTACACATCGGTGCGATTGACTCCATTGGAAGCTTTGAAAAAGATATTTGTGATGCGGATCTCATTATCATTTCTGTTCCCGTATCCAAAACTCAAAAAATTCTAGAAGGTGTATTGCCACATTTACAACCATCTACATTAATTATGGATGTGGGCAGTACAAAATCAGATGTGATTGCAGCAGCTAAGTTAGCTCTAGGTGAGAAGGTCGGGCAATTCATTCCGGCGCATCCTATTGCGGGCGGGGCCAAACATGGGGCTTTTGCGGCTCAAGAAGATTTATTTTTAGATCGGCAGGTCGTTCTTTGTCCGATTCAAGAAAATACCAAGGTGGCAACTGATCGTATTGAAGCACTTTGGGCTCAGTTGGGTTCAAACATTTATAAAATGTCTGCTGTGCAACATGATGCAATATTTGCAACAGTCTCACACTTGCCGCATTTGTTGTCCTATGCGCTTATGCTGCAGGTAACTAATGCAGAGGATGCTTCTCTAAAATTTAGGCATGCAGGCGCTGGTTTTCGCGATTTCACAAGAATTGCAGGTTCAAGTCCAGAAATGTGGCGAGACATTAGCATTGCAAACCGCGCATCGATCCTAAAAGAACTAGATTCTTATCAGCAAATTCTGGATCGTATGAGGACGGCACTGCAAGAATCTGACGGCGAACTTTTAGAAAAAATGTTTACTCAAGCTAGTTTATCCAGAAATAACTGGGAGGGGTAATTGTGCATGTGCCATTGATTCAAATTCCAAAATTGTTTCATGCAAAGGGAAGTATTACTTTACCTGGGTCAAAAAGTATTTCCAATCGAGTTTTACTGCTCAGTGCATTGGCACAAGGGACAACTAGATTGTACGGGCTTTTAGACTCAGACGATACCCAGGTCATGTTAAGTGCGCTTCGGAAATTAGGAGTTACGCTTCATGATAATAAAAATATTGAATTGAGTTTAGACGTAGAAGGTTGCAATGGGGTATTTCCAGAAAAAGAAGCAGATTTATTTATGGGGAATGCAGGAACGGCGATTCGTCCCCTAACTGCTGCCTTAAGTGTGATGAGTGGGATATACCATTTGCATGGAGTTCCTCGTATGCATGAGCGACCCATTAGAGACTTGGTTGATGGATTAACAACTATTGGTGCGCAAATTGATTATCTAGGTCAACAGGGTTATCCCCCTTTGCAGATTAAACCTGGTCAGATTTTAACGAACAAACCAGTTCAAGTCCGGGGTGATGTATCGAGTCAGTTTTTAACGGCCCTATTGATGGCATTGCCATTAACCCAGCACTCGAATCCGATTGAAGTTCAGGTAAAAGGTGAGCTTATATCCAAACCCTATATTGAGATTACTTTACGTCTCATGGAAAAATTTGGGATAAAGGTTGAGAATGAGGGTTGGCAACGTTTTATTATTCCGGCACATGAAAAAAAACAAGCTCCTGTTTATGTATCGCCAGGAGAGTTCTGGGTTGAAGGTGACGCATCATCTGCTTCTTATTTTTTGGCAGCAGGGGCATTAGGAGGTGGTCCTCTTAAGATTCACGGGGTGGGTCGAGAAAGTATTCAAGGTGATGTGGCTTTTGCTCAGGCACTATCCATGATGGGAGCCAATATCTCACAAGGACAAAACTGGATTGAAGTCAGAGGTATTGACACTGAGGACTTTAGACTAAAAGCCATTGAACTAGATTGCACCGCAATTCCTGATGCTGCGATGACCTTAGCTGTCTTGGCGCTATTTGCAGATGGCCCATCGACGCTGACTGGGATAGCGAGTTGGAAAGTTAAAGAGACAGATAGGATTGCAGCAATGACCACAGAGCTTAAAAAGTTAGGTGCTCAAGTGATTGCTGGAGACGACTATATCAAAGTCACTCCTCCTGCGACTTGGTTGCATCCTAAAGGTGGTATTGACACCTATGACGACCACCGGATGGCGATGTGTTTTTCATTGGCGGCTTTTGGACCTCTGCCAATTCAAATCAATCACCCCGAGTGTGTAACCAAGACTTACCCCAATTATTTTGATGATTTTTTAGGGATTGTTTCCTAAAATGTCTAAAATGAGACTAATTCCGATTATCGCTATTGATGGTCCTACAGCCTCGGGTAAAGGGACAGTTGCGCAAAAGGTTGCTCATAAACTTAAATTCAACTACCTAGATAGTGGGTCACTTTACAGATTAGTCGGCCTAGTGAGTAAAGAGCTTGGAGTTTCCTTTTCTCAAGAAAGTCAACTCTACGATATTGCAAAAAATCTCCCCGTTCACTTTGATGGCGAGAAGATATTTTATAAGAATCAAGATGTTAGCGATTTAATTCGAACGGAAGAGATGGGGCTGCGGGCATCTGCAGTGGGTGCAATTCAGGCGGTTAGGCAAGGGTTATATGATTTTCAGCGTTCATTTTTAACTACTCCTGGGTTGGTCGCAGATGGTCGGGACATGACAACGGTTATTTTTCCAGAAGCGCAGTTAAAGGTATTTTTAACAGCAGATGTGGCAATTCGAGCAGAGCGTAGATATAAACAATTGATTGCCAAAGGTATTTCTGCTAATATATTGGTCTTGACTCAAGATTTAGAAGAACGCGATGCGCGCGATATTGAGCGCACAGCATCTCCTCTTACTCTTGCAACAGGTGCAAAGATGTTGGATACGTCCCATTTGACAGTAGAGCAAGCTGTACGGCAAATACTGGGGTGGTACGAATTAACAGAGTTGTAAGTTTTAAACAGAGTTGTAAAATAGATCTTTTTGTTGAATCCCGGCGCGCCATTTGTTAAGAGTGGTTCTATTAAAAGCGTCTCAATCGAAAGTTTTTTAACCTAACCGTCGGTTATGCCGATAAAAAGTGAAATTCATGTCAGAATCTTTTGCAGCCTTATTCGAAGAATCCTTAGCCCGTTCAAATATGAAGACTGGGCAGGTCATCTCCGCTGAAGTGGTCCGTATTGACCATAATTTTGTAGTCGTAAATGCAGGTCTTAAATCAGAAGCATTTATTCCCGTTGAAGAATTCCATAATGACCAGGGTGAAATTGATGTTCAACCTGGTGATTTTGTTTCTGTAGCTATTGATGCTTTAGAAAATGGTTACGGTGACACGATATTGTCTCGTGACAAAGCAAAGCGTCTTGCATCTTGGATGAACCTTGAAAAAGCCTTAGAACAGGGCGAAATCGTAACTGGTTCTGTGACTGGTAAGGTTAAGGGTGGTTTAACTGTAATGGTTAACGGCATCCGTGCTTTCTTACCAGGTTCTTTATTGGATACGCGTCCAATTAAAGATACATCTCCGTTTGAAGGTAAGACCATGGATTTCAAAGTGATCAAGCTTGATCGCAAGAGAAATAACGTTGTCTTGTCACGCCGTGCTGTAGTTGAGGCAAGCCAAGGTGAAGAGCGTAGCAAGTTAATGGAAAACCTAAAAGAAGGTACGGTTGTCCAAGGAATCATTAAAAATATTACTGACTACGGCGCATTCGTAGACTTAGGTGGTATTGATGGTTTGTTACACATTACTGACTTAGCATGGCGTCGTGTTCGTCATCCAAGTGAAGTGTTGACCGTAGGACAAGAAGTGACTGCAAAAATCCTACGTTACGACCAAGATAAAAACCGTGTTTCATTAGGTATTAAACAATTAGGTGATGATCCATGGGTTGGTATTGCACGTCGTTACCCACCAAGTACACGTTTGTTTGGTAAGGTTACTAATTTGACTGACTATGGTGCTTTCGTAGAAATCGAGACAGGTATTGAAGGACTAGTTCACGTTTCTGAAATGGACTGGACTAATAAAAATATTGCTCCAGGAAAAGCGGTTCAATTAGGCTTAGAAGTCGAAGTTATGGTCCTTGATATTGACGAAGATAAACGTCGTATTAGTCTAGGTATGAAGCAATGTAAAACAAATCCATGGGATGAGTTTGCTCGCTTACACAATAAGGGTGATAAATTATCAGGCGCAATTAAATCCATTACTGATTTTGGTGTCTTTATTGGATTAGATGGCGGTATAGATGGTTTGGTTCATTTATCTGACTTATCTTGGCAGGAATCTGGTGAAGAAGCTGTCAAGAAGTTCAAAAAAGGTGACGAGATTGAAGCAGTTGTTCTTGCCATTGATGTTGAAAAAGAGCGTATTTCTCTTGGTGTCAAACAGCTTTCAGGTGATCCATTTAATAATTTCACTGCGGAAAATGACAAAGGTGCTTTAGTTAAGGGGACCGTGAAGTCAATTGATGCTAAGGGTGCTGTGATTCAGTTGGTTGATGAAGTCGAAGGGTACTTACGTGCTTCTGAAATATCAACAGACCGTGTGGAAGATGCCAGGAATGTTCTCAAAGAAGGTGATAGCATTACTGCGATGATTATTAACGTTGATCGCAAATCGAGAAGTATTAATTTATCGATCAAAGCGAAAGACAGTGCTGATCAGCAAGAAGCCATGACGAAGTTGCAACAAAATGACGCAAGTTCTGGAACTACTAATCTAGGTGCTTTGCTTAAAGCTAAGCTTGATAATCAAGGGTAATGTATAGAATGCCGCTACCTTTGTGTAGCGGTATTCATTTTTTAGGAATTTGTTTTTATGAACCAAAATGACCTAATCACTAGAACATCAGACGACTCTGAGAATTCAATTACTCGCTCAGAGTTAGTTGAACTCTTATCTCAGCAATTTCCGCAATTACTTCCGCGAGATGTTGAGATGGCCGTTAAGACGCTTTTAGATACCATGACAAAGGCGCTGGTAGATGGCAAGCGAATTGAACTTCGAGGTGTTGGAAGTTTTGTTTTGCATCATCGTCCTGCTCGAGTAGGTAGAAATCCAAAATCAGGAGATACGGTACATATACCTGAGAAAAAAGTACCTCATTTTAAGCCTGGTAAAGAATTACGTGAAAGAGTTGATTACAAGGCCTCGGCCAATTCAGTGAAAAATGGCAAGGTGGAATGACCGTTATTTTGCAGTCGATTTGGAGACTCTTGTTAATTGCTACGCGGGTTGTTTTGTTCTTGTTTCTATTTATTATTGCAACCTCTAATTTCCAGACAGTAGAATTACAGTGGTTTCCTGGACAAGTATTTAGTATCTCTGTTGCATTCTTATGCCTAGGGTTTTTCCTTTTGGGGATTCTTTTATCAGGCCTATCCTTTTATAAAACAAGTCGCCGGGCGAAAATCAATGCAGATTGAAAATTTCGCATTGGTGTCATTGCCGATTATGTTCGGATTGGGGTGGCTTGCTTCAACTTGGGATAAAAGGCTTGAGGATGCTGAAGATGAAATTGATCGTGCAAAAAAGCAAAAATCAACATTTCGAGGCTTAAATCTACTTCTCAGTGAGCAACCAGATAAGGCGATCGATGCTTTGGTAGAAGTTGCCCAATTAGATCCAGAAACTGTTGAGCTACATTTTGCCTTAGGGAGCTTATTCCGTCGTCGTGGAGAAACCGAAAGGGCTATCCGAGTTCACCAACACCTTGTCAATCGTACAGATATATCCACTCGCGATAAAGATCATGCCGCTTATGAATTGGGTAGAGATTTTTTAAGAGCAGGGCTATTAGATAGGGCTGAGCTCAGCTTAAACCGAGTTGGTCGTGGAAGATATAGTGAGCAGGCTAAAACTGCTTTATTAGAAATGTATCAAATTGAAAAAGATTGGCAAAAGGCAATCATTTCTGCCAAAGAATTAACGAATTCAAAAGATCAAAATTACCCGCATCAAATTGCACACTTTTATTGTGAGATTACTGTAGAAGCATTACGAAGAAAAGAAATTCAAGCAGCACAAACTGCTGTAAACAAAGCTATAGAAATAGTTCCTGATCATATACGGGGAATTATTTTGCAGGGTGAATTAATGATGGCGATGCAAAGGCCTCAAGAGGCAATCGAGATATGGAAAAAAATTGAGGGGCACCATCCAGCATATTTGCCTTTGATAGCAGATCGATGGATGAAAGCTTATCAAGATTGTGACAATGCTTTCGAAGGGTTGCACATGCTTAAGAAAAACCTGGACCAGCATGCTGGGGGTGAGCTTTTAGAACAGGTATTTAAATACGTGATTGAGATTGAAGGGCCTGAAATCGCAGAGCAATTAATGGGGGCAGTATTACTGCACACACCAAGTCTGATTGCAATGCAAAAGCGTTTTGAAGCGCAGTACCTCATTGCCCAAAAAGCTCACCAAGAAGAGCGAGCGAGCGATATTAAAGCTTCTTTAGATTTATTAAAGCAAAGAACTAACATACTGGTGAAGTACACCTGTAGTAGTTGTGGATTTAGGGCGAGGCGCTTTTATTGGCAGTGTCCAGGCTGTAATCATTGGGATGTATACTCACCGAAACGGAATGAAGGTTTTTCACCCAGCACAACGCCATCGATGTAAGACATAAAAAATGTAGAGGAGAATTTTGTGAAAGTGACCATTATTGGAAGTGGATACGTCGGACTGGTCACAGGTGCCTGTTTGGCAGAACTGGGTAATGAAGTATTTTGTCTTGATCTGGATAAAAAAAAGATTGATTTGTTAAATTCGGGTGGCGTACCTATTTATGAGCCAGGTTTAAAAGAAATCATTGAGCGTAATTTTCAAGCTAAGAGAATCCAATTCTCAACGGATATTAAGGCAAGTGTTGATCATGGCGAAATACAATTTATAGCTGTGGGGACTCCTCCAGATGAAGACGGTTCTGCTGATTTGCAATATGTTCTTGCTGCGGCTAAAAACATTGGTCGTTATATGGACGGATCAAAGGTAGTGATTGATAAATCGACTGTGCCTGTTGGCACAGCTCACCGTGTCAAAGAAACCATCTTTCAGGAATTAAAAGACCGTCAATTAGATAACATTAAATTCTCTGTAGTATCTAATCCAGAATTTTTAAAAGAGGGGGCGGCGGTAGAAGACTTTATGCGCCCAGATCGTATTGTTGTGGGAACAGATGACGATGAAAATGGACGTTATGCCAAAGATCTTGTCAGAAAGTTGTATAGCCCATTTAACAGAAACCATGAACGAACTTTTTACATGGATGTAAAGAGCTCTGAGCTCACTAAGTATGCTGCTAATTCTATGTTGGCAACGCGTATTTCCTTTATGAATGAATTGGCAAATTTAGCTGATGTTGTTGGTGCTGATATTGAGTCTGTTAGACAGGGTATCGGCTCTGATTCAAGAATTGGTTATGGATTTCTTTATGCAGGGACGGGTTATGGAGGATCATGTTTTCCGAAAGATGTACAAGCTCTTGCGAAAACCGCCAATGATCACCACTTAGATTTAAAGATATTACGTGCCGTTGAAGATGTTAATGAGGCGCAAAAGAAAATTCTAGTGAATAAAATTTTAAAACAATTTGGGCAAGATTTATCTGGTAAGACCTTTGCATTGTGGGGGTTAGCGTTTAAGCCAAATACTGATGATATGAGAGAGGCTCCAAGCCGGATTATTATTAATGAGTTAGTTCATCGTGGCGCAAGTATTGTGGCCCATGACCCTGTAGCAACTCAAGAAGCTTTGCATGCGTTAGCTCAAGATTTTAAAGGGACCCCTGAATTATTAGGGCGGGTAAGGACCGTTGATAATCCAATGAAAGCAGTAGTAGGAGCGGATGCTTTAATTATTGTTACAGAATGGAAAGCATTTCGCAGTCCTAACTTTGAGACGCTCAAGGCGCAGATGAAAAACCCCATCATCTTTGATGGAAGAAACTTATATGACCCGACAGCACTTTCAGAGTTAGGCTTTGTTTATCATGGTATTGGTCGACATAACTAAACTCGAATTACAATCTATTGATGGTAAATACAAATCCGGCCCCTATGATCAAGCTTGAAGAGTCTGATGTCATTGCATTTAAAAAAGTGCAAATTCTTGTGGTGGGTGATGTAATGTTGGATCGTTACTGGTTTGGCGATACTGATAGGATATCTCCAGAGGCTCCCGTTCCTGTGGTTCAGATACAAAGAATGGAAGAGCGACTAGGGGGTGCTGCTAACGTCTCGCGTAATGGAGCGTCATTAGGTGCGAATATCAGTATTCTGGGCCTGATTGGTGATGATGAGCCTGGTAAAACACTCAATCACATGTTATCGGGTCTTGGGATTTCTAGTCATTTACAAGTAGATGCCTCGGTTCCAACCATAGTTAAACTACGCGTTATTGCAAGACAACAGCAATTAATCCGATTGGACTTTGAGCAAGAGCCCACTAAAGATGCGCTTTTATCTAAGTTGGCTATTTTTGAGTCAGAGTTACCTAAAGCCCAGACTGTTATCTTGTCGGATTATGGTAAAGGGGCTCTTAAGCATATTCATCAAATGATTGAGAAGGCGCGTGCGGCCAATAAAATGGTATTGGTTGATCCTAAGGGTTCTGATTTTAATAAATACCGTGGAGCCACCGCTATTACCCCCAATAGAAGTGAATTAAGACAGGTGATTGGTCCGTGGTCAAATGAAGTTGATTTGACACAAAAGGCTCAAAACTTAAGAGAAGATTTAGGCTTAGAGGCACTTCTTCTGACTCGATCTGAAGAGGGAATGACTTTATTTAGAAAAAATGAAGTTACTCATGTTTCTGCTCAGGCGCGAGAGGTCTTTGATGTATCTGGCGCTGGTGACACTGTGATTAGTGCTTTAGCGGTAGCTTTAACGGCGGGTTGGGATTGGCACAAAGCGATGTGTCTTGCTAACCGTGCGGGTGGGATTGTGGTTGGCAAGTTAGGTACTGCGACTGTATCTTGGGAGGAACTATTATGAGATACATTGTGACAGGTGCAGCAGGGTTTATTGGATCGAATTTAGTTGAAGCGCTTAATCAGCGTGGAGTTACCGACATTATTGTTGTTGACGAGTTGATTCCAGCGATGAAGTATCGCAATTTAGCAGACCTTGATATTGCAGATTATGTCGATAAAAGCGAATTCTTAGACAGCTTAGAAGCGGGTCGTTTTGGCAAGATTGATGGGGTGTTGCATCAAGGTGCTTGTTCTGACACGATGGAATCTAATGGGAAGATGATGATGGAAAACAACTTCCGTTACACCTTACGTCTATTAGATTTATGTCAATCTCAAAAAATTCCTCTTTTATACGCTTCATCAGCAGCAACATATGGTGGATCAGGCTCCTTTATAGAAGCCCGCCAATTTGAGAAGCCTCTTAATGTTTATGGTTATTCAAAATTTCTATTTGATCAAGTATTGCGACGTCGATTACTTGAAAAGTCATTGAGTTCTCAAGTAGTTGGGTTTAGGTATTTTAACGTTTACGGTCCAAGAGAATCTCATAAAGGCCGAATGGCTTCTGTGGCATTTCATCATTTTCACGAGTACACCAAGAATGGTGTGGTTAAGTTATTTGGATCGCATGATGGTTATGAAGCTGGAGAGCAATCGAGAGATTTTGTTTCTGTATCAGATGTGGTTAAAGTTAACTTATTCTTTTTAGATCATCCAGAAAAAAGTGGTATTTTTAATTTAGGAACGGGTAGAGCGCAACCGTTTAATGACATCGCAAAAACTGTAGTTAATAGCTTAGAAAAAAATAAATCAGGAAATGATTTTAGTGAACAATCTCTTGAAAATTTAGTCAAGAATAAAAAAATTCAGTACATTGATTTTCCGGATGACTTAAAGGGTAAATATCAATCATTTACAGAAGCAAGCTTAGAGCATTTACGGCACGCTGGATATCAACAAGACTTCTTATCGGTTGAGCAGGGTGTGGGCCAATACATTACTTGGCTATCAGCTAATGCTGATTATCTTGCAGCGCCGCTTTAAATTCATTTAGCTGTCAACGGATTCTAATTACTCTCGTTAGATCATTCCCAAGGCATTTGTTTTGGGAAACTAACTTAGGAGAAATTATGGATTTATGTCACATCAAAAATCAATTATGGCGCTTTAAAAAAAGCTTAATTACTGCAGCAATGATGACCTCGATGTTGTTAGGTGGGTACGCCTATGCTATAGACATTAACACGGCTACTCAAGAGACCTTAGAAGCAGTTAAGGGTGTAGGGCCAACTCGTGCCAAGGCAATTATCGCTGAACGTGACAAGGGTGGAAGTTTTCAAAGTATTGATGATTTAAGTCAACGCGTTAAAGGGATTGGTCAAAAGACAATTACTAAAATGCAAGAATCAGGGTTGAATTTCGAAGGGCGTTCTTCGCCTAAAAGTAGCAAAACTTCAAGGACGCGTCAATCTCAGTAGGGTGATGAAGTACAGTGGGCCTTCAATAGAACTCCAGTTAAAGAAGTATTCTAGAAGGCAAAGAAAGCCAAGGGGCTCTTATGATATTAAGGTCAAATTAAAACCTTAAAAAGAGTAAGTTATTAAAAATTGTGCGGAATAGATATAGCTGATTAAAATAAGCTGTCTATTCCGTTTTTTTATGAGCATTGCAATTAGGGGGACTTCATATGTCAACTTCTCAAGTGTTTTATCCAACGATTGCAGATATTGTTGGTAATACCCCTTTAATTAGGTTACAGCGTATTCCAGGAGAAGGGAATGACATTAGAAATAATGTCATTCTTGGAAAAATGGAAGGGAATAATCCTGCGGGTTCAGTTAAAGATCGCCCAGCGTTATCTATGTTTAGAAGAGCACAAGAACGTGGTGATATTAAACCTGGGGATACTTTAATTGAAGCAACAAGTGGTAATACAGGAATTGCCTTGGCAATGGCTGCGGCTGTTTTAGGTTATAAGATGGTTTTAGTGATGCCAGAAAATCAAAGTATAGAAAGACGTCAAAGTATGACAGCATATGGTGCTGAATTGATGTTGACTCCTGCTAAAGGTGGAATGGAATATGCAAGGGATTTTGCGGAGCAGTTACAGCGTGAGGGGCGCGGGATCATTCTTGACCAATTTGCAAATGAGGATAATCCGCTAGCTCATTACCAAGGTACTGGTCCTGAGATTTGGAGAGATACGCATGGTCAAATTACGCACTTTATTTCATCGATGGGTACGACTGGAACAATTACTGGAGTTTCTACTTTTCTGAAAGAGCAAAATCCCATTATTCAAGTGGTAGGGGTGCAACCCCAGGATGGTTCGCAAATTCCAGGAATTAGAAAGTGGGCGCCAGAATATTTACCTAAAATATATAACCCTACAAAAGTTGATGTTCTTGAATATGTATCTCAAGCTGAATCAGAAGAAATGTGTCGCAGGCTTGCTCAAGAAGAAGGTATATTTTGCGGGATATCAGCTGCTGGGGCTTTAGTGGTTGCTTTGCGGGTTGCCGAACGAATCGAAAATGCAACCATTGTATTTATTGTGTGTGACCGTGGTGACCGCTATCTTTCAACTGGCGTTTTCCCTGCTTAACGGCTTCTTTTTTTGTCGTTTGATGCAGGTTATTTTTTACACTTTGTGCAAGAGCGCTTCCAAATTCTGTCACAGCTTGTGCATAAAAGAAACTGCGATTGTATTGTGTAATAACCTCAAAGTTTTTTAAGCCAACAAGATAACTTGTTTGTATTTCCCCCTTAGGGTCTATGCGTGGCAAGTCCACAATAAGTGCTGGTGTATCTGAGTTTAAAGGACTGGGCCATTCATCGATGATACGTTCATTTTTTAATTGGCCAAGACTTAACTTCGGAGCAGGATCGCCATCTGCTAATTGCTGAGTAATTTTTAAAGATTGTTGTTGATTATTAATGGATAGTTCAATCGGCTCATCTTTTTTCCAACCATGGGCAACTAAAAAATTAGCCACGCTTAAGATAGCATCTTGGGGGTTATTGCGAAGATCGATTTTCCCATCACCATCACCATCTTTTGCAAATTTTAAAATAGAACTTGGCATAAATTGAGGCATTCCAATAGCGCCTGCAAAAGAACCCAACTGATTTAAACATAATCCAAAGGAAGAACTATTAGCGTTGTTCTTATTCCAACAATACACAATCAAATCCTTTAATTGGTTTTTAAATAAAGTTTCTCTTGAGGTCTTGTTTGATGCGGGTGGGTAATCAAAGGCTAATGTAGTGAGAGAATCGCGTACTGAAAAATCACCCATATATGAGCCATAAATAGTTTCAATTCCCAAAATACTAACAATGATCTCCACGGGAACTCCTGTTTCTAGTTGCGTTTTTTCAAGGAAGTTTTGGTGGGTACGCCAAAATTTTTCACCAGCAATGAGTCGTTTAGATGACATCACATTTGCTAAGTAACTTGTCCAATTTTTAGGTAAAACCTTCCCATGGGGATCGGGTGCTATGTATTTTTTCACTTTCACATTAGGCTTCATATTGCTAAATGATGGTTGAAGTATATCGAATGGAATGTTTTCCGATATTGCGGTGGTTAATAAAAACAGCTGTAGTTTTTCTTGAAAATCAGAGTTTTTAAAGCTGAGGTTATTCTGATTTTCTGAGGCAGTTTGATCTACCAATCGGTCTTGGTCACTTAGAGTTTCTAGAGAATAAGATAGGGGCGTAAGAAAAAGGCCTAAAAGAAAAATACCTAAAAGGCAAATTTTAGCGAGACTACTTTTTTGAAGAACTGATGGCATCACTTATATTTTTATTAGAAATGGAGAATTAGGTAATAATAAGATGATTCAATCAAAATATGATATTTAAAAACAATAATGTCGACTGGATTTATAAATCACCCTGACTTTTTACTTCACGAAATGGGTCTTCATCATCCCGAATCTCCTGATAGATTAAGGGTTATTGAGGATCAATTGATATTAAGTCGATTAGATCAGTTTCTGGTTAGGTTAGAGCCTAGCCTAGCCTCTGAGGAACAGCTTGAATTAGTTCATAGTCCTGAAATGATAGCGCTCCTGAGGGACCATCAGCCCAGCTCAGGATACTTTGAGATTGATGGCGATACATACATGAACCCCAATTCTTACCAAACTGCTTTAAGGGCAGCAGGTTCTGGAATAACAGCTGTTGATGCAGTGATGTCGGGTCAAGTCAACAATGTATTTTGTGCGGTTAGACCCCCAGGGCATCATGCAGAGCCTAATAGGTCAATGGGTTTTTGTTTATTTAACAATATGGCTATAGCAGCTAGATATGCTTTAGAGAAATACAAGTTAAACCGAATTGCCTTAATTGACTTTGATGTACACCATGGTAATGGGACAGAGAAAGCGTTTGAGTATGATCCTCAGGTTTTGATGTGCGGGATATATCAGCACCCTTTTTATCCCTACTCGGGTGGACAGGAACATGACAATATGATCAATATTCCGGTCCCTGCATATACTAATGGCGTAAAAATTCGAGACATTATAAAAAATAAATGGTTGCCAAAGTTACATGACTTTCAACCGGAATTTATATTTATTTCAGCAGGTTTTGATGCTCATAAAGAGGATGATTTGGGTCAACTGGGGTTGGTTGAAGCTGACTATATTTGGATTACCGAGCAAATCATGAATGTAGCTGCTTTGTATGCGCAGGGCAGAATTGTAAGTTGTTTAGAAGGTGGGTATAACTTGTCGGCTTTAGCAAGAAGTGTTGCCGCCCATATTAAAACTTTAGCGTCAATTTAAGAGGACTAAACCATTTATAGGCCATGGTTTTTAATTATTGATTAAAGAGTTCAGGGTTGGGATCTTCATTTCAGATAAAATTGAGTATGAAAGAATTCAAGACACACATGAATGGTAGAAATGAATAGTAGAAATATAAGGAAGAATGCATGAAAATCTTAGTAGCCGTAAAGCGCGTCATTGATTACAACGTCAAAGTTAGAGTAAAAGCTGACCAAACAGGTGTTGAGACTGCCAATGTCAAAATGAGTATGAATCCCTTTGACGAAATTGCAGTTGAAGAGGCGGTTCGACTGAAGGAGGCTGGTATTGCAACGGAAGTGATTGCCGTTTCAGTTGGCGTGGCCCAATGTCAAGAAACTTTAAGGACTGCAATGGCGATTGGTGCAGATCGAGGTATTTTAGTTGAGACGAATGAAGAAATTCAGCCTTTGGCAGTTGCTAAAATTTTGAAGGCGCTTATTGATAAAGAACAGCCGGTACTCGTTATTTTGGGTAAGCAAGCGATTGACGATGATAGTAATCAAACAGGACAAATGCTTGCGGCGTTAGCAAATATGTCCCAGGCAACATTTGCTTCAAAAGTAGTGATTGCAGATGGGCATGCGCAAGTGACTCGGGAAGTTGACGGCGGTTTAGAAACAATTGAAGTAACACTTCCCGCAGTCATTACTTCGGACCTTCGATTAAATGAACCCCGATACGTCACTTTGCCTAATATTATGAAGGCTAAGAAAAAGACATTAGATACCATCAAGCCTGAAGATTTAGGGGTTGATATTAGCCCTAGGATTAAAACGTTAAAAGTTGAAGAGCCTCCTAAGAGAAGTGCTGGTGTAATGGTTGCTGATGTTAAAGCATTAGTTGATAAATTAAAAAATGAAGCGAAGGTGATATAAAAATGACAGCTCTTGTTATAGCAGAACACGATAATTTATCGCTTAAGCCTTCTACTTTAAATACTGTTACTGCAGCGATGCAACTCAGTAGTGATGTACATATTTTAGTGGTGGGATCTAATGCACAAGCAGTTGCCCAAGCAGCAGCAAAGATTTCTGGTGTGGGTAAAGTCATTCATGCTGATGCGCCGCAATATGCTGATCAACTGGTAGAAAATATTGCGGCCCAGATCTTGGTGTTGGCTCCACAATACAGTCATATTCTTGCACCTTCAACTGCTGGTGGAAAGAATGTCTTGCCGCGGGTTGCTGCTCTGTTGGATGTTTCTCAAATTTCTGACATCACGAGAGTTATCTCACAAGACACGTTTGAGCGTCCAATATATGCCGGCAATGCAATTGCAACTGTGCAATCGACAGATGTGATTAAAGTGATTACTGTTAGAACAACTGGATTTGATGCAGCGAGTGCGCAGGATGGTAATGCAGCGATTGAAGTAATAGCAGCAGTTTCTGATCAAGGTAAATCAGTATTTAAGGGTAGAGAGTTAACAAAATCTGACCGACCTGAATTAACAGCTGCAAAGATAATAGTATCGGGTGGGCGTGGACTAGGTTCTGCTGAAAAGTATCATGAGGTGATGGAACCCTTAGCTGACAAGATGGGTGCAGCACTTGGAGCCTCTAGGGCTGCTGTTGATGCGGGTTATGTTCCGAATGATTATCAAGTCGGTCAAACTGGCAAAATTGTTGCTCCAACACTCTACGTTGCAATAGGAATTTCCGGAGCCATACAACATTTAGCAGGAATGAAGGATTCAAAAGTCATTGTGGCAATTAATAAAGATCCTGAAGCCCCTATTTTTAGTGTTGCTGACTATGGGTTAGCTGCAGACTTATTTGAGGCTGTTCCAGAATTAATTAAAGAGTTAGGTTAATTTTTTATGTACGCAGCTCCAGTTAAAGAAATTTTATTTGTCATGAAGCATTTGGCGAATATAGAAGGCATTTTATCTTATCCACAATTTCAAGAAGCTGGCGTTGATCTAGAAACTGCTGAGGCAATTCTAGAAGAAGCAGCCAAATTAAATCAAGAGGTGATCGCTCCGATTAATTGGCCTGGAGATCAAACGCCAAGTCGGTTAAATGATGGCATTGTCACCACTTCACCAGGGTTTAAAGATGCTTATCAGCAATATATTGCGGGTGGTTGGCAAGGTGTGATTCATCCCCAAGAATACGGTGGTCAAGGATTGCCGCGAGTCATTTCTACAGCATGTCAAGAAATGGTTAATTCAGCGAGTCTATCTTTTGCACTTTGTCCTTTACTCACGGATGGGGCCATTGAAGCATTACTCACGGCTGCGAGTGATGAAGTCAAAGAAAAGTATTTGCCAAAGATGATTTCTGGGCAATGGACAGGGACGATGAATCTGACAGAACCTCAAGCAGGTTCTGATTTAGCGCTTGTTCGTTCCAAGGCATTACCTCAAGCTGATGGTACTTACAAAGTATTTGGTACAAAAATTTACATTACCTATGGCGAGCATGATTTTACAGAAAATATTATTCATTTGGTCTTAGCAAGAACGCCAGATGCGCCAGAAGGGGTTAAAGGGATATCACTTTTTGTGGTGCCTAAATTTTTAGTGAGTGATTCTGGAGAACTAAAGGAACGTAATGATGTTCATTGTGTTTCCATTGAACATAAGTTGGGTATTAAAGCGAGTCCTACTGCAGTATTGCAATTTGGTGATCAAGGCGGTGCGATTGGGTATCTTGTTGGTCAAGAAAATCGCGGCTTAGAGTATATGTTTGTGATGATGAATGCGGCACGATTCGCAGTCGGTATGCAGGGGATCGCGATTTCAGAAAGAGCTTATCAACAAGCGGTAACTTACGCAAAAGACCGAGTTCAAGGTAAGGACTTAGAAGGTTCTGCCCAAGCTGTTTCTATTATTCATCATCCTGATGTAAAAAAAATGTTGATGACAATGCGTACTCAAATTGAAGGAGCAAGAAGCTTAGCTTATGTCGCTGCATCGCATTGTGATTTATCAGAACTTTCGCAAGATGAAAAAGAGCGTCAAATGCATCATGGTATTTATGAATTCCTAGTTCCGATTGTCAAGGGGTATTCGACTGAAATGGGTGTTGAATTAGCGAGTTTAGGTGTTCAGGTTCATGGTGGAATGGGGTTTATCGAAGAAACTGGAGCGGCTCAGCATTATCGTGATGCTCGAATTTTGCCAATTTATGAAGGTACAACCGCGATACAGGCTAATGATTTAATTGGCCGAAAGACATTAAAAGATGGGGGTCGTGTTGCTAAGGTATTAGCGCAGATGATTTTAGATACAGAAAAAGAATTATCCCAACTCAATACTGAGGTTGCAAAAGTAATGCAACGCAGATTAAAAGAAGCGAGAGAAGGTTTTGAAGCAGTTGTTGAATATATTCTTACCAATACCAAGGGACATATTAAAGACGTCTTTGCAGGCAGCACTACTTACCTCAAATTATGTGGCATTACCTTATCGGGGTGGCAAATGGCTAGAGCTATTTTAGCTATCGAGAAAATTAAGGCAGAGGATGAGGGTTTTGCACAAGCAAAGATTGCCACAGCACATTTCTTTGCCGCCCATTTATTGGTGATGGTTCCGGCTTTAGCTAATGCAATACTTGAAGGTGGTCAAGCCACTAATGCACTTAACATAGAGCATTTCTAGGAAAGCGTCACATTGTTTTATAAACCGGTTGAGCTTATTGCGATATTTTTCTAGAAGCTTCTATTTGGATCGTGAAGTATTGCTCAAAGGCAATCGCTAGGCCGGACATTAAAACAAATGCCCCAATTAAAAGAGCGCAGATCACGCAAAGAATGACTAACCAACCAGATTGACTGTGTGCCGTGCTTGATTGATTAAATTGTTTATCCCAGAGTTCATCGGGTCTGAGGCCAAACGCTAAAGTTGCTAGCCAACTTGCCAATAAAGACATATAGCCTAGGGCGGTAGTAATCCAACCTAAAAGTGATTCTTTATCTGTTGCGACTAATTCAGACCAACCCCAGAGACCAAGACCTAGGGAAAAAATTTGGACATAAAACCAAACTGATGAAAAACCCTTAAGGTAAAGCCAGTGTAGGCCAGTACCTGGCAAAAAAAGACTCAAAATACAAGTTACTAACTTAGATTTAAAAAATGTCGTCATGGGCTTCATGATACTTGAGCAGGCTCATTTGGGTTGGCATGAGGATTTTAAGGGGCGCTGCGTCTACCAAAAACAAGTACATCTCCCATTCTGCCAAGAATGAGTAGTTCGTTTTGATTTACTTTAATATTTTTATAATCTCGGAGTTGGTTGAGAAAATCTTGTTCTAACTCCATTTGATAGGCATTGACACACATTTTCCTGGTGCTAGCTACAGGACCAATGATGATGCCTTTTGGGTCATCGGTTGCGCTTGCGGTAAAGTTGTTGCATCCAGAATACCCTGAAACCCGTTGTGAGATTTGTTCAAATTTGATGGTGATAGGTTCGCCATTATCACCATGTGGAACCTTTCTTAGTCTAACTTCCCCGTTCGTTTGGCTTGGAGGTAGATTCCAGCGAAGAAGCTCCCAGCGCCCATCTATATTGGTGAGTGGGGGGCTAGAGCAGGCAGTGCAATTCGGCAAGACACCGCAACTCGTCAAGAGGCCAAAAAGACCCAATAGCATGAAGCTGAGTGCGAAAAAGGCGATAAACTTTGAAAAAACTAGATTTGTATTTGTCTTCATAGGGTTTTTTGGGATAAAATAGTAGGTTCTTCAGGATTGATTAAATTTATATTTTGCCAAAAGGATATCAACTGATGGTGAATAAGCTAAATTTTTTAATCTGATCTGCTTTGATTATTTAACTAGAATTTAAGGAATATTTTATGGTCGTCATTCGACTTGCTCGTGGTGGTTCAAAAAAACGTCCGTTCTACAGTATTGTAGCTACAGATAAGCGTAATCGTCGTGACTCTAATTTTATAGAGCGTCTTGGATATTACAATCCTCGCGCGGTATCTAATGAGCAGGCCATGCGCATTGCTCAAGACCGTTTAACTTACTGGTCTGGTGTTGGTGCAGAGCTATCTCCTACAGTAAAACGTTTGATTAAAGCACACGCAGCTAAATAATTTAAATCTGGGTTGTTCCTTGTTTGTTCGACTCAGAGTTTTAGTTATCACGGCCAGATAGGGAGAAATATCATATGACTACTCCCTCAAAAATAATTTCTCAAGAGTTAAGTTCAAAAAAGTTGAGTTCAAAAGAGTTAAGTCCAACGAACTTAATTCCCAATGATTTAATTGAATTAGGGACTGTGGTTGATGCGCAGGGTGTTAAAGGGCATGTCAAAATTCGTCCTTTTTCTAATGAGCCTATAGCCTTATTGAATGCGCAAACCATTTGGCTGAAAAAAAATGAACATTCGGATTTAAAATCATTTCAGGTTCTCAGCGCTCGTCTACATATAGGTAACATTATTATGGAGTTAGAGGGTTTAAATGACAGGGATTTAGCTTTAGCATTTAAATCCTATGCCGTATTAATGAGTCGAGAAGCTTTCCCAAAAACCGATAAAGATGAATATTACTGGCTAGATTTGATTGGAATTCCGGTCGAAAATACGAATGGTGAGTTGTTAGGCAAAGTGATTGAAATGCTCGATAACAGCGTGCAGTCAGTGATTTTGATCGAAAATGACGTAAAAAAACAACATCTTATTCCTTTTATTAAAGAGTACGTGATTGAAGTTGATATGGTCAATAAGAAACCATCACGAATCCTCGTTGATTGGCAGTTAGATTGGTAAGTTATTCAAAATAAGCTTCTATGATGCGATTTGATACGATCACTATTTTTCCAGAAATGTTCTCTGCCTTAACTGAGTTCGGTGTGACTAGTCGCGCATTGAAGATGCAAAAGGCGCAGTTGAGCTTATGGAATCCTCGGGACTATACGACGGATACTAGGCGAACTGTAGATGATAGAGCTTATGGCGGAGGTCCTGGGATGGTTATGATGGTTGCTCCTCTGGAGGGTGCCTTAGATGCCATTAAACAAGACGTTGCTGTACATCACTTGATTGCTGGTCCAACTATTTTGTTATCTCCCCAAGGCCGGCTATTAAATCAGGCACTTGTTGATGAATTAGGTGGGCATTCTCAAATAACTTTGGTATGCGGGCGTTATGAGGCCGTGGATCAGCGTTTTATTGAGCGACGGGTAGATTTTGAATTAAGTTTGGGTGATTTTGTCGTCTCAGGTGGAGAAATCCCTGCAATGATGCTGATGGATTCATTAATTAGGCAGATTCCTGGGGTATTAGGGGATGAGCAGTCAGCGGAGCAAGATAGCTTCAAAAATGGACTTTTAGACTGTCCTCATTACACAAGACCTGAAAATTATGAAAATTTTTTCGTACCAGACGTGCTTTTAGGCGGACATCATGCGAAAATAACAGACTGGCGTAGACAACAAGCATTAATGGCTACCCAAACACGTCGACCCGATTTAATTGAAAAGGCTAGGCGGAATCAGTGGTTAAGTCCTTCTGATGAGGAGTTTTTAAGAGAATTTGAAGAAAATTCGGTCAAGAACAAATTGTCATAAAGTTTAACTTTTTTTAATCGTATCCTCTTTTGGGTCCTTTTAATTCGTAAATAATTACTAATTAAAGTGGGATACAACGCCAAAAAGATACTATAGGAGTGTGTATAGATGAATCTCATCGAAAAGATTGAGCAAGAAGAAATTGCTCGTTTAACAGCAAACAAAGTAGTTCCTGTGTTTGCTCCTGGCGATACTTTAGTAGTTAACGTTAACGTTGTTGAGGGAACTCGTAAAAGGGTTCAGGCCTTTGAGGGCGTTGTGATTGCTAAACGTAATCGTGGATTAAATTCAAGTTTTATCGTTCGTAAAATTTCCTCTGGTGAGGGTGTTGAGCGTACTTTCCAAACTTACTCCCCATTAATTGCAAGCATTGAAGTTAAAAGACGTGGCGACGTACGTCGTGCGAAGCTTTATTACTTGCGTGAACGTTCTGGTAAATCAGCAAGGATTAAAGAAAAATTACCTTCAAGAGCAAAAGTAGCAAAAGCTCAGGCGGTTGCTGAATAATTTCCAACTGGAATGTATTCGAACAAGGCAGCCACGGCTGCCTTTTTTATTACATATAATGAATTATGGCAAGACATATCCCCTACAACAATCCGGAATTAGCGCCTGTTAAAGAGGCATCATTGCAAGGTGCGGCTATTTCAATGGAAGCTTTAGGAATTGAGGCTTTAAGAATTCGTTTTAAGGATAAAAAAGCTTGGGCTCCTGAATTAACAGATGAGTCGAAATTAATTTTATCTAGAGTTGCTAATGAAGCTGGCACAGGTGTTCCTTTAAAACAAGCTGCTGTTTTAATTCCGCTAGTGAAAGAGGGGGGCAGTTTAAAAATATTGCTGACTCAAAGAGCGGCACATTTAAATGATCATCCTGGTCAAATCAGCTTTCCTGGAGGAAGGCATGAAAAAACGGATGGTACATTAATAGCTACTGCGCTACGTGAAGCAGAGGAAGAGATTGGTTTAGACAAAAGCTTTGTAGAATTACTGGGCGAATTGCCAGATTATTTTACGGTGACTGGATACCGTGTCACCCCAGTGGTCGGAATTATTCATGAATTACCGGCGCTCACGATTGATGCCAATGAAGTAGCCGGTATTTTTCAGGTGCCATTAGAATTTCTGATGAACCCTGCTAATCATGAGTTACGTGAAATAAAAGGCCCCGATACTTATCGCACATTTTATGCAATGCCTTATGATGAATATTTCATTTGGGGTGCGACAGCAGGGATGCTGCGTAATCTTTATCACTTTCTTAGTGCGGAATAACTTAATTCAATGACCTTTTTCTCAGTACTTTTAGCCCTGCTTGCAGAACAGTTTTTTCCTGTTGAGAAGACGCATTGGATTCGAAGACTAACTGCACATTGGATTACAAAAGTTGTTAACTACTGTGATACAGGGGAGCAAGGATCTGCAAAGGTTGCGATATTTTTACTTTTATTTCCGCCGGTATTTTTTGTTCTTCTCGTCCATCTGTGGTTGATTTATCAATACCCTTTATTTGCTTTGTTCTGGAATGTATTGATTGTGTATTGGTTTTTAGGATTTAGGCAGTTTAGTCATCCTTACACGCTCATTCAAAAAAATTTAGAAGATCGTCAGATTGATGTCGCGAGAAAAGAATTAGGTGATTGGGTTGGATTGAGTTTGAATACTGAAACTATGACAGAGACTGAGGTGGTTAGGCATACCTTAGAGCGAGGAATTCTTGCAGTTCACTCTAATGTATTTGGTGTATTTTTTTGGTTTTTATTGCCTATTGGTCCGGCTGGAGTAGTTCTGTATCGTTTGACGCTGATGGCTGAAGAGCAATGGCGTTTTGAAACTGCAAGTCCGGTACTAAGACAGACCATTAAAAAAGTAAGATACATCATGGACTGGGTTCCTACCCGCTTAACTGCAGCGGGGTTTGCAATTGTTGGTAACTTTGAGCAGGCTGCTTATGCATGGCGTTTTCATCAGAAAAAATGGGCTACGCAGTCAGAGGCTATATTAATTGGAACGGGTGGTGGGGCATTGGGTGTGAGGCTTGGATCTCCTTTAGCGGAGCTTGATAGCCGTCAAGCAATGCAACTTGCTGAAAATGGTGACAGGCCAGTACAAGAATTCGGTGCAGAACCCATGAGAGAGCACTTAGTTTATGGAGCTAGCTTAGTATGGCGGGCGATTGTTTTATGGATGATCTTATTGGCAATGTTAACGGTCGCCGTTTGGATTGGTCCTTTATAGCAGGCAGATAGCTGATCAAGCTAAGTCTTATGGCCTTGGGATTGAATAGTAGCATTGCGTGTTTCGTGTATTAATTGAGAAAACAATTTCAGTCTTTCGGGATGAATCTCACCTTTGACTACAGCCTCATTAATGGCGCAGTCGGGCTCGTGCTGGTGGGTGCAATTATTAAAACGACATTTCCCGAGATGGGGCCTGAACTCAATAAAGGCGTGTTGTAGTTCACTTTCTGATAAGTGGGCTAAACCAAATTCCTGGAATCCTGGGGAATCAATTAATGCCCCAAGAGTATTATTTTTCATCCCCCATGAGGGCAGGTCGTAATAACGACAGGCTGTCGTTGTATGCTTGCCGGTATCGAGCTTCGTGGAATGCTCTCTTGTTTGGGCTAGAGCATTGGGAACCCAACGATTAAGTAAAGTTGATTTACCCATTCCCGACTGGCCCACGAGTACCGATACTTTTCCAGCTAAAACAGGTTCAAGTGCAATTAAAGAGTCAGGATCTTGCTTAGCTGAAATTTCATGAATAGGTATTCCAAGACTGGCATAGGGCCTAAGCATATCTTGGGCTCTTTGCAAATGATCTTTTAGGTCACACTTATTGAGTAATAGACGGAGTTCAATATCTTCATGGGCGGCAACGATAGAAGCTCTTCCCAATAAATCAGGTGAGAAAGCTGGCTCAGTTGCAATGACAAGCAAGATTTGATCGACATTGGCAGCAATAGATTTAGATCTAAATGCATCTGAGCGAAAGACCAAGTTTTTACGCGATTCTATTTCATCTAAAACCACTTGATGATTGGATGTCATCGTGACTTTGATAAAGTCTCCTACAGCACCTTCATTTTTTTTGGCGCGTGAACTTACTTCAAATAAATGATCTGGGGAGGGGTGCTTGGGGTCAGTCGGTCGTGCCAAATAATTTCTGCCGTAGGAGGCTATTAAAAGAGCGCGGAAGGACTGATTTTCCAAGCCTAGCCTTTGTAATTGAGGTAGATCATGTTAGAGATTGCAAATGTGCAATTCGGATAGGTGCAGGCGGATGTGAATCATAAAACGCGGAATAAAGATGATCTGGTGTCAGGGTTGCTGCATTATCTTGATACAGTTTTAAGAGGGCAGAAACCATATCATCTGCATTTGTTTTTTCTGCTGCAAATGCGTCGGCTTCAAACTCATGTTTTCTGGATAAAAGACTACTAAGTGGTGTGATGAAAAATGTAAAGACAGGTAGCGCTAGTGAGAACAAAGCCAAGGCTAGACCTCCTGGTTTGCCGTCAATTGGAGGAGTAACACCAAGTCCCTCATAAAACCACATTTGGTTTGTTAGCCAACCTAAGAGGGCGAACCCAGCAAGACTAATTGCGAAGGTGAGAAATAACCTTTTTTTAATATGATTTTTTTTGAAGTGTCCTAGTTCATGAGCTAGGACTGCTTCAATTTCAGAGGGTGATAACTTTTCAATTAGAGTGTCAAAGAAGACGATTCTTTTTGATTTACCAATGCCGGTGAAATACGCATTACCATGAGCACTTCGCTTGCTCCCATCCATCACAAATAAGCCTTTACTGACAAATCCACAACGATCTAGGAGGGTTTGGATTTTATCCTTGAGTGCACCTTCTTCAAGGGGCTTAAATTTATTGAATAATGGGGCGATAAAAGTGGGACCCACCCAAGTAGCTAAAAGAATAAATCCCATTAAAAAGGCCCAGGCATATCCCCACCAATAAACGCCAGCGCGATCCATGAGAGTAAGGATGACCCATAAAAGTGGCGTGCCAATGACAACACTGAGTGCAGTTCCTTTAAGAAAATCAATCCAAAAAGTTTTCACATCCATACGATTAAAGCTGAATTGTTCCTCAAGTTTAAATTGTCTGTACCAGGAAAATGGCAAGTCTAAAACACTTGAAATGATCATGAGTGACATGAGAAGTGCCACTTGTTGCCAAACGCCAGCTGATATGTAGCCTAATAATTCAAGGTGTAGCAGGTTTAATAGGCCCAGTAAAGTTAACGACAATAAGACGACTTTTGAAAAAATAATTTCCCAAAATCCGAGCCCGAGCTTAGCTAGGGTGTAGTCGGCTGCCTTTTGGTGATCTTCTAATGTGATCTTGCTTGAAAACTCTGCGGGGACCGCATAGCGATGTAAAACAACTGATTTAGACTGTCTGTTTGCTAAGAAAAGTTCAGTAAAAAGACTAAAGAATAAAAAAGCGAGGAAAATGTATGTAAATGTCATGTAGGAATTATAGGAGCAAGAAAAATTTTGAACTCAGAACTTAAGAAAAATCGTCTCGTTTGGTTAGATATGGAGATGAGTGGCCTTGATCCCGAAAAAGAAAGAATATTAGAAATTGCCCTTGTGGTTACAAATGGTGATCTTGAAATTATAGAGCATGGGCCGGTTGTCGTCATCCATCAGGAGGATGCCTTGCTCGGTGCTATGGATTCTTGGAATCAGGGGACACATAGTAAATCCGGTCTCATTGATAAGGTGAAAGCATCGACGATTAATGAAGCTCAAGCTGAAGCTATTTACCTGGACTTTTTAAAGAAACATTTGAAGCCTGGTGAATCACCGATGTGTGGCAACACAATCCATCAGGACAGAAGATTTATGGCCAAGTATTTACCTCGATTAGAGGTTTATTTTCATTATCGTAATATTGACGTCTCCACGATTAAAGAACTCTGTAAAAGATGGCAACCTGACATCGCTAAAAACTTTACAAAACAGCAGGCGCACACTGCGCTTGCTGATGTGATTGAGTCGATTGAAGAGCTTAAATATTATCGGGAGAAACTATTTATTCCTACGTTGACTGCTGATCCACCTATTAAATAATGAAATTAGGAGTTGAGTAGACCTTCAATTTCAGTTTTTATTTTTTGGATACTATCGGCTGAGCCATAGCGTTTGATAACTGTTCCGTCGCGACTGAGTAAGAACTTCGTGAAATTCCACTTGATGCCTTCTGTGCCTAACAGCCCAGGAGCTGATTGTTTTAAGTGGTTATAGAGTGGATGAGTTTGTGGGCCATTCACATCAATTTTTTCAAACATTGGGAAGGTGACATGAAACTTGCTAGAGCAAAACTCAGCTATTTCTTCTGCGGATCCTGGTTCTTGGCTACCAAATTGATTGCAGGGAAATCCCATAATCTCGAGCCCTAAAGTTTTCTTTTCGGCATAAAGAGCTTGGAGATCTTTATATTGTGGTGTGAACCCACAAGCGCTTGCTACGTTCACAATCAGTAATACTTTATTAGAGTAATCTTGAAGGTTTTCAGAAGATCCGTTAAGACGGTTGAGGGGGATATTGGGTAGCATTTATTGGGTCCATTCTTCACTTTTAAGCCACAACTGTTTCGCTAAATCAGCATTTGACGACAGTTTGCTAGGATTTGTAATCTTGCATTTATCATAATAATAGCCATTTTCTTTGTCTGTTTGTGGGGAGCTTGCACAATAAATAAGAGTTTTTGCACCTTCTTCAGAGCTCAGGGAAAAAGACTTAATCAAACTTTGAAAGAAGCGTGGGGTATGTCTCCATAAATTAGTACCCACGACACCCGGATGCACCGCATACGAGTTGACTCCGGTCCCTTCTAATTGTTTAGCGAGTTCAGTATGAAATAAAACATTAGCTAACTTAGATTGGCAATACTCTGGCCAAGCAAAAAACGTTTTAGTACGCATTTGAACTCCTGAAAAGTCAAATGACTCTACGCGAGCGTGGGCACGACTAGCGACAATCACAACACGGGCTGGAGCTGATTCCTTTAGCTTTGGGAGAAGTAATTGCGTGAGGAGAAAATGACCCACATGATTCACACCAAAGGCAAGTTCAAAGCCCGATTGGGTTTTTCCTTTGACACCTGCGACGCCCGCATTATTGACGAGGACATGCAGAGGCAGGTTCATGGATAAAAATTGCTCTGCACAGGATCTTACTGAAGAAAAATCACCTAGATCAAGCGGTATAAATGATATTTTCCCAGAAAATCCCTGCACCGATTTTTCGATAGTAGAAAAATCCGCAGAAGAGCGGCTAGCTACAAAAACTGTAAAACCCTGTCTTACAAGTTCCTTAGCGCACACGAGTCCAATACCAGAAGTTCCACCTGTGACTAATGCGACGTGTTGATTCATTACGGACCTTTATTTTTTGATGGCTGATTTAGGACGAAATGCTTTAACTAAGCTTGGGTTAGTTTCAACATACGGTCCACCTATTAAATCAATACAGTAGGGGATTGCTGAAAAAATACCGTTAATCAGGATAGTTCCCATATCATCCTTTAGCCCTTCTAAGGTTTCCTTGATGGCTTTAGGTTGTCCAGGAAGGTTGACGATGAGGCACGCATGATCCACAATTTCTCGAAGGGCTCCAACTTGTCTAGACAAAATCGCCGTTGGTACGAACTTTAGACTAATTTGGCGCATTTGTTCTCCAAAGCCTGGCATTTCTCGAGTTGCTATGGCAAGAGTTGCTTCGGGTGTTACATCCCTGCGACTAGGGCCTGTTCCGCCAGTTGTTAATATCAAATGACAGTGATCTATATCAACAAGATTGATCAGGGTCGCGCTGATCTCATCTATTTCGTCTGCAATTAAGCGTTCTTTGATTTCAAAAGGGGAGGTTAAGGCCTGTGAAAGCCAATTTTTTAGCGCAGGGATACCTTCATCTTGGTAAATGCCCGAAGAAGCTCTATCAGAAATAGAAACTAAACCAATTCGAATAATGTCCATAGGTCTGTCATGAAAATGCTTTTAAAATGAGTGAATTGAAATTAATAGATATGATAAGGGTATGACAAAAAAAATATTTACTTACTCACCATACCAGTTCCAAGAAATTATTCAAGATATTCTTGGTTTAGCAAAAAAATTGGGTGCTACGGATGCCATTGCAGAGGTCTCTGAAGGGCATGGCTTATCTGTAAGTGTAAGGTGTGGTGACATTGACACGATTGAACAAAGTGTCGACAAATCACTTGGTATTACGGTCTATATAGGTCAGCAACGTGGTAACGCAAGCACCAGTGACTTTTCTAAAGCATCTTTACAAAAAACTGTTCAAGCTGCATACGATATTGCGCGCTTTACAGCGCCTGATGATTGCGCTGGTTTACCGGATGTGAACTTACTGGAAAAAAATCCTTTAGATTTAGATTTATATCATCCGTGGGACATTTCTGTTGAAGATGCGGTTGATATAGCAAAGCGGGCTGAACAAGGTGCTTTTGCAGTAAGCCCTCTGATTAGGAATAGTGATGGTGCATCGATAGGCGCTCACCAATCCCACTTTCAAATGGGTTCAACTCAAGGGTTTTTAGCTGGATATCCTTTTTCAAGGCACTATATTTCTTGTGCTCCCATAGCTAGTCAAACTAAGCGCTCGGGAGCTCCCATGCAAAGGGATGACTGGTACTCGAGCTCTCGATTACCTCATGATTTAGCTCTGCCTGAATCCATTGGTCAATATGCAGCGCAGCGTGCCTTATCGCGATTAGGGGCGCGATCGATTAAAACCCAAAAATGCCCTGTTATTTTTGAGGCTCCATTAGCTGCTGGTTTATTAGGAAGTTTTGTACAGGCGGTATCTGGTGGATCCCTCTATCGTAAATCCAGTTTTCTTTTAGATTCTTTGGGACAGTCGGTATTTCCTCAATTTATTGATATTGATGAAAATCCACACCGCATACAGCAAACGGGAAGTACGCCATTTGATGATGAGGGGGTTAAAACGCACCCTCGACGGGTTGTTGATGCTGGTGTTGTACAGGGATATTTTTTATCGACTTATTCGGCAAGGAAACTAAAGATGCAGTCGACGGGAAACTCTGGTGGATCTCATCATTTAACTTTGAGTAGTCGGCATACTCGACCTAACGATGATTTGCCAGCACTCCTTAAGATGATGGGTAGGGGGTTGTTGATTACGGAGATGATGGGTCAAGGAGTCAATTACGTAACTGGAGATTACTCTCGGGGTGCCTTTGGTTATTGGGTAGAAAATGGCACTATTCAATACCCGGTGGAAGAGATTACGATTGCTGGAAACATGAAGCAAATGTTCAAAGATATCTTAGCGATTGGTTCGGATACTTTAGTGCGTGGCACGAAGGATACTGGTTCAATACTCATCAAAGAAATGATGATTGGTGGGCATTAGACTATTTGAAAAATACAAGTTATAAATAAAGCGTTATTTTCTAAGGTAATGAACAAAAGCATAAGCGGGTTGATTCTTATCAGGATTAGACTCATGTAATAATGCAGGGAAAGAATCGCGGTGTATTTCTTTCCAGTCCATAGCTGAGAAGTTGGGAAAATGGGCGTCGCCAACGACGTCAAGATCAACTTCAGTAATGATCATTTCATCGACGAATGACAAGGCTTGCTCATAGACTTGTGCTCCACCAATAATAAATGTTTGTGGCTCTGATTGGCACGCTGCAATAGCATCTTCAAGGGAGCTAAAACACTCAGCACCTTCTGGGCTAAAGCCTCTACTTCGACTTACTACGATGTTTCTTCGGCCAGGTAGGGCTCTGCCAAGAGACTCCCAGGTATTGCGGCCCATAATAATAGGATGGCCGAGAGTTGTATTTTTAAAGTGTTTTAGATCGGGTGGGAGATACCAAGGTAATTCATTATCTCTTCCAATGACGCCTTGTTTAGAGCGTGCCACGATAATGATCGATTTCATGAAGCGCTGATCAAATAGCCACAGGGGCTTTAATGCCGGGGTGACATTGGTAATCAACGACTTCAAAATCTTCATACTCATATGAAAAAATATCAGCGGGATGGCGTTTAATTGATAATTGAGGAAGAGGGAAAGTTTCTCTCGATAATTGCAAATTGACTTGATCTAAATGATTGAGGTACAAGTGGCAATCACCGCCTGTCCAAATAAAATCACCTGGAGTTAGCCCGGTTTGTTGCGCCACCATATAGGTGAGCAGTGCATAGCTTGCAATATTAAATGGCACGCCTAAAAAAATATCAGCACTACGTTGGTAAAGTTGGCAGGATAACTTACCATCAGCAACATAAAACTGAAAAAAAGCATGGCAGGGTGCAAGCGCCATTTGTGGAATATCTGCGACATTCCAGGCGGAGACAATGATCCTTCTTGAGTCTGGATTAGTCTTGATTTGCTCAATAATTTGACTGATTTGATCGATATGTTGTCCATGGGCTGTGGGCCATGAGCGCCACTGATAACCATAAATAGGTCCAAGTTCCCCATTTTCTCTTGCCCACTCATCCCAAATAGAGACGCCACGTTCCTTTAACCAATGATTGTTGGTGCTGCCTTGAAGAAACCATAATAATTCATAAATAATTGATTTTAAGTGTACTTTTTTTGTGGTGACCAGAGGAAATCCAGCTGCTAAGTCAAAGCGCATTTGATGGCCAAATACCGAGAGAGTTCCAGTCCCGGTACGATCGGTTTTTTTGGTGCCATGTTCTAAAACATGGCGCATCATTTGGAGATAGGATTGCATAGCTTATTTTAGGCTAAATTACTTTTTGGTATTTATTTTTTAGTCAAGGCCAACTAAAGCTTAAATGAGTTCATGTGATTTTCGTCGAGATATCCAGCCCAAGCCAAGAACTAGGAACATACAAACGGCTATAAGAATTATTTCATAAAGCTGCGGAGTATGTTGTCCAAACCAATAATCAAGAAGTGGTTCCTGGATAATCATTTGGCACCCAGTCAAGACGAGCACAGTTGCACCGACATAGATGATCCAACTAAAACGTGTTAATAGTGAAAGCACCATTTGGCTACCAAATACAACAATGGGGATACTAATGAGTAAGCCTGCGATAACGAGGCCCAAGTTTCCATTGGATGCGCCAGCAACTGCAAGTACATTATCAATTCCCATTACAGTATCCGCAATGACGATAGTCTTCATCGCAGCCCAAAAATGAGTTGAAGAAGGGCTATGATTTTTATCTTCATTTTGGTCTGTTAATAACTTATAAGCAATAATTAAAAGAGCAACGCCTCCCACGCCAAGCAGCCCTGGAATTTGGAGTAAATAAATTGCAGAGAATGTCATGATTGTTCGTATGACAATAGCGCCAATCGACCCCCATAAAATAGCTTTACGTTGAAGCGGTTTGGATAAATTTTGAGTTGCAAGTGCAATTAAAATTGCATTATCACCTGCTAGAACCAAGTCAATGACTATGATTGCTAGGAGGTTATCGATAAGATCTTTATATTCTGTAAACATACTACAAGGATAAATTACCTTGAAGAAGGTGACCAAAAAAATGAAAAATACTTTAGTCGAAAGTAGGGGTTTCTACGCCGAGTACTTTATGGAGTTTGGGTGATGTTGTTGTGTATTGTAGATGAACTTTTTTATCAGGGTACATGTACTCTTTAGCAGCAAAGGCTGCAAGCGCGGCCTCATGAAAACCTGACAAGATCAATTTTTTCTTACCTGGATAGGTATTGATATCACCAACCGCAAATATACCTGGAGTATTAGTAGAAAATTTTTCAGTATCTACCACGAGTTGTTTGCGCTCGATATCTAGCCCCCATTCAGCGATAGGTCCTAATTTAGGAGAGAGTCCAAAAAACACGAGAAGCATATCAAGTGGCATACGTCTTGTAACGCCATCTGCACCTGTCACTTTAATTTCTTTCAGGGCATGGTCTTTTTCCTCGAAGCCCGTAATTTGCCCGACTTCAAATTGCATTTCAAGTTGGGCGCAAAGTTCTTTCATTTTGGCTACAGAAGCTGGGGCAGCTTTAAATCCGTCACGACGATGGATGAGGACAACGCTTTGCGCTTTACCTACAAAATTCAAAGCCCAATCAAGAGCGGAGTCTCCACCACCAACAATCACAATATCTTTGTCTGTAAATTTTGCTGGGTCTTTGACGCTATAAAAGAGTTGTTTACCTTCAAAGGCTTCAATCCCATCCACTTTAATTGTTCGTGGTTGAAACGATCCAACTCCAGCTGCAATAAAAATAGTTTTTGTTAAAAAAGTTGTACCCAGTGAAGTGACCACTTTAAAGCGGCCATCTTCTTGTTTTGAGACCTCAGAGACTTCTTGTCCCAGATGGAAGGTCGGTTTAAATGGAGCAATTTGTTTTAAAAGACTATCTGTGAGTTCTTGTCCAGTACAAACGGGTACTGCTGGGATGTCATAGATTGGCTTATCTGGATATAATTCGACGCATTGACCGCCCACGACTGGTAGTGAATCAATGATATGTGCATTGATCTCTAACAAACCTAGTTCGAATACCTGAAACAAGCCTACAGGACCAGCTCCAACGATGACTGCTTCAGTTTCGATCACTTCAGATGGTAGTTGTGACATTGGTAGTTGTGACATTGGTATTTGTGACACTCGTACTCTAGAGTGTAATTCTTATATAAATATAGAGGGTTATAAATAGATTAGCGCGCCAATTGATCTCGTTTGTCTTTAACATCTTTCCAGTCATCTGCATCTGCTAGAGATCCTTTAGATTTCGTAATTGAAGGCCATTTTCTAGATAATTCAGCATTAAGTTTAATAAAATCCTGCTGATCACTTGGAACATCATCTTCAGCATAAATGGCATTCACGGGACATTCAGGAACGCACACAGCACAATCGATACATTCATCGGGATCAATTGATAAAAAATTAGCGCCTTCACGGAAGCAGTCGACAGGACACACATCAACACAATCCGTATATTTACATTTAATACAAGCTTCGGTAACAACGTAAGTCATAGTAGTTTTCGAAAATAATTAAAATTCCATTTTAACTGAGAAAATTCATTTTTCATTAAAGTTATGGGGCCTGTATAGATTAATTAGTGATTTAGATATATTTTTGGGTAGTTAATCGAATGCCCTACAATTCTAAGAATCAAGTTAACTTAATGGCTGCAGGATATGAAAAATTCAATTAATCGACCGCGTATTCTTATTACTCACCCGATTTTTCAAGAAGGGCTGGATCGATTAGAGCAGCATTGCGATATTGAATATATTGGAGATAGGCCAGCTTATAGTCCTCAAGAGCTCCTTGAAAAGCTCTCGGATAAAGAGGGAGCCTTATTTACGCCGAGTGAAAAAGTGACCTCTGACATTCTTCAACAGGCTAAAAATTTAAAAATTATTTCTAATATTGCTGTGGGTTATAACAACTTTGACCTAGAGGCAATGACACAGAAGAATATTATGGGGACAAATACCCCAGATGTTTTAACGGACACCACTGCCGATTTGGGGTTTGCATTGCTCATGGCAACTGCACGAAGAATGTCAGAGAGTGAACGTTGGATGCGAAATGGCCAATGGCTGAAATGGGAATTGGGTGGTATGTTAGGAGTGGATGTTCACCATACAACGCTAGGTATTATGGGGATGGGTCGGATTGGTCAAGCCTTGGCAAAAAGGGCTCTAGGCTTTGACATGAAGATTATTTATCACAATCGGACTCGATTAAGTGCTGATGTAGAGTCTGAGTACCAAGCCAAGTATGTTGACAAAGAAACACTTCTTAAGCAGGCCGATCATGTCATTTTGGTGATGCCTTATTCACCAGAGAGTCATCACTTCATTGGTGCTCGTGAGCTAGAGCTGATGAAGCCTACAGCAACACTCATCAATATTGCGCGTGGAGGGATTGTGGATGATCAAGCTCTGGCATCAGCGCTTAAAAATAACCGCATATTTGCAGCTGGTCTTGACGTCTTTGAAGGTGAACCTGATCTTATTTCAGAGCTACTTCAGGTCCCCAATATTGTGTTAACGCCCCATATTGGTAGTGCGTCGAAGATGACCAGATATGCCATGATGAATCTGGCGATTGATAACTTATTAGCTGGTTTGCATGGCGAGAAACCTAAGAATTTACTGAATCCAGAGGCTTTTCAGAGACTATAGGTGGATGCTGTTTGGAGTGATTCGGTGTAGAAGTTTTATCCGTTGTTGCGACGGGTAATTCTTGAAGATCAAGTTCGATCCCGCCAAAAGTTTTTGCCACCCAGTTATAAACTTTGCAAGCTAACCATAAAATAGCGAAACCCAAAAGTGCATTTAAAAAAGCGCCTGACAGAACTGCGGCCAGGGGGATTTCACCGTATCTAAAATAGGCATCAATAAAGAAAAGTCCCATGATGGGTAAAGAAAAGCACATATACACTAGAACCAAGGTTTTAGCTGTATGAATAGGATCTACGTAAATAATCTCTTTTTTTGTGTTTGCCATAAGGTTCTCTATCAATCTCAATATGCAAATGTATTGGGCAGATATTTAAATTATATTCTAAATTAAGCCAACAAACATTTGAATCTCTACTTCCTGACCTTTTAATACTTGTGAGACTTTTTCTGGCAATACGATAAAGCAATCTGCCTCACTCATTGATCGTAAAACACCGGAGCCTTGGCTACCATGTGGACTTACCCAAACTTCCCCATTTTCAGTGTGACTTAATTTGGCTCTTAAGAATTCAGTTCTTCCGGGACGTTTTTTAAGATCTATAGAGACTTTTGCACGGATTTTTGCCAATGGTGCAGTGCTTGAGCCGCCTATCCATAAAAGAATATCTTTAACAAATTCATAAAAAGTAACCATGACCGCCACAGGGTTTCCTGGTAAGCCAAAGAAAATAGCTTCATTATTTAAGTGTTGGATTTTGCCGAAGGCCATTGGGCGACCGGGTTTAATCGCAAGTGTCCAAAAGGCTACTTCGCCTAATTCATTCATTAGATTTTTTGTAAAGTCAGCCTCCCCTACAGAGACTCCCCCAGAGCTAATAATGACATCTGCTTGATCAGCCGCTTTTGAAAAGACTTCTTTTAAGGCTTTTGGATCATCTGGAATGATTCCCAGATCAATAGGGATGACACCTAGGCGACTGAGCATGCCAAAAATTGTATATCGATTACTATCGTAAATCTTTCCATCCTGAAGTGGGATGCCAATAGGCGATACTTCATTTCCAGTTGAAAAATAGGCGACAGTTAGTCGTTTTTTAACACTAATCTTATCAATTCCCATCGAAGCCATCAGTCCTAGATCGCTGGGTTGAATGACTCTTCCAGCAAACAGGGCAGCTTGACCTGTTTGAAGATCCTCACCAGCTAAACGGCGGTTATCCCCTGGTCGAATTTGCTCACTTGAAAATTCAATACTTGAATCATGCTGTGTTGTTAATTCAAATGGGATTACTGTATCGCATTCATTGGGCATAATAGCGCCCGTCATGATACGGTATGCATTTTCTGATGGGTTGAAGTCACTATTTTGGATATGAGTAAATTGTCCTGCCAAGAGTGTTTCTAAAACCTCTAGGTGAATTATTGGGTGTTCAATTGATTTTGTATTTATTAAAACGCTCGAATTAAACGCAAAACCATCCATGGCAGAATTGTTTGTTGCTGGGACTGAAATAGGGGAGATGACATCACTTGCCAAAATACGATCTAAAGCTTCTTTGAGTTGGACGGTCTCAGACTCAAGCTGGTCTTTCCAGGGTTGAGTGAAAGTTTTCATGAGTTGCAGTGCTTGCTCAAATTTAACGGCCCCAGGATTAAATAAATCCGTTCCGCCTAAGCGTTGCCAATCGACTTGTAGTTCATTTAAATTACTAGTCGTTGGATATGAAGTCGGTTTTAGCATAGCTTTTGAGTAATTTCTTTGAGTTCATCAGGACTGTTAATGTTAGCAAATGCACTGTCATCATTAAAAACAATTTGCACACTGTGGAGTTCTTTAAACCACTTATCAATTTTCCTTTGCCCTGAATGAATGAAATTGTTTAATGACGGTAATATATTACTTTTCATTAAACAAAATACTGGATGCGTTTGAAATGACGTTTCACCATCTTCAGAGATAACAGGGGTAGCCACATAACTGAGTTGCGTTTGTTCAGAGTCAAATCCTCGAAAGAGTTCTCTCACGAGGTTGATGGGTACTAAGGGAGAATCACAGGGCACAACTAATAAATATTCTGCGCGCGTTGCCGATAAACCTGCTTGGAAACCAGCTAGAGGACCGGCATAGTCAGGCGTTGCATCTGGAAAAATTGGATAGCCCCACTGGGAGTAAATTTCTTGATTGCGATTAGCGTTAATTAAAATTTGTCTTACCTGAGGTTTAATGCGCTCGATTACCCAAGTGACAAGAGGTTTATGATGAAGCTCAATGAGGCCTTTATCCATGCCTCCCATTCTTTCTGCTCGACCACCACATAAAATTAAAGCATCGATGATGGGAGCTTCTTGCAATTTAGCCTCCGATATAAGACATTTCAACCTTCTGAAATTGCGTCCCATCTTCTTTGATCTGGCTTCTTAGTTCCGAATAACGGTCAGTCCGCTGAGACCAAATGGATCGCAACACATTAGATAATGTTAAATTATCAGCACCCGATCGTAAAAGTGAGCGCAAATCAAACCCTTGATTTGCGAATAGGCATAAATAGACTTTACCTTCCATCGATAATCTTGCGCGAGTACAGTCATGACAAAATGTATTTGTTACGCTAGAAATAACGCCAAATTCTCCAGACTGATCTGAAAATTTCCAACGTTGTGCGACTTCACCGGGGTAATTGGCATCAATCGGGGTTATCGGGAATTCTGTTTGTATTAGATCAATCACTTCTCGGGAGGATAAAACTTCTTGCAATCTCCAACCATTGGAATTACCAACATCCATATACTCGATGAAGCGTGGGATCACACCGCTTCCTTTAAAGTGACGAATCATTGGCAAAATTTCTTGATCGTTAACCCCTTTTTTTACGACCATATTGATTTTGACAGACTCAAAGCCAACCGCAAGTGCACTATCTATGCTTGCTAGAACTTCACTGAGAGGAAAGTCAACATCGTTCATTGCTCGAAATATTTTTTCACTCATACCGTCAAGACTAATCGTAATGCGCTTTAAGCCTGCGTCTTTGAGGGCTTGAGCTTTTTTACCTAGAAGGCTACCGTTGGTTGTGAGTGTCAAATCGAGGGGTTGCTGATCAATGGAGCGAAGATTTGAAAGCATTGAAACCAAATCTTCAATCCCTTTTCGAAGTAAAGGTTCTCCGCCTGTTAGACGTATTTTTTTTACTCCATGAGCGATAAAAACTTGAGTTAATCTTGAAATTTCTTCGAAAGTAAGAAGTTCTTTTTGTCCTAAATAATGATGATCTTTCCCAAAAATTTCTTTAGGCATGCAATAGGGGCAACGAAAATTACAGCGGTCAGTCACTGAAATTCGTAGGTCATGAAGTGGGCGCTGCAAAGTATCTAATAAAGACCCAGAGGGCTCGATCAAACTTGATGGAACATTTGCAATGATTGTCTGAGCAGAGGACTTACTCAGCCCAGACACTTGAATCGGAATTATTTTTGACATTTCCGTTGCAATAATTGGATCAAGTTTGTATAGAACGCTCAACACCCCCGGTTTCAACCAAAATCATCGGACCCACAGGGAGAGGATGAGGTGCTTTTGGTTCACGAGGAGTATGCGCAGGTTTTATTTCAGAGGCAATTTGCTGTTGAACTTGTGCATGAGTTTCTGGATTAGTATCCACCCAAATGAGTCCAACGCCAGCGAGAACTTGATCTAAAGGTTGACGATCTAATTGTGTGAGTTCGACCTTTGGTAAAGGAGCTATCACTTTAGGAATAACCACAACAGTCTGGGGAGCTACTTGTATAAGAGCACTTTGAGCTGAAGTTGAACTGCGTTCCTGATGCACAGGAGGAGTTGACACTTTTTCCGCACTTGAAGATTCCGTTATTTCAGAGACCTGAGTTGAGTGAGTAGCTGCGTCCTCATTTTCTGTTAAAGAGAGTTGTGCTGAATCATTACGATCGCCTCTATCTTTATTCCGGTTTCTATTTCTGCGGTTACGACTTTTACGTTTTTCTTCTCCTGTTTCTGAGTTTCCTTCAGATGTGCTTAGAGGGACTTCACCATTGTTTGCGTTAAGTGCAGTGCCGTCTTGATTGTCTTGAGTGTTTGAATCTCTTGAGCCATCAGGACGTTGTCCGCGACCACGTCTTCCTCTGTTTCCAGCATTCGGGTTATTGGTATTAGAAGATTGACTTTCTGTTACTTCAGCATCGTTATCAACAGGTGTGGATTTTGATCCATCGGCATTCTTGTTTTGATTACCATGACGATTATCTTGACGAGGGCGATTGCCTTGTTTGCGAGGTGGTCGCTGATTAGACCTTGTTGCAGGTGCGGGAGCTTCTGACTTAACTTCAACCACAGGGGGAGGTGACGCAAATAGGCTCTTGATAAAGCCAAAAATACCTGAGGGGGCACTAGTCTTAGTTGCCTGACTATTAGCCTGGAGCCGTTCTTCACGATGACTTGGAGGCGCGGGTTGGCTTGGTCGAATACCCTTAACCGCAGCTTCTTGTCTTGGTTTTGCACCATCTTCGCGTCGAGAAACAATCGTATCCTCTTCCATTTCTGCAGATGCTTCGGCAGCAATGGAGTAGCTTGCTTGTGGATTATCTAGGCGAATATCATCGTGCTTTAGGCGCTCTAATTTGTAGTGCGGTGTCTCAAGATACTTATTAGGAATCAAAAGAACATTCACTTTAAATCGTGTTTCAATTTTAAGAACTTCCGAGCGTTTTTCATTGAGAAGGAAAGCAGCAACATCAACTGGTACTTGACAATGAATTGACGCAGTGTTTTCTTTCATTGTTTCTTCTTGAATAATTCGAAGGACTTGCAAAGCTGAAGATTCAGTGTCACGAATATGAGCTGTACCGTTGCATCGTGGGCAAGTAATATGGCTTCCCTCTGACAAAGCAGGGCGCAAGCGCTGACGAGAAATTTCCATTAATCCAAATTTAGAAATTTTGCCTGTTTGAACTCTAGCGCGGTCATGGCGTAAAGCATCTCTAATTCTATTTTCTACATCTTTTTGACTTTTAGTCGATTCCATATCAATGAAGTCGATGACAATTAATCCACCTAAGTCACGAAGACGCATTTGTCTAGCCACTTCATCTGCGGCTTCTAAGTTTGTGCGGGTTGCAGTTTCTTCGATATCTGAGCCACGGGTTGCGCGGGCTGAGTTGACGTCAACTGATACAAGTGCTTCTGTATGGTCAATAACAATTGCGCCACCGGATGGCAATGGAACTGTTCTTGAATAAGCTGTTTCAATTTGGTGCTCAATTTGAAAGCGAGAAAATAAGGGAACATCATCTTGGTAACGTTTAACACGAGACAGATTGTCTGGCATAACCACAGACATAAATGATTGAGCTTGTTCAAAAATATCATCGGTATCAATGAGAATTTCACCAATATCTGGTTGGAAGTAATCTCGGATCGCTCGAATAACAAGGCTAGATTCTAAATAGATGAGGAGGGGCGCTTGGTTGCCCTGGGCTGCAGAATCAATCGCAGTCCACAGTTGCATTAAATAATTAAGGTCCCACTGTAATTCTTCAGCGTCACGACCAATTCCAGCGGTTCTGGCAATGATGCTCATGCCATCTGGAATTTCAAGTTGACCCATAGCTTCGCGAAGTTCTTGACGGTCTTCACCTTCAATGCGTCTTGAAACACCACCTCCGCGAGGATTGTTTGGCATTAAAACCAAATAACGTCCTGCGAGTGAAACAAAACTTGTGAGTGCTGCTCCTTTATTGCCGCGTTCTTCTTTTTCTACTTGGACAATAATTTCTTGTCCTTCGCGAAGGGCATCCTTAATACTGGCCTTACGAACATCTACACCCTCTTTGAAGTAAGTACGGGCAACTTCTTTGAAAGGTAAAAATCCATGGCGTTCTTCACCGTAATTGACAAAGCATGCTTCTAAAGAAGGTTCAATACGGGTAATAACACCTTTGTAAATATTGCCTTTACGTTGTTCACGTCCGGCAGCTTCGATATCGATATCAATTAGTTTTTGGCCATCAACGATGGCAACACGCAACTCTTCTTGTTGGGTGGCATTAAATAACATTCTTTTCATAACATTTCTCCTGTGAGAAAAAAGGTACTAGAAGAAATGAGAGAAGAAAACATGGGTTTACGTTGTGTAAACCTCGCGAAGACCAATAAATTAAATAATCTTCTGCAAAATCAATGGGTAAAATAAAGGGATTAACCCATTAAAACTCAAATGCGCGCTTGTGGAAAAAACTCACAGAGCGTTCACAAATATTTTTTCGTCACTCAAACTTGCTAATACTAGCTTTCAACTTTTGCTCCTCATTTCAACAAGGGGGGAGCCTACCTTGGGGAATTTTTGCCTTCCCTCGCTATAATCAGTTGTAGTAACGGGCGTTAAATTCTTTAAGCCTATTTTTTTATCGCACAAGCAATTTACTACACTAACTTATTGATTATATGGCAAACAAGAGCTTAACAGTAAATAACTGCATATATATACACAAACTTTTTAGAAAATGAGCCGATGAAAGACCCTGTTGTCAGTCAAGTTACGATATCTGGCGAGGATGAGGGCCAAAGACTAGACAATTTTCTACTCAAGTGGGCAAAAGGTGTCCCCAAAAGCCATATTTATCGAATTATTCGCTCGGGTGAAGTCAGGGTTAATAAAAAAAGGGCTGAAGTCACGACCAGAATTCTGTCAGGTGACATTATTCGGATTCCGCCAATGCGGGTTGCTTTACCCGAAAATGGCGATAAAACTGCTGAAAACACTCCAAAAGCAATCAAAATCTCAGATAATTTGCCGATTTTGTATGAAGATGACTGTTTATTAATTGTTAATAAACCCTCAGGATTGGCAGTGCATGGCGGTTCTGGTGTTTCATTGGGTTTGATTGAGGCTTTACGTTTAGCGCGTCCACAATTAAAGTTCTTAGAACTGGTACATCGATTAGATAGAGATACTTCAGGGATACTCATGTTAGCCAAAAAGCGCTCAGCATTAGTGACCTTGCATGAGGATATCCGTTTGGGACATTTAGACAAAAGATACACTTTTGTGGCTCACGGAATGCTGGCTCAGGACGGTAAACATATCGCGCTTAAATATCCCTTGCATAAATACTTGTTACCTAATGGTGAGAGAAGGGTGCAAGTTTCTGAAAATGGTCAAGAAAGCCACACTGTAATTAAGGTCATTAAACAATGGCCAGAAAAAGATATTTTCATGGCACAAGCGCAATTGAAGACAGGTCGTACTCACCAAATTCGAGTTCACCTTCAACATCATGGGTACCCCATTCTTGGCGATGACAAATATGGAGTTTCTGTTAAAGATAAAAAACTTGGTGTAAAACGTTTAATGCTTCATGCCCATCGTTTAAGCTTACTTCACCCTTTTACACAAGAAAAAATGATCATTGAGTCTTCTTTACCCGAAGAATTTACAAACTAACCAGGCGCTCTAAAATTAAATGCAAGATTTGAATTACGACATGATTATTTGGGATTGGGATGGCACCCTCATGAACTCAACGCCGACCATTGTGGATTGTATGCAAAAATCGTGCATGGATTTAGGGATGCCTATTCCTAGTAATGAAATTGCTTCACACGTCATTGGTCTAGGGCTTCATGATGCTGTCAAAATTGCCATTCCGAGCATTTCCGAATCAGAATATGAGCTTGTATCTCAGCGTTTTAGACATTACTACTTGAAACAAGAGCATGACCTCGTTCTTTTTTTAGGAGTCAGGGAATTACTCGAGGAGCTAAAAAAGAGGGGACACATTCTAGCAGTCGCAACCGGTAAGCCACGCTTAGGTTTAAATCGTTCATTAGAAAAACATCAATTAGGTCATCTCTTTAATTTATCTCGGACAGCGGATGAAACAAAATCCAAGCCTCATCCACAGATGCTTTTGGAGTTATTAGATCAAACTGGAATCCCTGCTCATCGTTCATTAATGATTGGTGACACGACCCATGACTTACTCATGGCAAAACAAGCTGGCGTTCCAGGACTTGCTGTGGCTTACGGGGCTCATCCTGAAAGTCAATTGTTGAGTTATGAGCCGGTAGCCTGCTTCAGAGAAGTTAAAGAACTTAGCAAATTTTTACTCTCATCGTAAAAAAGAATTACAGTAGAGAAAATTATTACCAATAAGGAAAATATGAGCGAAGAGCAAACTTGGGAACGCCAAGCTTTACAAGACTTACTGAATGAAAGCTTAAAAGATAAAAAAAATGAACGACGCTGGAGAACATTTTGGCGGATTATTTGGATTATTTTGGTAGGGGTTATTGTGTTTAACTTGTTTAACCCGTTTAAAGGTAAATCTTCAGTCTTAGGTAAGCACACGGCTGTAGTGAATTTAGACGGGGAGATCTCAGCTAGTACTCCAGCAAACGCAAGCAGCATTAATGCTTCACTTAAAGCAGCATTCGACAATCCTGAGAGTGTAGGGGTTATTCTAAAAATTAATAGTCCAGGTGGCTCACCTGTTCAAGCTGGAATTATTCATGATGAAATATTACGTTTACGCAAACTTCATCCCGATAAACATTTATATGTGGTTGTAGAGGAGTTATGTGCTTCGGGGGGCTACTATGTTGCTGTTGCTGCTGAAAAAATCTACGTAGATAAGGCAAGTTTAATTGGATCTATTGGCGTCATCATGGAGGGCTTTGGTTTTAATAGTCTGATGGAAAAATTAGGTGTGGAGCGCCGGGTCATTGCTGCAGGTGAGAACAAAGACATGATGGATCCCTACACTAAACAAAATCCGAAGCATCGTGAATCTTTGCAGCAGATGATTAATGCGATTCATCAGCAATTTATTCAGGTCGTTAAAGATGGTCGTGGAGAACGGCTAAAAAATGATCCTGACTTATTCACTGGAATGGTGTGGAACGGCGCTAAGAGTATAGAAGTGGGTTTAACTGATGAATTAGGATCTGTCGATTATGTGGCTAGAGAAGTCTTTAAACAGCCTGATCTCATTGATTATTCTGAGACGGACAATATTGCAGAACGTTTTGCCAAAAAAATTGGAGCTAGTATTGGAGGCTCTTTTGCGCAGACCATTGGGCACTATAGCTTGCACTAAAACATTACTTTTTAGTTGTGGTATTAGCCAGTATTAAAAATACAGCGGGTCTACTCGCAAAGTTTGCGAGTGGTCCTTCTTTAAATTGAGGTGACGCTGAAAGTGTTTTTCGCCAGTGGTTCACCTGCAGGCTCATAATAATTTGTGAAGGCAGGCTTAGGTCGCAAGCACAACAGAGTTGGGTATTGGTTTGAAAATATTCAAGGCAATCGCTCAGCATACCTGGATTTCGGTAGGGTGTTTCTATCCAGAGTTGAGTCTGATTATTTTTTCTTGATTCGTTCTCTAACTCTTTTAGTGCCTTCATACGATCTGGGGCTTTGATAGGCAGATAACCCTGAAATTTAAAACATTGCCCATTCATCCCGCTCCCCATGAGTGCGAGCATTAAAGAGTTGGGGCCGGTCAAAGGTGCAACATGAGCTTGCATCATATGGGCGGCTAGGACAATTTCACTTCCTGGATCAGCAACTGCTGGAAGACCTGCTTCAGAAATAAGTCCAATATCGTGACCATCTAGTAATGGGCGGAGTAGGTCGCTTGGGTTCACGCTCGATTTAGATCCTCGCCATTCACTCATATGAAGTTCTTGTAAAGGGATGACTAGGGGATGATAAGAATCAACAGCCTTCAAAAAAGCCCGAGCTGTTTTAGCATTTTCTACAATCCAATATTTAATTTGACTTGATTGCCTTAAAACTTCAGTTGGGATCACCCAAGGAAGCTGTGATGGTCGATCTAGGTCACCTAAGGTGTTTGGAATTAAAAATAAGGTTCCTAGACGTGGCATGATTAATTGGGGGCTGGAATGATAAAACCAGAATCGCGAAGTAGGCCAGATAATGCAATCAGTGGTAGGCCGATCAGAGCTGTCGGGTCAGTGCTTTCAATACTACTTAATAAACTAATACCCAGGCCTTCTGATTTTGCGCTACCGGCACAATCATACGGTTGCTCAGTGAGCAGGTAAGACTCTAAAACGTCATCTGGAAGATCTCTGAACTGCACTTTTGTATCAACACTCATAAAGTGTGTCATTTTACGAGATACATTCATTAAGCAAAGACCTGTGCGAAAAATGACAACTTCACCTCGCATGAGTTGTAATTGGGCCATAGCATTTTCGTGGGTCAGAGGTTTGCCAATAGCAGCACCGCGAAAGTCAGCCACTTGATCGGATCCAATCACCCACGCTTGGGGATGAGTGTTTGCAATTTTCTTTGCCTTAGCGATGGATAGTCGCTTGACCAATTCCTCGGGGGTTTCTCTGGGTAATGCGGTTTCATCAATATCTGGCGGGTGGCTTGCAAAAGGAATTTTTAGGCGTTCGAGTAGCTCACGACGATAGCGTGAAGTCGAAGCTAGAATTAAAGGTTCTTGTAAACTCATGGGTAGCTCAGTTAGACTAATTAATATGAATCGTAAACAAATTTCTCCAAAAACGCTTAACCCATCTACGACATCTTTAAGTAAAGTCAATTTAGATGGGGATCAAGTCTATTTTGGTGAGGGTTATTTACCATGGAGTATATTCCCTCGCTTGATTGCGGAATACACTTTTACCTCTGAAAATTTAGAAAATAAACAAGCCGTATTTTGGAAACTTGAAACTTGGGTTGATTTACCGCCCGCAATCGCTGAAGAGTTGAGAATGAAATTAAGCATTTTTGCTAAGATTCCAGTGATTTGTCAGAGGTGTATGCAGGTTTATTTAGAGCCCTTAGAGATTAATTCTCAATTTGTCTTTTTTGATTCACTCGAACAAGTGGAGGATTTTCCTTTAGACAATGATGTTGAGGATTCATTATTGAAAAACCCTGAATTTAATGTTCTTGACCTCATTGAAGAAGAAATACTATTAGCTTGCCCTTGGATACCAAAGCATCCGGATGGAGAGTGTGAGATCATTCATAGAAACTTGCCTGATCATCAAGAGATTTTAAAAAAAGATGTTAATTTTGAAGAGGTTAAGTCTCAAAGTGGTAAACCAAACCCCTTTGCTAGTTTGAAAAAGCTAAAACTCAATTCTTAGTAAGATTGACCGCAATATAGGCTTTTTTCTAAAGAATTATGATAGAATACTGCTTTGCTTAAAAAAATAAGCGTAGGAGTTTAATATGGCCGTCCAACAAAACAAAAAATCCCCTTCAAAGCGTGGCATGCATCGTGCTCACGATTTCTTGCAGAGCCCTTCTTTGGCTATTGAGCCAACGACTGGTGAAGCTCATTTACGTCACCATATTAGCCCGACTGGTTACTATCGTGGTCGTAAAGTAATTAAAACGAAAAACGATTAATTTCTACTCTTTACTAAAGAACCATCGCTTGATGAGTTCTTATAGAAAAATCCCTCACGTTTACCCTTATATTAAAAAGCGACATTATCAAACGTCGCTTTTTTCGTTTAATATTCTGACATGACTGTTACTATTTCAGTAGATGCCATGGGTGGTGATCATGGTCTGCCTGTGACTATACCTGCCACACTTAATATCTTAAGAGACTATTCGGACTGTAACGTTCGATTAGTCGGTATTCCTGATCAGATTGAACAGTTCTTAAAAAAAATCCCGAGTGATTATCGAAATAGGATCACGATTGTTGCTGCAACTGAAGTCGTTGCGATGGATGATCCCATAGAAATTTCCTTACGTAAGAAAAAAGATTCTTCAATGCGTATAGCTATTGAACAAGTTAAATCAGGTTTAGCTGATGTGGCTGTTTCTGCTGGTAACACGGGTGCGCTGATGGCGATTTCTCGCTACGTACTTAAAACGATGGAAGGTATTGATCGTCCAGCAATTGCTGCGCAGATGCCCAATGAAAAAGGTGAGGGTACGACGATTCTTGATTTAGGAGCGAATTCAGATTGTGAGGCGTCGCATCTTCTTCAATTTGCGCTGATGGCAGACGTTATGGTTCGGGTCATTGATGGGAAAGAAAATCCTTCGATTGGGTTACTCAACATTGGTGAAGAAGTCATTAAAGGTAATGAAACAGTTAAACAAGCAGGTGAATTATTAAGAGCCAGTAAACTTAATTTTTATGGCAATGTAGAAGGTAATGATATTTTTAAGGGCACGACTGACATTGTGGTTTGCGATGGCTTTGTAGGAAATGTCGCATTAAAAACGAGTGAAGGTTTGGCTAGCATGATTTCGGGGATGATTAAGCAAGAATTTAATCGTTCTATATTTACCAAGTTGTTGGCTTTTTTTGCATTACCTATTTTGCTTAGATTCCGAAAAAGAGTAGACCACCGCCAATATAATGGTGCTGTTTTATTGGGGTTAAAAGGACTCGTATTGAAAAGTCATGGATCAGCTGATAGGCATGCTTTTTATATTGCGATGACAAAAGCATATGAAGCGGCAAAGAATAATATGGTGAGTCGGATTGCTGAGGCATTTGGAGTTAGTCAGCAATCTTCGTTAGAGTCTGTAGCCTCTACACCGACAAATATGAAGGAAGCGGTATGACACGATTTGCATCAATTTTAGGAACTGGAAGTTATCTTCCAAGTCGGAGAATTGATAACGAAGCCTTGGCAGAGAGTTTATTAAAGTCAGGCGTTGAGACAAGTGATGAGTGGATTTTTACGCGCAGTGGTATTCGTGCGCGGCATTTTGCTGAAGAAGATCAGTTAACAAGTGACTTGGCGCTTATGGCTGCTCAAGAAGCTTTAAAAGATGCCGGAAAAACCGTTGAGCAAATTGATCTCATTATTCTGGCAACTTCGACTCCAGATAATTTAGGTGGCTTTCCAAGTACAGCTTGTGTTGTTCAAGAAAAACTTGGGATTAAAACAGACTGTGGCGCGTTTGATGTTCAGGCAGTTTGTGCGGGGTTTGCTTATTCTGTGCATTTAGCGAACGCTCTCATTCGAAGTGGGGCGCATGACAATATTCTTATCATTGGCGCAGAAACTTTTTCTAGAATTCTTAATTTTCAAGACAGGACCACTTGTGTTCTATTTGGAGATGGTGCTGGGGCTGTTGTGTTGGGAGTGAGTGATCAGCCAGGGATATTGTCTACGGCTGTTCATTCTGACGGAACCTATAAAGATATCTTATGTATACCCGGACGAGTTCATCAGGGAGCCATTGAAGGTTCTGCATTCTTAACGATGGATGGTCCAGCAGTATTTAAATTAGCAGTAAAAGTTCTTGAGCAAGTAGCCACAGAGGTACTTGGTAAAGCAGGTTTGCAAGCTAAAGATATTGACTGGTTAGTTCCCCATCAAGCTAATATCCGAATTATGGAAGGAACTGTCAAAAAATTAGGTATTTCTTTAGACCAATTAATTGTGACTGTAACTGAACATGGTAATACATCAGCTGCTTCTATTCCGCTTGCTTTGGATGTTGGTATTAAATCTGGCAAGATCAAGCGTGGCCAAAATCTATTGATTGAAGGTGTTGGTGGAGGGTTATCTTGGGGTGCTGCTGTAATACGCTATTAACCCATAGAGATTAGTCACTTATTACATTAAATTTCAAAGTACATCATGATGAATTCTAAATTAGCATTTGTTTTTCCAGGACAAGGTTCCCAAACTGTAGGAATGTTAGATTCCTTTAATCAGAATTCTGTAGTGCAAGAGACTTTAAATCAAGCATCTGTAGCTTTGGGATTAGATGTAAACAAAATGATTCACGAAGGGCCGGCCGAGACGTTGGCGTTAACGCAAAATACGCAACCCGTGATGTTAACTGCAGCGATTGCATGTTACCGTGCGTGGATTGCAGCTGGAGGAGCAACACCAGAAATTCTTGCTGGTCATAGTTTGGGGGAGTACACCGCTTACGTCGCGGCGCAGGCTCTTGATTTTACGCAAGCACTACCCTTGGTCAGTTACAGAGCTAAAGTGATGCAAGAAGCAGTCCCTGTAGGTGAAGGAAGTATGGCTGCGATTGTTGGATTGTCAGATGAAGCAGTCAGAGAGTCTTGTTCACAAGCGCATCAAGTTACAGGCAGAATAGTTGAAGCGGTGAATTTTAATGCGCCGAGTCAGGTTGTGATTGCGGGATACAAAGATGCTGTAGATAAAGCATGTGAATTAGCAAAGGCTAGTGGCGCCAAAATGGCGATTCTTTTGCCTGTCTCTTCCCCATTTCATAGTTCACTATTAAAACCTGCGGCATTACAATTGGAAGAATACTTATCGCAAGTTTCTTTTGCGGTTCCTCAAAAAACTGTTGTGAACAATGTTGATGTTTCGGTACTCACTGATCCGGATAAAATAAAAGACTCTCTTGTACGGCAGGCTTATCATCCAGTGAGGTGGGTTGAGGTGATTCAATGGATGGCAGCACAAGGAGTGACTCATGTTGTGGAATGTGGTCCTGGTAAAGTACTTGCAGGGATGGTCAAGCGCATTGATAAAAATATTCATATATTTGGAATCTCTAGTCCTGAGACAATTGATTCAGTTTTAACTCAAATTAACTCCTAAATTTTATAAACATATGACTCAACATTCTCTAGAAGGTCAAATTGCAATCGTTACTGGTGCATCTCGAGGTATAGGTCAGTCCATTGCGAAAAATCTCTCACAACATGGGGCGATTGTCATTGGAACTGCGACATCTGAAGAGGGTGCTGTGAAAATTACTGAATATTTGCATAGCTCGGGTGGAAAAGGGATGGTTTTAAATGTAAACACGCCCAATGCTTGCGAAGAAGTCATTGAAAACATAGTAAAAAATTACGGAACTTTGAATATTCTTGTTAACAATGCAGGAATTACTGAAGACCAATTAGCGATGCGGATGAAAGATAGTGAGTGGGACGCCGTGATTGCAACCAACTTAAGTTCGGTTTTTAGGCTGAGTCGCGCAGTTCTTCGGCCGATGATGAAGGCTAAAGGAGGACGTATCATTAATGTGACTTCTATTGTGGGGCACATGGGAAATCCCGGACAAGTCAATTATGCCGCTGCAAAAGCCGGTGTGGCCGGTATGACTCGTTCATTAGCTAGGGAAATAGGTAGTCGGCAGATTACCGTGAATTGCGTCGCTCCGGGCTTTATAGACACCGATATGACCCGTGGTTTGAGTGAGGAGCAGCAAAATGCGCTCAAAGTGAACATTCCTTTAGGTCGGCTTGGATTACCTGAAGATGTAGCAAATGCAGTTAGTTTTTTAGCATCACCATTGGCGGGATATATTACTGGCACTACAATACATGTTAATGGTGGGTTATATCTTGCTTAAATATATTTTTTATTTTCGTGATGCTGATAAAATACTCTAAACTTTTTACAACAACCCCTGGGGGAATTTATGGACAACATTGAACAACGCGTTAAGAAAATTGTCGCCGAGCAGTTAGGCGTAGCAGAAGAAGAAGTTAAAAATGACTCTTCTTTTGTTAACGACCTAGGCGCCGATTCGCTTGATACCGTTGAATTGGTTATGGCTTTGGAAGATGAATTTAGTATTGAGATTCCTGACGAAGAGGCAGAGAAGATCACTACAGTTCAGTTGGCAATTGATTTTGCAAAATCGAAAGCACAAGGCTAAAACTCGTGTCCTACGCAAATAGCCGACGCCGCGTTGTAATAACCGGTCTTGGCTTAGTTAGTCCAGTTGGTAATCAAGTATCAACTGCCTGGGAAAATCTCATAGCGGGTAGAAGTGGCATTGCCACTATTACTAAATTTGACTCTAGCAACCTATCAGTTCATTTTGCTGGGGAAGTCAAAGGCTTTTCAATTGAAGACTATGTGTCAGCTAAAGAAGCTCGGCATATGGACAGCTTTATTCATTTTGGGATAGCTGCGGGTACCCAAGCTTTTCGAGATAGTGGATTAGTAGTTACTGAAGAAAATGCCGAGAGGATTGGCGTTTTAGTAGGGTCAGGAATTGGCGGCTTGCCAATGATTGAAGAAACACATTCTGATCTTCTTGAAAAAGGTGCTCGTAGAATTTCTCCATTTTTTGTACCGGGATCAATTATTAATATGATCTCTGGGCATTTGAGTATTTTGCATAATCTCAAAGGGCCGAACTTAAGTGCGGTGACTGCTTGTACGACGGGTCTTCACAGTATTGGGTTAGCTGCTCGTTTGATTCAATATGGCGATGCAGAAGTCATGATTGCGGGTGGTGCAGAGTCGACTATATCGCCACTTGGTATTGGTGGATTTGCTGCTGCAAGAGCGTTATCAACAAGAAATGATGATCCTGCAACATCTTCTAGACCATGGGATAAGGACCGAGATGGTTTTGTTCTAGGTGAGGGGGGTGGCGTAATGGTTCTGGAAGAGTATGAGCACGCCAAAGCACGCGGTGCAAGAATTTATGCGGAATTAATTGGTTTTGGGATGAGTGGTGATGCTTATCATATGACTGCTCCGAATATGGATGGACCTCGCAGGTGTATGTTGAATGCAATAAAGGATGGCGGCGTCAATTTAGATGAAGTTAATTACGTCAACGCTCACGGCACGTCTACCCTGTTAGGGGATAAAAACGAAACGGATGCAATTAAGGCAGCATTGGGTGAGCATTCTAAAAAAATTATTGTGAATTCGACTAAATCCATGACTGGGCACTTACTCGGTGGAGCTGGGGGATTGGAGGCAGTATTTACAGTTTTAGCATTGCATCACCAAATATCTCCGCCGACGATTAATATATTTAATCAAGACCCCGAATGTGACTTAGATTACTGCGCAAATACCGCAAGGGATGCAAAAATTGATATCGCAGTAAAAAATAACTTTGGATTTGGTGGCACAAACGGCACATTAGTGTTTAAAAAATATAATAGTATTTAAATCCATAAAATAATTTTTAGGTGAATTTGAATATATGAAGTATGACTTCAAAACTGGTAATTTTTTAAAGATACTATTTTTAGTAGGATTTCTATTTTCTTTAGATATTCCTCAAATAGCTATTGCTGCAGAAGGAGACTCACCTTCTTCGCAATCTTCTGTTGGTAGAAGAGCTTACCCAGACTTTGCTGATCTGGTTGAGAAGACGAGTCCAGCGGTAGTTAATATTCGCACGACAGAAAAAATACAATTACAGCAGCAACAGTTACCTCCTAATTTTTCACCTCAAGATCAGGCTGAATTTTTTAGAAGATTTTTTGGTATTCCATTGCCTAATTTTCCTCAGCCCCAGGTTCCGCAGCAACCACAGCAAAAGGCTCCTAAGGCACAAACTCCACAAGATCAAGAGCAGGTCAAAGGGACTGGATCTGGTTTTATTATTGATACAAATGGATATATCCTGACAAATGCCCACGTCGTGGATGGGGCTACAACAATTTACGTGACCCTCACAGACAAAAGAGAGTTTAAAGCGAAATTAATTGGCTCAGATTTAAAATCTGACATTGCCCTCGTTAAGATAGAGGCAAGTAATTTGCAAAAATTACCTATTGGAGAATCCTCTAAAATTCGAGTTGGTGAGTGGGTTTTAGCCATAGGTTCTCCTTTTGGACTAGAAAATACCGTCAGTGCAGGTATTATCTCGGCTAAGGGGCGCGACCTCAACGATAACATTACGCCTTTTATCCAGACGGATGTAGCGATTAATCCGGGTAATTCTGGTGGTCCCTTGATTAATATGAAGGGGGAGGCGATTGGGATCAATTCTCAAATTTTTAGTAAATCCGGTGGGTACATGGGAATTGCCTTTGCGATCCCTATGGATGAAGCAATGCATGTTGCTGATCAACTCAAGGCGAACGGAAAGATCTCTCGGGGGCGTATTGGCGTCAATATTGGAGACGTGACCAAAGAACAAGCTGAAGCCGCTGGTTTGATAGGACGTCGTGGTGTTCGAGTAGGTGCTGTTGAACCAGGGTTTCCTGCAGCCCTTGCTGGCATTGAAGCTGGCGACATTATTTTGAAAATAAACGATAAGGACGTAGAGCGGGCTCAGGATTTATCACGAGCCGTCAGTGAAGTTAAACCTGGTAATAAAGTCAAATTACAAATTTGGCGCAAGGGAGCTCTTCGAGAAATGTCTGTGACTGTCGTGGATGTAGATGCTGCGCGGCGTACATAGTCTTTCTGAACAAGTACAATAGTAGTAGACGTCTTTTTGCAGCGCAATATGATGTTGCGTTGTAGCAAGTCGTTTTAAGGAAACCATGAAACACATTCGAAATTTTTCCATTATTGCCCATATTGATCATGGGAAATCGACTCTGGCTGACCGTATTATTCAGTTATGTGGTGGTTTAACAGAGCGAGAAATGGAAGCGCAAGTCCTTGATTCTATGGATATAGAAAAAGAGCGCGGCATTACAATTAAAGCGCAAACAGCGGCTTTAAGTTACAAAGCACGAGACGGACAAATTTATAACCTCAATCTGATTGACACACCGGGACACGTGGATTTTTCATATGAAGTCAGTCGTTCCTTGTCAGCCTGTGAAGGTGCTTTACTGGTAGTTGATGCTAGTCAGGGGGTTGAAGCCCAAACGGTAGCCAACTGTTATACCGCTTTAGATTTAGGGGTAGAAGTCGTTCCCGTGCTTAATAAGATTGATTTACCTCAGGCCGATCCTGACAAAGCAAAGCAAGAAATTGAAGATGTCATTGGTATCGATGCAACTGATGCGGTCACTTGTTCTGCTAAAACGGGCCTAGGCGTGGAAGATGTTTTAGAGCGTTTAATTACTTCTGTACCAGCTCCTGAAGGGGATCCAAAGTCACCACTCCAAGCATTACTGGTTGATTCTTGGTTTGATAACTATGTTGGTGTGGTGATGCTTGTGCGTGTTAAAAATGGCACTCTCAAGCCCAAAGATAAAATATTACTCATGGCCAATGGTTCTACGCATTTAGTAGAGCATGTGGGTGTCTTCACACCCAAATCATTAGACCGACCTGAGCTTAGTGCTGGGCAAGTAGGTTTTATCATTGCTGGGATTAAAGAGTTAAAGGCAGCAAAAGTTGGGGATACCATTACTCATGCTCCTAGTCAGCAAGGAAGACCTTCTGCAACCGAGCCTTTGCCAGGCTTTAAAGAGGTTCAACCCCAAGTGTTTGCGGGCTTATATCCAGTTGAATCTAATCAATATGAGGCCTTACGGGAGTCCTTAGAAAAACTTAAGCTCAATGATGCTGCACTCATGTATGAACCTGAGGTTTCACAAGCATTAGGCTTTGGATTTCGGTGCGGATTTTTAGGTCTTTTGCACATGGAAATCGTTCAAGAGCGCCTTGAGCGCGAGTTTGATATGGACTTGATTACAACCGCACCGACGGTTGTTTATAAAGTAGAGCAGAGCGATGGTACGGTCCTGACGGTTGATAATCCATCAAAGATGCCAGAGCCCAGTAAAATTGCAAGTATCTTAGAGCCGATTGTGACAGTTAATTTATATATGCCGCAGGATTATGTTGGTTCAGTGATTACATTATGTACAGGTAAGCGAGGGGTTCAACTCAACATGCAGTATTTAGGTCGTCAGGTTCAGTTGACTTATGAGCTTCCCATGGCAGAAATTGTGATGGACTTTTTTGATCGTCTCAAGTCGATCTCTAAAGGATATGCGTCGATGGACTATGAGTTCAAAGAGTACCGGCCTGCAGACGTTGTAAAGGTAGATATTTTAATTAATGGCGACAAAGTGGATGCCTTATCGATTATTGTTCACCGAAGTAATAGTCAATATCGTGGACGAGAAGTTGTCGCTAAAATGCGTGAGATTATTCCACGGCAGATGTTTGATGTAGCAATACAAGCAGCAATTGGGAGTGGCATTATTGCGCGTGAAAACGTTAAGGCTCTTAGAAAAAATGTGCTTGCAAAATGTTATGGCGGAGATATTTCACGAAAACGGAAGTTATTAGAGAAACAGAAAGCGGGTAAAAAGAGAATGAAGCAAGTAGGCAATGTTGAAATTCCTCAAGAAGCATTTTTAGCAATTCTTCAGGTGGAGGACAAATGAGTACTTGGGCTTTGATTGGGCAACAGTTTGCCAAAATTCTCCTTATTTTATTTATTGTTACTGGCATTATGTGGGTTATCGATAAGAAATATTTTGCAAAGCAGCGACAAGCTGCTGGTATTACTAAAAAATCGATTTGGTTAGAATTTACGGCTGATCTTTTTCCTGTGATTGCATTTATTTTTGTGATGCGTTCATTTCTTTTTGAACCTTTTAAAATTCCTTCAGGATCAATGATTCCAACCTTGCAGATTGGTGATTTTATTCTGGTCAATAAATTTGCTTATGGGATAAGGTTTCCAGTTTTTAATAAAAAGCTTGTTGAGATTGGAACCCCACAGCGTGGTGATGTCGTAGTATTTCGATATCCGCGGGATGAGTCGGTTGATTACATCAAACGTGTGGTTGGTGTGCCAGGAGATTTAATTGAGTACAAAAATAAACGATTGACGATTAATGGTTTGCCATTTAGCTATGAGCAAATTGCATTAATTCCCGAAACGGGAAAAGAGTCACAACCTAGTTATATGCAGAATCTTGCACCTATCCATCTAAATGAAAGTTATCCAAAGAGTTTAGGTGGCGTCACACACACCATTGAGAATGATCCTTCACGTCCTTCGGGGATTATTCCAGAGTCTTTCCCGATGTCTGAAAATTGTAGTTATAACTTCTTAGGATTTACCTGCAAGGTGCCCGAAGGAAAATATTTCATGATGGGCGATAACCGTGATAACAGTCTTGACTCAAGATACTGGGGCTTTGTTCCTGATAATAATTTAGTTGGAAAAGCTATTTATGTTTGGATGAATCTAAGTGATTTAGGCCGCATTGGTGGTTTTAAATAATACGGAATTTTAGTTTATGAATGCTCGAATAACGATTGATACAACTTTGCTGCAAGAGCGGTTGGGATATCGTTTTCAAAAAAACGAGCTTCTGATGCAGGCTTTAACGCACCGTAGTCATGGTAAGAAAAATAATGAGCGCCTTGAGTTTTTGGGTGACTCTATTTTAAATTGTATCGTTGCTGAAATTCTTTTTGAAAAGTTTAATCACTTAGATGAAGGTGATTTATCTCGGGTACGCGCCAACCTAGTCAAGCAACAAGCTTTATATGAAATCGCTCAAAGTTTATCCTTGTCTGACTATTTAAGACTGGGTGAAGGTGAATTGAAGAGTGGCGGTTTTAGACGTCCTTCTATTTTGGCAGATACATTAGAAGCATTGATTGCTGCCATTTTTATAGAATCAGGATTTCTATCAGTCAGAAGTGTACTGCGTAAGTTATATTCACAAATTCTAGAAAACGTTGATCCCAAGACGCTGGGTAAAGACGACAAAACTTTATTACAAGAATATCTTCAGGGTCACCAATTACCCTTACCTATTTATAACGTGACAGCCACGACGGGTGTTGCACATAATCAACAGTTTGAAGTGGAGTGCACAGTCCCTAGTTTAAATATTAAAGTCTCAGGTACTGGGGCGAGTCGAAGAGCTGGGGAGCAATCTGCCGCAAAGCAAGCTTTGATTGCTGCACAAAAAGCGTTGCCACAAACTGAAGGAAAACTGAGTAAAAAATCAACAGCTCGCAAGAAAAAAAGCGCGCTTGAGCCCAGTGCGGGCGATGAGCAACTTAATCTCACCTTAAAGGCTTAACATGAACTATCGATGTGGTTCGATTGCCTTAGTTGGACGGCCAAATGTGGGTAAATCAACCTTACTCAATGCACTAGTGGGGCAAAAAATAAGTATTACCTCACGTAAGGCACAAACAACGCGCCACCGTATTGCTGGAATTAATACGACAGATGCTGCGCAATTTATTTTTTTAGATACTCCGGGGTTTCAGACCCAGTTTGTGAGTACCTTGAATAAATCATTAAACCGAACTGTCACTAACACCTTGGGTGACGTCGATGTGATATGTCTTGTGATTGAAGCGGGAAATTTTTCCGCTCCAGATGCACAAGTATTAGAAATGCTAAAGGGTGATATCCCGGTTATTTTAGTTGCAAACAAGTTAGATAGTTTTGCTCAGGGGAGTGACTCTCCTGCCGATAGAGATTATCGCTTACTCGAATTTTTGAGAGATATGGCGCATAAATTTGAGTTTGCTGAAATTGTTCCTATGACAGCTAAACATCCAGATGATGTTAAACGTTTGATGGTGACGATCGAAGGCTACTTACCAGAGCGTCCTGCGATATATGACGCCGACACATTGACAGATCGAAGTGAGCGTTTTTTAGCGGCAGAAATATTACGTGAAAAGGTATTTCGTCACACAGGTGCTGAATTACCATATGCAAGTAGTGTTGTTATAGATCAATTCTCTATGGACGGTAAGATGCGCAGAATTGCTGCCACAATCTTAGTCGATAGAGATAGCCATAAACCGATGGTGATTGGTGAGAAAGGTGAGCGCTTAAAAAGAATTTCGACAGAGGCACGCATTGATATGGAAAGACTATTTGACGGTAAGGTGTTTTTAGAAACTTGGGTTAAGGTCAAGCGTGGTTGGGCAGATGATCAAGCGGCATTGCGAGAGCAGGGCTTGGAGTAAGCCATGCGTGTGGCAAATGAACCTGCCTTTGTACTGCATTCAATTCCATACAAAGAAACTAGCCTGATTCTCGATGTATTCACTAGAGATTATGGGCGGGTTGCACTTATTGCTAAAGGAGCAAAGCGTCCTAATTCAGCCCTAAGGCCTGTTCTACAATGTTTTCAGCCGCTGCTTGTGCATTGGACGGGTCGCACAGAACTAATGACCCTGACTAAGTCAGAATGGGTTGGTGGGACCGTACCATTAGTGGGGGATGCTCTACTATGTGGGTTTTATATGAATGAGTTGATCGTTAAATTTTTAGCTAAAGAAGACGCTCATGAATCCTTATTTGACTACTATGACGAAACAATTTATCAATTGTCTCTAGAAAAAGGCTCATTTGAGAAAATTTTAAGGCCTTTTGAAGTTAGGCTTCTTCAAGAGTCAGGATACTGTGCACCCTTAGATGTCTGTCAAGAAAGTCATGGTCGAGTTCTCTCTGACCAGGAATATGTCTATCAACCGGAGAAGGGTGTTCGACCTAAGCAAGATGGCGATCCCGCCCATTGGCCAATTCTTAAGGGACAATACTTGCAAGATCTTGCAAACGGAAGTTTTGATGACCCACAAACCCTGAGTATGAGTAAACTATTGATGCGGTTTTTACTTAGCATACACTTACAAGATCAGGTGATGACGACGCGACAAATATTGATTGATTTAAAGAAAATATAGACTCTTATGAATACGGCCCATCAACAAGATCTTTTACGCCTTGATTTAGGTGTGAATATTGATCACGTGGCTACTTTGCGAAATGTCAGGGGTACCTCTTACCCAGATCCGATTAAGGCAGCTTTAGAAGCTGAGGATGCTGGTGCAGACTTAATTACTCTGCACTTAAGAGAAGATCGTAGGCATATTAAAGATCAAGACTTATATCTACTTAGGCCGCAACTCAAAACAAGAATGAACCTTGAATGTGCCATTACTGATGAAATGATTCGTATTGCTTGCGATGTGAAGCCTCATGACGTATGTCTTGTCCCTGAAAAACGTCAGGAATTAACGACTGAGGGTGGCCTAGATGTTCAGGGGCAGTATGCGCAAGTTGAGTTATCGGTTAAAACATTGCATGACGCGGGAATTACCGTATCTTTGTTTATTGATCCTGATTTTCAGGTTCTTGATTTAGCTGCTAAATTGGGCGTTAAAGTGGTGGAGCTTCATACTGGAAGATACGCAGATACTCAGGGGAGTGCTCAGATATTAGAGCTCGCGCGGATTGTAAGCGCTGCAAAATACGGGGCATCCCTCGGTTTGAAAATCAATGCGGGGCATGGACTTAATGAGAGTAATGTGACTCCAATTGCTCAGATTAATGATATATCCGAACTCAATATTGGTCATGCTTTGGTTGCACAAGCAGTCTTTAAAGGTTGGCGTAATGCCATTCAAGATATGAGGACCTTGATGAACTGTGCGCGCCTTCAAAAAGTTTAAAGGTAGAAAATGCTCATTGGAATAGGGAATGACTTACTTGCGATACATAGGATGAAAGCAACCTATGAACGAACGGATGGGCGGATTGCACATCGAATTTTAGGCCCTGAAGAATTAGTTGTTTTTGAATCTCGACTCGCTAGAAATTCTTCTCGAGGGATGGCTTACTTAAGTACGCGCTTTGCTGCCAAAGAGGCATTCTCAAAAGCAATAGGACTTGGAATGAGAATGCCAATGTATTGGCGGGGTGTAGAAATTCTCAATCATTTAAGTGGTGAGCCTTATCTTAAATATCATGAACCTTTACTCAGTTGGATGCAAAAGAAGGCCTGGTCTGGAAAGGTAACACTTACGGATGAGCAAGAAATGGTGAGTGCTTGTGTCATTGTGACGCAGATAGGAAATGGGCTAAATGAATTAAGTGGGTTCTAGTTTCATATTAATTTATTAGAATCAAAGTTATTTAATGGATAGAAAGTTTTTATGAGAAGAAAAAACTACTTGCCAGGACCTGTAGTTCTTGATGTTACAGGCCTTGTTCTAGATGAAGAGGATAAAAAACGAATTGCTCATCCATTAACAGGAGGAGTTATTCTGTTTAGTAGAAACTTTCAAGATCGCGCACAACTCACAGCGCTCACATCAGCCATTAAGGATGTTAGAGAAGATGTTCTGATTTGTATTGATCATGAAGGTGGTCGAGTTCAGCGGTGTAAAACGGATGGGTTTACTCATTTGCCAGCAATGCAGCGTCTAGGACTCATTTGGATGGGTAAACAGTTGCCGGCTGATAAATATTCTCCTGCAGATAAAGCTCTGATGGCTATGAAGGCAGCAACAGCTGTTGGATATGTTCTTGCAAGTGAGCTTCGCACCTGCGGCGTTGACTTTAGTTTTACTCCAGTCTTAGATTTAGATTATGGCCACAGTGATGTGATTGGCAATCGGGCTTTTTCGCATGAAAATGCAATTACGACAGTGCTAGCAAAGAGCTTAAACCATGGGTTACTCCAAGCGGGTATGAGGAATTGTGGCAAGCATTTCCCAGGGCATGGCTGGGCAGCAGCAGACTCTCACGTGGCTTTGCCAGTAGATGATAGGTCGTTAGAAGCGATCTTAAAAAATGATGCTAAACCTTATAGAGATTTAGGGATGTCACTTGATTCTGTAATGCCTGCGCATGTGGTTTATTCCCAGGTTGATAAGTTTCCGGCGGGGTTTTCTAAGGTATGGTTGCAAGATATCTTAAGAAGACAGTTGGAATTTACGGGGGTTATTTTTAGTGACGATTTATCGATGGCTGGAGCAACAGCTTTTGGAGATGTTGTTAAGGGGGCAAACCTAGCGCTTCGGGCGGGTTGTGATGCTATTCTTATTTGTAATCGTCCTGATCTTGCCGATCAGTTACTCGAAAAATTACAAATCAATCAGAAGGCTTTTAGTGTTTCACAGGAAAGATTAAAAAGACTATTCCCGCAGGGTAATCCTCTTAGTTGGAAAGAATTGCAAATGGAGGCGCAGTATAGTGAAGCCAAAATGCTTTTGCAGAATATGGGACTCATCTCAATCGATTAACCCTTTACGGGATCAATAACTAGTTAATGAATAAAAAAATCTATCGATGACTTGGCCTCTTTGCCAAGTCATGATGAGAGATATTAAAGCTTAGTTAGCGCGACTGCGGTATTCGCCGGTGCGTGTATCAATTTCAATTTTGTCACCGGTGTCACAAAATAATGGAACTTGGATTTCGTAACCCGTTTCGAGGCGGCCAATTTTCATCACTTTACCTGAGCTTGTATCCCCTTTAACTGCTGGTTCTGTGTATTCGATTTGGCGAACAATAATCGTTGGTAGTTCAACAGAAAGTGCTTTGCCTTCATAAAAGACAACTTCAACGACCATACCATCTTGAAGATAGTTAAGAGCATCTCCCATATTCTCTTTTTCAACTTCATACTGATTAAAATCGGCGTCCATAAACGCATACATTGGATCAGCAAAGTAAGAGTAGGTGCATTCTTTTTTCTCCAGGACGACGATATCAAACTTATCATCCGCTTTATAAATTCCTTCGTTAGGGGCGTCAGTCAATAAATTTTTAAACTTCATTTTGACGACAGCAGAGTTACGGCCTGAGCGGTTATATTCCGCACGTTGTACAACCATTGGTTCGTTATTAATCATAACGACGTTGCCAACACGAACTTCTTGAGCTACTTTCATGGGTATTATTCCTGAAACGATAAAAAGAAGATTTTAACTTGTTTTTTGTTGTTCTTGAATGAACTCGAGTAGTTCTGTTACTAAATCACCATTTTTATGAAGAATTTTGAGAAAATTGAGCCACTCTTGAGCGTGGGTTGTCATTTCATCTAAATTCTTCCACCACAAGGAGATTTTCTCCCCATGCATCGCATTTTGAACTGCACCTGTGACGCTATGGCTACTATTGGCGGTATAAAGATTTAGAAAGGCGTTGAGTTTATCAATGTGTACAAGATCTTCTTGGGGGTAGATATGCCAAATGAATGGTTTTCCAGCCCACTGCGCTCTTACAAAAGAATCCTCACCTCTAACAACGTTTAAGTCACTTTGGGCTAATAGCCAATCAAAATCATTTTGAGATACAAAAGGAAGATTGATGTACTGATGGGCTTCGTTCTTTGATGGGGAGAGTTCTGCCCAATTATGGACTGCTGCTTGAGCTTGCCCTGAGCAAATGAGTAAATCCAGAGGTTCTTTTAAAGTGTAGAGTCCATCGAGTAATGAAGCGAGTGGTACTTGGTTATAGCTAAAAATCAGTACTCGTTTAATACCTGGCCGTAAGTTTTGCCAGGCACTTTCTAGAGCTATGGGGATCTTGGGGGAATTGTGCATATGAGTTAAGTCACCCTGAATCAGTTTTCCTGTTTGCTCTGTAAAGCCGGGGAAAAAGTAGCTCTTCTTAGAAATTCCGTTTTGTGTGGGTAGGGAAGATATTTTATGGTGTGATGCGGTCCAGGGTTCGCTCGAAAGATACTCTAAGTTGATCACTGGAATATTAGGGTGTTTTGCGATATGTTTTTCGTAGCGTGTGGGTAGAGTGCAACTAAAACAAGCAATAACAGCTTCTGGAATATCGCTGTTTGAATTTGAAGGCAGATCATCGTCTGAAGGAAGGCATTCCTGCCAGGTCACAATCTCAATGTTTAAGATCTTTGCAATGGCAGATGCCTGTCCAGGACCTCCAGATAGATCATCTAGTAACTTCTGTTCATTACAGATAAGTCGAATAAAATAGGGAGATGGTGGATTAGAAAGAGATGCGATACTTTTAACAAGTCGCCAAGCAAAACCTATATCACCGTAGTTATCTACTTTATGACAAAATACATCGATTTTCATGAATCCGACCGCCTTTGAACTTGTACAAGAAGAAGTGAAGCAGTTGCCAGGTTTACCTGGTGTATATCGCTTCTTTGATGAGCATGATCATATTCTATACGTTGGTAAGGCTAAAGATCTTAAGAAGAGAGTAACTAGCTATTTTCAGAAGAATATCGCCTCGCCACGAATTGAGCGGATGGTGACTAAAATCTGCAAGCTTGAAACTACCGTAACCCGAACTGAGACTGAAGCCTTAATTCTGGAAAACAATCTGATTAAGGCATTAGCACCTCCCTTTAATATTCTTTTTCGGGATGACAAGTCTTATCCCTATCTTATGTTGACTGGGCATGCCTTTCCCAGAATATCCTCTTACCGAGGTAAGGTTGATAAGAAGAATACTTACTTTGGTCCCTTCCCCAATTCGTGGGCAGTAAGAAATAGTGTGCAGATATTACAAAAAGTATTTCAGTTAAGAACCTGTGAGGACACGGTGTATAAGAACCGAAGTCGTCCGTGTTTGCTATATCAAATTCACCGGTGTAGTGGACCATGTGTGGGTGAAATCAGTCACTCTGAATATGCACAAGATGTCGGTAAAGCTTTGCGTTTCTTACAAGGGGATCATGCATCCGTCATGACAGAGCTTGAGGAAAAGATGCTTGATTACTCAGAAGACATGGAGTTTGAAAAAGCTGCTGGGGTTCGTGACCGAATATCAGATTTATCGCAAGTCTTGCAACAACAATCGATGGATACAGTTGCTGATGGGCAAACTGATATTGATATTTTGGCGATTGCAGAAAAATCAGGTCTGGTCTGTGTTAATTTAGCGATGGTCAGAGGTGGGCGTCATCTTGGGGACCGCCCTTATTTTCCAAGTGTAGTCAAGGTTGCCGGTACTGCACAAATGGAGTTACAAGAATATTTACTATCATTTATGGTTCAGCGTTATTTAGATGAAGAGGAAGTATCAATTAATCAGGATGGTGCTACCCAAGGTGCATTAGGTCGAAAAATTGTACCCTCTATTTTTGTCATGAATCAATCCTTAGGGGAGGATGGTGAGTTATTTAAAGATTCTCTAGCAGAAAGAGTGGGTAAGAAAGTTCAATTTATAGAACACCCCCAAGGGCAAAGAAGGCACTGGTTGATGATGGCTCAGGGGAATGCTGAATTGGCGCTCATGAAACGAATTAGTGAGTCTAGCGGCCAACAACAGCGAACGCGTGCACTAGTAGAGGCATTGGGGCTTGAGATTGACGAATTAGAAAAATTACGTATTGAATGTTTTGACATTAGTCATACATCAGGTGAAGCAACTCAAGCATCTTGTGTTGTGTTTCAAAATCAGGATATGCAGAGTAAAGAATATCGAAGATTTAATATCAATGATATTACGCCGGGTGATGACTATGCAGCCATGAAGCAAGTTTTACAGAGAAGGTATGTCAATTTTCAAGAGTTACCTAGTGACAAAGTTCCACAGCTTATTTTGGTGGATGGTGGCAAGGGGCAAGTAGAAATGGCGCGACAGGTCTTTTCTGAATTAGGAATTGATATTAGTCTTATTGTCGGAGTTGCTAAAGGTGAAGGGCGTAAAGTGGGGTTGGAGACGCTCATTTTTGCTGATGAGCGGCCGCCATTAGAGTTGGGTATTGATAATTCTGCACTTCTATTGATTGCTCAAATCAGAGATGAAGCTCATCGTTTTGCAATCACTGGAATGAGGGCTAAACGGCAAAAGACCAGAAATGTCTCAAGACTTGAAGAGATCGAAGGAGTAGGAGCTAAAAGAAGGCAGAAGTTACTGGCACGCTTTGGTGGAATAAGGGGTGTAGCTGGAGCAACCGTAGAGGAGTTAACTCAGGTTGAGGGGATTTCTGATGCTTTAGCAGAGCAAATCTATAAACAGCTTCATTAAGTTCTCGCTAAGTTATTAGTAATTAAAGGGGATTAAAGTCGACCTGCCTCATAACTAGTATTATGCTAATAGTATGTCTATTAAACGAATCCCTTTTAATTTCCCTATTTTCTTAACTTGGTTGCGAATTGCTGCCATTCCATTGTTGGTGGTGATTTATTATGTGCCAGCAGATATCATGACGCTGCCACAAAAAAACCTGTTGGCAACGATTCTGTTTATTTCAGCAGCGGTTACAGATTGGTTTGATGGATATTTAGCTAGAAAATGGAGTCAAACTTCGTCTTTTGGGGCCTTTTTAGACCCCGTGGCAGATAAGTTAATAGTTGCAGCGGCCCTTCTTGTTTTACTCAATTTTGATAGGGTTCCAGTTTGGGTTGCGTTAGTTATTATTGGTCGTGAAATTACGATATCTGCTTTGCGCGAATGGATGGCACAAATAGGTGCATCTGCAAGTGTAGCGGTGCATTTTCTAGGTAAATTTAAAACGGCGACACAGCTTATTGCAATTAGTTTTTTACTCTATGACGATAAGCTATTTGGTGTTATTCCATGCGGAGCTGTTGGTAGGGTACTGATTATGATTGCTACGGCTTTAACTCTTTGGTCTATGTTCTATTATTTAAAAAAAGCATGGCCTGTTATTGCTGAAAAATCGTAGAAATTGGCTTAAATCCAAAATATTTGATAGAATGAACACCTTAGCGAAAAGTTGTAAAAATTCGTAAGAAAATGCGGGAATAGCTCAGTTGGTAGAGCGCAACCTTGCCAAGGTTGAGGTCGCGAGTTCGAGCCTCGTTTCCCGCTCCATATTAATTGGGGGGAGCATGCACTGCTTCCCTTTTTGTTTCATAATGGCAGTGTTTTAATGACTGTCAATTTAGGGCGCGATGGCCGAGTGGTTAGGCAGAAGCCTGCA
>CAIJNI010000067.1 GCA_903821995.1 uncultured beta proteobacterium
GAAAATGGCGGCAAGGTCATTCAAAAGCTATTTCCACCACTGACAGTTCCTGATTATGGAAATTTTTTAGCGCAATTAAAAACCAATGTAGACGGAATCTTCTTGGGGTTTGCAGGATCAAATGGGTTTAGATTTTTAAGACAATTTAATGAGTTTGGATTAAAAGGAAAAGTTAATGTCGTGGGTGGTATGACGGCACTTGATGAGCAGGTTCTCAAAAATATGGGCGACGAAGCTTTAGGTATAAAAACAGCTTGCTGGTACTCTGCTGAACTTGCCAATCCGATGAACCGCCGTTTTGCTGAAGACTTCCGTAAGTTGCACGGATATGATCCAGGATTTTATGCTGCGGCAACTTATACCAATGGTGCAGTAATTGAAGCAGCGATTGAAGCAGTGAAGGGTAAAGTTGAGGATAAAAATGCCCTAATGAAAGCTTTGCGTACAACAAACGTTAAAACCGTGCGTGGTCCTGTTTCATTTGACTCTTACGGTAATGTTGTAGGAGATGTGTATATCCGTCGGGTGGAGCGTAAAGATGGTCGTTTGGTCAATGTGGTAGAAAAGGTGTATGACAATGTCAGCCAATTCTGGACATACGATCCGAAGGCTTTTTTAGCAAACCCCACTTACTCTAGGGATTACCCACCAGCAAAGAACTTAGAATCCTAAAGACATTAGGGGAGTCATAGCTCCCCTAATGTCAATCAATTTTAGTTTTGAGTATTCTTATTTGTTGGTGGTCTCGGGACGATCAGCCATTCCTGCAATATAGTCAGCTAGAACGACAATATCAGCATCATTTAAGTTGGCTGCGGCAGATGACATATTGCCATCCATATCAGCACGAGTTTGCGCTTTAAAGCCTCGCAGTTGATCGATAAGATAATTATGTTGTTGTCCGGCTACTCGGGGGATATGTTGTAGACCTAATAAGTTGGGTCCGTGACATTGTGTGCAATTATATTTATTGGCAAGTTCTGGGCCAGCCGTAAGGTTGGCAGGCTTTGTTTCATGTAATGTCGTTCTTTTGATAGAAGAAAAATAGGCTGCCAAATTATTCATATCAGAATTAGTGAGTTCTGCAGCATAAACAGACATCACGGGATTTTTTCTATTACCTTCTCTGTAACGAAAGAGTTGAGTTGAAATAGCTTGTGCAGGTTGTCCAGAAAGGGAAGGGAAGTCTGAATTTACAGAGTTTCCACCAGGCCCATGACAGGCAACGCAAACGCTTGCCTTTGCTTTACCTGCTTCAATATCTGCAGCAAAAGATGAAATCGAGAGACATAAAAATACAACCGCCCCAATGAGGACGGTTGTATTTTTTTTAAAACGTAAAAATTTAAGCATCAAAAACTTTTGTAGATTGATTATTTGCTATATGTTACACGATAAATTACACCGTTATGGTCATCAGAAACAAGTACTGCTCCGTCTGGCATCACAAGCATATCGACTGGACGTCCCCACATTGGAGGATCACCTTTGTCGTCAAGCAAGAAGCCTGTCAAGAATGGCTCATACTTGGCAACTTTACCTTTAGCATCTAATGTTACACGCATGACATCATAGCCTTGCTTCGTATTTCTATTCCATGAACCGTGGCGAGCTATAAGCATTGTGTTCTTATACTCAGCTGGGAACATGTTGCCTGTATAGAAATGAATACCTAAAGGAGCAACGTGCGCGCCAAGTTTAAGAGCGGGTGCTGTAAATTGGTCACAAGATGCAAATTTTCCGTAGATTGGGTCAGCGATATCACCCTGATGACAGAACGGATAGCCAAAGTTTTCATCATGCTTTGATAGGGTATTTAACTCATCATTAGGTATATCATCACCAAGCCAGTCACGACCATGCTCTGTAAACCATAATTTCTTAGTTATAGGATGAAAGTCCATACCTACTGTGTTTCTGACTCCCATTGCCACGCGTTCTAATCTGCTAGTTTTAGGATCAACTCTCATGATTGCGCCTTGCATATAATTCGGCATCGTGATGTTCTGTGGTGATCCAATATTGAAATAAAGCTTTTTATCTGGACCAACAGTCAAATACTTCCAAAAGTGACCTGGGCCATTTGTTGGATCGATACCATCAATCACTAGAACACCTTCAGGCATATTGTCTAAACGGTCTTCAACATTTTCATATTTTTTAATATGAGTGCGCTCAGCGACATAAAGTGTACCGTCTAAGAAGGCGATTCCGTTAGGAGCATTTAATCCTTTAAGAATCTGTTTAACGACTCTTTTGCCATCTTTTTCAGTAACCGCATAAACGTCATTAGCAGCCAAGTTACTTACGAAGATAGTTCCTTTAGAGCCTCTAGCGAGAGATCTGGCATTAGGAACTGAAGCCCAAAGTTCAATTTTGAACCCAGGAGGCAACTTCAACTTAGACATTTGAAGTTCACTAGCGTCTGCGCCTGTTAATTTAGGGGCAAAAGGATGAAGTGTAGATTTTGCATCTTCAGCCGATCTTCCTTGGAGCCAACGTGGTGGAGGTTCTTCAGGTTTTTGTTGAGCAAATGCTGGAATAGCAATTGCCATCATCAGCGTAATAAGCAGTTTTTTGTTCATTGCAAGGTCTCCTAGGGATCTAATTTTGTTTAAACTTTTTCAAAGATGCGACATTAAAGTTCAATTCATAAAATACAGGAATAAATGATATTCAAGGATGGGTGAAAACCCTAATTTTTACAATTTAATCAAATTAAAATTGATAAGTCGCATTTGTGCCAATGATCCAATTACGACCTGGAGCTGGCTCAAAATACTGAGAGTTGGTTTGATTGATGATGACTGAGCCAACATAATAGACATCAAACACGTTATTGACTCTTGCGAATTCTGTGAATTTCCATTGATTCCAGCTTTGTTTGGCAAAGGCTCTCACATTTGCAATGACATATCCACTTGAATTTGAATTCAACGAATTATTGTTATCTGAAGCAAACATATTACTTACGCCAAGTATTTCAGCCCCTAAATTAAACTTGTCTGCGGGAAGTTTCCAGGCGAGCTCACCAAAAAATTTATTAACGGGTACACCAGGGATATTTGATCCTGCAGAAATAAGGCCACTGACGGCAGAATTATAATCTTGTGTCACCTGAGCCATCGTATAGGTATAGCTTAAATTACTATAAAACCGATAAGGTAAATCAAGATGAGCAAAAAGCTCAAAGCCAGTTCGAGCAGTAGCATTAGCATTTTGGTACACCGTTTTGCCTGAGATGTTGTTTAATGCAACGATTTCATTATTGCTAGATGCTGTAAATAGGGCTGCATTAAAGTTACCTATTTCTGGGACGATCGATTTCCAGCCAATCTCATATTGTGTTGTTGTAGCAGCATTGAGCATATTGGGGTTAGATGATGTTGTAGAGCAAGATACATTTCCACAACCATATTTAATTTGATTCAGAGTTGGTGTGTCATATCCAATACCAATTGACGCATATACGCGGTTTAAAGGGTTTATGAGATAACTGATCGAGCCCATTGGCATGAATTGATCATAATTTTTTGAAGTAGGTGTCCATGAATTCAAGTTATCGCTACCCTTGAGCTGGGTGTTTGTATGTCTAAGTCCAGTAGTCACATTTATACGATCGGTTGGGTCAAATTGAATCTGCACATATTGGTCAAAATTATTAGCCATATAGGCAGCGTCAGTATTAACTGAGGTTGTTTTACCTGTGCAATTCACTAAGCTACCATAGGTATTGCAATAACCCATACTATGATCGGCATCGTTTCCATAGTTGAGACCTAGAGCGAACCGAACTGGTGTATCACCTATATTTGATTTAAGCTGATACTGCGTATCAAAGCCATAATAACTTCGGTCTAGACTGATGGCCCCGTTAACGTAAGGGGTTGCAGAACTGGTTGCTGCTTGATACTGAAACTGGTTGCGTGTTCCTGTATATCCCACTATTTTAAGCGAAGAGTCGCTATTCATTCTTTGAACAAGTTCAACGCCACCTTGGAGTTGAGTTACTGTTTTTCTAGTATTCCAAGATTCTGCATTAGTTCCAGCCCCTTGGGGGGTGGTGACTAATTGCGCTGAAGTTAATCCCAGTGGGTCACTTGCAGCTAGGTTGACGCGATTGCCGATCAGACTAATTTGAGTGTCGCTATTTAGACCAAAGATGAGTTTTGCATTTTCATTGTCTCGAGAAGCATCGCTATGCGTTCTAGAGCCATCTGTTTTTAAGTTGCTCAAATCAAGAAGATAATTAACTGATCCGTTATCTCCACTTGCCTTTGTACCCTCTTTGATCGTATTAAAAGACCCGTAGCTGATATAGGGAGTGATTTGATTACCAGCCTCACCTTTTTCTGAAAAGATACTCATTACACCGCCAGCAGAGTTGCCATAAAGAACAGAAAATGGGCCCCTAAGGACTTCAATCCGCTCTGTAGAGTTCAAATCAATATGAGACAACTGGCTTTGCCCATCTGGCATAGTAGCGGGAATTCCGTCAACAATTACTTTAATGCCTCTTGCACCGAAGGCTGAATTAGCACCAAAGCCACGAATTGAAATCATCAAATCTTGTGCGTAGTTTTGACGGTTAACCGCTTGAATTCCGGGGACTCGAGAGAGTGACTCGGAAATGTTGTTTTGTGCTTGTCCATCTTGAATGCCTGAACGGGTAATTAAATCTACGGATGCAGAAGTTTCAAAAGGCGTTTGTTTAAAACGTGAAGCACTAATCACCATATCATCCAGAACCTGTGCTTGATTGTCGATACTTTGAGAGTTAGCCCATTGGAAAGGAAGAGCAACAAGGGCAAACATGCAAAAATAGTGGGCTTTATGGCTATGAATCATTAGTCTTAATTTGTGTTTTTTGTTTCATCTATTTTATCGGGAAATGATTTAAGACGTATTTGGGGTGAATACTAAGGGTTAAAAATGTCGCGTTTTATGGCTGCATCCAGTTAAAATAGAATAATTAATCAAATCATATGAAAGTTTTTATCATGAACCTTAAGAAACATACTTGGGCTACCTTTGTTTTAGGTTTTATTTTATCTATTTTTGCAATAAGTTCATTTGCACAAAATTTTCCAACTAAACCCATTAAAATTATTGTTCCATTTCCTCCTGGGGAAACTGGAGACATTATGTCTCGTTTAATTGTGCCAAAGATGTCTGAGAAATTAGGGCAGGCGATCGTTATTGATAACCGACCAGGTGCTTCAGGAATACTTGGGACTGATTTAATCGCCAAATCAGAACCTGATGGTTATACGATTGGTGTAGGGCAAGGTGGAAATTTAGTCACATTGCCACATACAAAATTAAGCTTACCTTACAACGCACAAAAAGACTTTACGCCTATTACTGTGTCCACTTTTAATTTTTTAGCAATTGTTGCAAGTAACAACACACCATTTAAAACTTTACCTGAAATGATTGCTTATGCGAAAGCTAATCCTGGTAAGTTAACTGTTGGTACTAATGGTGAAGGTGGTTTTCCCCATTTAACTTTTGAGCATTTAGCACAGGCTGGTAATTTTACATTTACGCATATTCCTTATAAAGGGGCTAACCAAGTCATCACTGATTTGATGGGTGGGCAGATTATGGTTGGGATTGGGAGTATTGCCAGTCAGATTACTCAGGTGAATGGTGGGCTAATTAAAATGATTGCTGTGACCAATGGAACACGAGTGACCGTCAATCCGAACTTTCCCACAGTAACTGAGACTATCCCTGGGTGGATATCAAATGGATGGTTTGGATTTATTGGGCCTGCTGGGATGAATCCCCAGATTGTTTTAAAACTGAACGAGGCGATCAACTATGCTTTGAAAGATCCTGCAGTGAGGGATCAGTTAAATCAAGCCGGTCTTATCGTCTCAACTGAGTCTCCTCAGTTCGCAAATGATGTGATCAAGAAGGATTATGCAAAATACGGTAAGTTAGTTAAAGATATTAACTTTAAGCCTCAGTAATCATTAATCTTTGTATTCAATTTGAAAGAGATTATTGATCTTTTAATAATCTCTTTCATCTACTGACTTAGGTACGACTATGACTTAATGACCATTTCTGGGACAATTTCTCCAATATTTTTAACGCCCATTTGTTGCATTACCCCAGTTAATTCTTTGTATAAAATTTCCATGACTTGCTCAACGCCTGCTTGTCCAAAAGCGCCTAATCCCCATAAATAGGGTCTACCAACGCACACTGCAGTTGCCCCGAGGGTCAGTGCTTTAAAAATATCAGAGCCTCTACGAACGCCACTATCAAATAGAATCGGAACTTTTCCTTTGATGACTTTTGCTACTTCTGGTAAACACTCTATAGCGCCTCGTCCACCATCTTCACTTCGACCGCCGTGATTGGAAACGTAGACCCCATCAACGCCATATTTTAGGCACAATTTGGCGTCTTCTTCTGTCAAAATTCCTTTGATGATTAGTTTCATCTTCGTGGTATCTCGCATTTGTTTAATAAAGTCCCAAGTCATATTTGACGATTGCATACTTTTAACTTGAGACAAATCGATACCGTCATAATTAGGACGCTCTTGAGCACTTCCAATTCCGTGCACATGGCATGTAGAACAAGTTCGTGTATCTAACTTTCTTAATCTAAAAAAAGTTTCTTGATTACGACCACCGTTACGATCAACTGTTATTTCAAGCACAGGTGCCCCAGCCCGTTCAACTCGACGCACGACTTGTTTTGCAACTTCTAAGCTTGATGTTGCATATAGCTGATACCAAACTTCTCCTTGTCTAGCTGCTATAACGTCTTCAATGCTTGATGCAGCTGCGCTTGAGAGAACGTTTAAATACCCTCCAGCTTTAGCTGCACGCGCTACTGCAACTTCTCCTTCTGGATGATAGGCTTTATTGCCACCCGTTGGCGCAATAATGATGGGAGACTTCCATTTTGTACCAAATAGATTAACGGAAGCATCTACTTTACTGACGTCACGCAACCTTCTTGGTCGAAGTGAGTATTTGAGGAAGGATTGACGATTAGCCCGAAGTGTTATCTCATCATCAATTCCTGAAGCCATATATCCAAAATGTGCTGGAGGGACATTTTTGAAAGCGACTGGTTCAAAGTCAAAGACATTAATAGCGTCTTTAGGGCTTTTGATGAGATCATCAATATTGGTATTTGAAGTCCAAACCATGGGGTCAGGGCGCTTACCAAATTCTTGAGCTAGAACTTCTTGTATGCCTGGAAGAGTAAATAAGGGACTTGCACTAAGCCACTTTAATAATTGTCTTCTTTGCTGTTCTTGTGATATTTGATCACTCATATATGCTCTCCTTTATTGTTTTAAATATCAAGCTCATTAATTTTTTTGAGAAGGATGAATTACTTGCTTTAAACACTAACATAGCTCAACAGGACAAACAATCCTTTAAAACACCTAATACTGCTACTTTAATTAATAAAAGACCTTCGCAGAAGATCTGTTAAATAAGGCAGGACTGATTACAATAACTGAGTCTTCTCAATATGCAGGAGATTTAATAAAAAAAGACTATGCTAAGTTTGGAAAATTAGTATCCGATATTCACTTTAAAGCAGAATAAAAAATGCAAACAACAATACAAAGCGGTACTCCTGGCAAATATGAACCTTTTGGTTGGCATCATTGGCCAGATCATTTTTTTATGTCATACCAATTTAGAAGATCTTTAGGTGAGACTCAAGAAGGAGGTGGTGCTGTTAGCGAATGCTTTCAGGCAGCTAGCCGGATGATTCCTGGTGATTTGGACAGTTGGTATGAAGAATGGATGAAAGTTGCTCATCGGAATGATAAAAAAGGTGACGAAGCTGAAAAACAGGGTCATATACAAACAGCGATGAACTGCTGGCTTCGGGCCACAGAATATTATCGTTCTGCAGAATTTTGGTTAGATGCTTCTGACCCTCGCAGGCTACCGGCGTTTACTTTGTGTGAGAACGCTTCGCATAAGTGGTTGAAATATCTTCCTGGAGAGATTGTTGAGGTTCCTTATGAAGATGGTAAGACTTTGCCAGCCTACTTTATTAAATCACCTGTCGGTGGTGATAAGCAGCCAGTATTAATTTCTTTTGGTGGCCTAGATTCATTTAAAGACGAATTGTGGTTTATGACTGGCCGGGGAGCCGTGCAACGCGGAATTTCCGTTTTGTTAGTGGACGGTCCTGGACAGGGCGGCGCATTAAGGCGTCAAGGTATCGTCTCTAGATATGACTATGAAGTTCCGGTAGGTAGATGTATAGATTGGCTTGAGAAAAGATCAGATATTGATCCCAAGAGAATTGCTGTAAGTGGCTCAAGTATGGGTGGATACTATGCAGCTAGAGCAGGATCTATGGAACATCGATTAGCAGCCTGTATATCTCACGGAGCTATTTGGGATATTGAAAAACGTTTTGCTGATCGTGGTGAAAACCATGCCTTAGCAGGTCATATGAAATGGGTCATTGGCGCAGATACGATGGCAGAAGCTGTTGTAAAAGCAAAGAACTTTAAGCTTGAAGGTGTTCTTGATCATATGAAGTGTCCTTACCTTGTATTGCATGGTGGACATGATGTGTTGGGAGTTGAGACCGTTCAGTTAGTTCATGACTATGCCAAGTCCAAGGGAATTAATGTGACGTTACGCTTAACATCAGAAGAAGAAACTGGGGCTGAGCACTGTCAACATGACAACCCAACTTTAGGTCAAGAAATTATGATTGACTGGTTAGCTGATATTTTTGGGATTGATCAACGCAAGATATTTGACAAGTCGAAAAAATGAGTTATTGATGTAAATCTTTGACTCTTAATTTCTTGAGTTCTGGTGTACTGAAATAGCATCCAAAAACAATTAAGATGGTCATTGCCCCTCCAAAAATAATGGACGGGGCAAGTCCTAAAATACTAGCTGCAAATCCCGACTCTAATGATCCAATTTCATTAGATGAGCCAACGAACAATCCGTTAATGGCAGATACTCGTCCTTGCATGGATTGAGGTGTGGAGAGAACTATAATAATATTTCTAATGATGACTGAAATTCCGTCAAATATACCAGTAAGAAATAAGAAAAATGCAGCCACATAAAAATTATTTGATAAGCCAAACATCATAATAGAAAAGCCAAAAAAGGCAACGCTTAGCATGAGATATTTACCGGCATTCTTGTCAACAGGGTGGCGCGTAAGCCATATTCCAACTGCAGTAGATCCAATAGCAGGAGCTGCTCGAAGTAAGCCTAAATTCTCTGGATTACCATGAAGAATCTCACTAATAAAAGCGGGTAACATCGATATCGCACCACCAAAGAGTACAGCGAACATGTCCAGAGCTAAAACTGAGAGAATTACTTTTTTAGAAAAGACAAAATGAAGTCCTTCGCTAATACTCTTAAAAACTGAGTGCGAAGATATATTACGTACATCTTCAAAGCGCAAATAAATGATAGCGATTAATCCAATAAGTGCGCATAAGCCAGAGGCCGCGTATGAGAAGATCAAACCTAGCCAAGCGATTAAAAATCCACCAATCATCGGCCCTGAAATAGCCGCAATCTGATACATCACTGATCCGAAGGCGTTTGCGCGTGGTAGATCATTTCGGTCAATAATTTGAGTCATGATGGTCAGGTAGGTTGGTCTTACGAGTGATCTAGCTAGACCTGCTAGTCCCATACTGATATAAACAAACCAACTCAGTTCAAGTTCTAGGATGTTGAAATATCCAAGGATAGCTAAGGTCATCATGATGCCAATCAGAAGATGAACTGACACGCCTAGAATGGATAGTTTTTTCTTGGAAAAATGATCGACTGCGTAACCTGAAAAAAGAGCAGTCAAGAAATAGGGGATAACCTCTGCAAGACCAATTAATCCTAATGAAATAACGTTATGTGTGATTTCATAAATATGCCAACCTGCAGTGACCGTTAAAATTTGATAGCTTAAAGTAGCGCCTATACGGTATGTCGTTAATTCATAAAACGATTTGGGGAACATCAAGAGTCCAAAAAATAACTATCATATAACACTTTACGAACATCTTTTAAACTTAATCTAGATTTGACCTAGATTATCCTTAAACCAATAACTTACCTGGATTCTTAAGGTATTTGTTTTTAATGGCATCTGCTGTCCAGTAAGCTAGCGCACCTACAAGGCCTGTTGGCTGATAAGCACTATTGTGAACAAAAACACTTGCTCCAAGAATAAACAAATTAGGACAATCCCAACTTTGCTGATATTTGTTGACAGCACTGTTTGTTGGATTTGTTCCCATAATTGTTCCGCCAGTGCTGTGGGTACTTTGGTAAGGAACAATATTCCAAGAACGTTTGACTGCAGTTGCTTTAGATGATTTTGTAGGGTTTAAGGCTTGGACCATTTGGTTAACTACATTTGCACCGTGTGAATCCAGTTTAAATTCATTCTCTTGATAATCAAAAGTCAGACGCATTAATGGTTGACCAAAGGCATTTTTATAAGTGGGATCCAAATCGTAATAATTATGGCGGTGAGGTAAAACCCCAGAGCGTGTTGAAATACTCATTGCAGTTTGATACCACTTTGCTGTTTCTGATTTCCACTTGCTACCCCACATCGGAGTTCCACTGGGAACGGGACGATACCCAATAGGGAGATTGGTATTGTGGCCTGCAGAGACTATGTAACCTCCAACAAAGCCAGCTTGTGTGCGATCAAAATCCCAATTTCCATGAAAGTCATCGATGACAGTATTTGTTCCACCTGCATTAATAAAGGGGTTGAAATGACGGTCTTCAAAGAATAAATTAGCTCCAACTCCAGTATCGTAGGCATAATTTTTACCAATCACACCTTTACCTGTTGCTGGGTCATAGGGGATGCCAATTTTTGATAAGAGCATCAAATGAACATTATTAAAGGCAAAAGCGCACATGAGAACGAGTGCGGCAGGTTGTTCAAACTCTTCGCCAGTTTTAAGGTTGGTATATGTAACGCCAGTAACTTTTTTCCCGTTTGAATCCTTATTGATTTTAGTAACCCAAGTATGAGTTCTTAATTCAAAATTGGGTTTTGTCATCGCTATTGGAATGACAGTGATTTGTGGACCACCTTTAGCATTAGCTTCACATCCAAAACGTTGGCAATAGCCACAATACTGACAAGCGCCAAAGTGAGAGCCATCAGGATTTGTATAGGCTTGAGAAGCATTGGCAGAAGGTCTTGGAAATGGATGGTATCCCTTGTTTCTTGACACATCTTCAAATACTTTTGCTGAGAGGATGGTTTTTAATGGAGGTAATGGGTATTCATTTTTTCTAGCACCTTCAAAAGGATTGCCACCTACTTGAATGGTGCCGTTGATATTGCCAGCTTTGCCCGATACGCCAGCGACCTTTTCAAACTTATCGTAGTAGGGCTCAAGTTCGGCGTAAGTAATACCCCAATCTTGTATTGTCATATCTGCGGGGATAAATTTTTTACCATAACGATCTTCGTACATGGTGCGGATCTTAAATTCCATATCTGTCCAGCGCCAGGTGCCTCCACTCCAATGGATTGCAGAGCCACCGACGCCTTCCCCTGGTAGAAATGAGCCGAGTCTTCTGACAGGAAGTGCTTCTTGTGTTGGATTGTTCCTTGCCGAAAGTGTATCTCTAGAAGCATTTTGCATCAGTTCTTGCCGAACGACGTATCTCAGTTCATCTCTAATATTTGGTAATGAATAATCATCCTGCGTAGTCTTCATATCTCCTCGTTCAAGCGCAACGATCGATAATCCAGTTTCGGATAATTCTTTTGCAAGAATCCCACCAGTCCAACCTAAGCCGACGATGACCACATCCACTTCTTTTAATTTTGTAGACATAATATATTTCCGTTAACTTAAGTCAGAAATGCCAAACATTGGCGCAGTGTATTTTTTGTCAAAATATTTTTCCACATCTAGTGCATGTGTTGCAATGGCTCCGGGAAAGCCAATCAGTTTCCAACCTGCTTTATTTTTATTACCGCCATAGATAGGATCAGAAAACATCCCTTCCATGATATTTTCATAAAGCATTGTAAAAAACACTTTACTTGGAGGGCCTTCAGGAAAATTGATTTTTCCATCTTTTAGGTTTAATAGAAACTCTTCCAGTTGAATACTAGATAATTTTTTAACATTTACACCATATTTTTGGACGCAGTACTTATTTGATTGGTCGATAGATACACGATACAAATCTGATGGTGTGAGAGGTAGTTGATAGCCTTGGGTCGGTAGTCCTTTTTTCCATGGGCCAGACATATAAAGCCTATCGCCTTTTCCCCAGGATCCAGCAAGGGCTCTATCGATGAAATAATGAATGCCAATATCTGTACCCTTGGGGCTTAAATCATCGGCAGGGATCATATGATTTATCACTGTTTCTATGAAATCTTGTTCAGAGGTGTTTAAAAAAAGATAAGCTTGATTCTCAGAAGATGTATTTGAATTATTAGTTTGGGTGGAGGCTGCTACACTTGTTGGGGACATAGTAGAAGTTACAGCAACTGATGTTCCTACTAAAGCTCCTTTTAAGAAATCTCGTCGATCTGTTTTTGTATTTGTCATAGGAATCTCATTAAAAATAGTTAAGGTTTTAGAGTTTCTAGATAAGCAATCAATGCGGATCTTTCTGTTGCATTGTTGAGCCCAGAATAAGGCATACGATTTCCGGGAAATATTGCTTGGGGGTTTTCAATAAAACTATTAAGAGTTTTTTTATCCCAGACGCCATTAGAATTTTTTAATGCTTTTGAAAACCTATAGTCAGGTGCGCTTCCAATATTTCGATTTAAAACGCCCGCTAAACTTGGTCCAACTAAATGCACATTAGGTTCCACACTATGACAAGCAACGCATTCTGAAAATACTTTTTTCCCAAGATTTATATCTTGGGCCAAGATGGATTGAGTGGCTAAAAAAGAACTAATTAGAATGAAAGGGGTAACTAAAGAGATGATGTTTCGAAATTTCATAGGTCTCATTTTATTTAATATATTTATCTCATAGTCTAAAGGCTATCAAGAAGAAGTAAATACCTGTTTGGTCAGTAAAACCCTAATACGAGTCTATTTACTGAAATTCGATATGGTTATCTTTGATTAATTTGGACCATTTAGCAATATCTTGATTCAAAAATACAGCATAGTCCTCAGTGCTACCGGTAGCTGGATCGCTGCCCCGATCCATCATCTCTTTTTTAACTTTTGGATCAGACAAGAGTTTGTTGACATCTTGATTGATGGCAAGGATGACTGTTTTTGGAGTATTTAAAGGCGCTAGTATTCCAAACCATCCAACTGAAGAATATTGAGATAGGCCTGACTCAGATACGGTTGGAAGATTGGGAAGAGATTCTGATCGTTTGAGTCCCGTTTGACCTAAAGCAATGAGCTTTCCAGCTTCAATTTGCGGCATCACAGTTTGAGCTGGCGCAAACATGACATCAATTTGTCCGCCCAGAAGATCTGTTAGAGCTTGACCTGTTCCTTTATAGGGAACATGAAGCATATTGATACGAGCGATTGATGCAAACAGTTCTCCTGATAAATGGGATGCAGAGCCTAATCCAGAGGACCCGTATCTTATTTTTTCAGGATATTTTTTGGCATAACTAATTAAATCCGTAATACTTTTAATTCCAAGTGATGGATTGATGGTCACAATATATGGGGACGCGGAGACAAGCGCGACGGGTATAAAACTCTTTACATTTTTTTCTGTGACTGAGGCCGTTGTTCCCATCATCAGGGTATATCCATCAGGAGTTGAGTTGGCTACAAAATCTGCACCAATAGAGCCACTTGCACCGGGTTTATTCTCAATCAGGATGGATTGCTTCCATATTTCTGATAGTCCAGGAGATAAGATGCGAATGAGAGTGTCAGCACCGCCACCAGGAGCGAAAGGGACAACTATCTTAATTGCCTTATTTGGAAAACTGTTCTTGTTTTGTGCATAAGTCAAAGAAGTCAATGTAATAAGAACGATCCATAAAATCTTAAGGGATATTCTTGAAAGTTTCATGGATCTATTGGCGAGTTGTAATCGTAGTACTTAAGCTAGAAATACCTTCGATGGCGCATTCAACGACATCTCCATCTTTTAAATACAGGTCAGCTGCATTTTCTTTACCGACCGCGACGCCTCCTGGAGCGCCTGTAGAGAACATGTCACCCACTTCAATGGGGATAAAACGTGAAAAATGTTCAATAATATCGGGTAACTTCCAGATCTGATCACTCGTATTGACGCGCATTCTTTGTTCGCCATTGACCGAGCAAGTCATCCATAAATTGTAGGGATCTGGAATTTCATCCATGGTAATGATCTCTGGTCCCAAAGGTCCAAATCCTGGTATGTTTTTAGCGGTCCAAAAACGTGAACCTGAGGCGACTTCGCGAAGTTGTAGATCACGGCAGGTGAGGTCATTGAGAATAGTGACGCCAATAATATGTTTAAAAGCATCAGCTTTTTTAGCGCCGTGGGCTCTTTTTCCGATAACAAATACCAGTTCTGGCTCATAGTCAAGGCGGGTAATTCCATCGGGTCTTAATACGGTCGCTTGGTGGCCAACGAGGCAGGTATTTAGTTTGATAAAAGAAGTAGGTTCTTCTGGTATTTCTTTAATTAAATTAGTTCTTTTAAGTTCTTCTAAATGGGTTCTATAGTTTTTTCCCACACAAAGAAATTTATCAGCATTTGTGATGGGAGGAAGAAACTTAATTTGCGAGACAGGGATTAAAAATTGACTGAGATCACTGTTTAACCACTCACGAACTAGATTCAAATCTTGATCGGATTGGAAAAGGGCTTTCATATCTTTAGGAAATTGCGTCAGTTTTTTTGACAGTGCAATATCCTCAAAGGGGAGTATTAAATCTCCTGAAGTGCTGATGATTCTTGCTCCAATTTCAGATTTTAAGGAGTTATTCCGAGTAAATGTAATTAATCTCATCTTGTAGGTTGATAAAAAAGAGGTTTAAAAAAGTAAAAAACTGAACAAATAAGTCTAATCAATTATGAACTTGTAAAGCAATTAGCAAGCGAGATACCATGTTATAGGCAGAAATTGTAGTGATAAGTTCTAATAGCTCGCGATCATTGAAGTGTGGTTTTATTTGGCTAAAGAGCTCATCAGGGACGTAGATATCTTTTGTCATCGTATCTGTGAGTTTGATCATTGCACGTTCTAATTCTGAAAAAGCAGGGCTTAGATCAGGATTTTTGATTGCTTCAATTTTCTCTGCCGCTATTCCAGCTTTTGTAGCCGGTATGATGTGTGCTTGAAATTCGTAATCTGCTTTGTTAATCACTGCAACACGTAGAATCATCATTTCACGTAGTGCCGGATTAAGTGTGCTGCGATTACGAACTGCGGTGAATAGAGTTTCCCAGCCATTAGCGATATCTGGACTATTAAGAAGGGTGCGATAAAGCCCCGAAATTTGACCTCGTTCTTTTAGGATCCGTGCTTCTATTTCTGCGAGTTCAGGTTTTGTACCTGGGGTAACTTGGCCAATTCGTTTTTGCATGATCAATATTTTTCTTTAAGCGACTGATAATTTTGCCAATTTTGCAACATTTGGCAATTTGTCGACATTCCAGCATGCTTCAATCAATGATTTATTTTTAGCGGATGACAATAAACCTTCGGTTAGATCTGTGAACTTTGCTTCAAGTTGTTGATCGGTCATTGGATTTGCAACACTACCAATAGCATCTTCAATAAATTTATTAAGGACTCGACCATCATTAAGAGTAATCACCATATCCGCAGATTTTTTGGGAATTTTTGAATCTGAAGTGACATCGACTTTGTCGCGTAGAGTGATTGTTTTTGCATCCCTTACGGCGGCATCTGAGTATTGTTTTTCACCTGCTTGTCCATTGATAATGGCAGTAGCAACTGAATGAAATACACTAAATTTCCCTTCAAGTCCAGTTTGAGGCGTCTTTTTCCCGCATAGTTCAAGCATCATAGGATTACCTTTAATCTTGATCGACTGAATTTGTTCAGCTTTTAGCTGATATTGATTGCGTAATTGGATTGCGGCGTCAATGGCTGGGTGAATCACAATACCGCATGCAAATGGTTTATAAGTATCTTTTGCAATTTCAAAGCGTGACCCTAAGTCTCCTAAAAGCTCTTGATAGTCAATCTTGGTTGTTACCGTTTGAGCCCAACCCACACGTCCCTCAATGACACCATTCGAACTCGTAAAATTCTTTTGAGCAAGAAGTGCGGCAAATAGGCCGTTGGAGGCAGCACGGCCTGGATTAAAACTCTTGTTCATAGAGCCAAAAGAATCTCTAAATCCGACGAGTTGAGAGGCGCCAAGGCCTAGAGCCCAAAGCATTTGCTGCTCTGAAAGTCCCATTAATTTTCCAACAGCTGCGGCTGCACCAATTGACCCAACTGAACCAGAAACATGCCACCCAATATCGGCGTGATTAGGGGCTGTTGAATTAGCAAAGCGAATCATAATTTCTACGCCAAGATAAAAAGCATTTAAAAAATCTTTACCGCTGACAGGCTTTATTTCTGAATAAGCTAACAGGGCTGAGGCAATTGGGCCCGATGGATGTACATTAGTTACAAGGTGAGTATCATCAAAGTCAAAGACATGGCTACCAACGCCGTTGATGAAGGCTGCATTCAGGGCGTCAAAGCGCTCTTTACGTCCTAAAATTGTGGCTTGTTTAGAGGCTGATACAGCAGAAAGGCTTTGAATTGCGATTTCAACAGCCTCATGTTTGCAACTTCCTACGGTCACCCCCATGTAATTTACAAGAGCTCGTTTAGTTTCTTTAACAACATTTGTTGGCAAGTCTTCGAACTTCGCCTTAAGAACGTATTGAGCTAGTCTTTTGGTCGCATCTTTAGGGTCCCCGGAGGTTTGTACTTGCGGGACAGAGCTATCAGCAGCAGCTACTTCAGTACTCATCGTTGGTAGTAGGCTAACAGCTATGCCGGTTGCGCTTGTTTTAAGAAAAAATCTTCTATTGAGATGTTCCATGTTGTAGTCTCCAAATTTTTATATTTTTATTAGATATCAATATTATCTAATTTTCCTATGAAATAGTAGAATACAGGATATCTGAATGAAGTAGAGTTCACAGTCTATAAAATAGATCTGACCATAGTTGGTGAAATTTATTCCTTTCCACATTCATTAGGAATAGTAATGAATCAAAATACTTTTTGGCAAATATTTATTGCCAATGGATTTCCAGATTCTTTTTTTTACCTTCAATTTTTTTTAAAATTGGGTTTATCTGCTGCTATTGTGATTGCAGCATCATTAGTGATAGAACACTCTGGGCCACTAGTTGGTGCATTGGTTGTTACTTTGCCAGTAACTGTAATTCCAGCTTTTGCATTTATATCTTTAGATCATAATGCTTCATACATGGCGGCTGCTGCCACTGTTGGTTTTGCAGTAGTTAGTATTAATGGCCTATTTATGATGTTGTATATTCTTCTAGCCCAAAAACGTAATATAGTCGTAAGTGTAGGGATTCCCATAGTCGTGATCTGACCTAATTTTTAGTACCACTCCCAAAGAGAGGAATTTTTGATAATCTATCTCTAAAAGGAGTAAAAAATGCCTAAAGGACAACGTATTAAACCGGAACAAATTGTGATGTTGCTGAGTCAAGTCGAAGTTTTGACTGCCAATGGAAAAAC
>CAIJNI010000068.1 GCA_903821995.1 uncultured beta proteobacterium
ATCGGATGCGCGACAAACCTCGCCATTCATGGCGGGGAAGAATAGCGCGGACGGCGCAGCCGTCCTAGAACTTAATGTGGTGTTTGTTGTTGTTCGATGTACTGCCGAATAATCGCTATTGGCGCTCCGCCGCAACTCCCCATATGTCTAAGTCGAGCAAAGGCACTATCGAAAACCCCGGCAAGAATGTCAAAGCCAAGTCCGGCTTAAACAAGGCCATCTTAAATCAAGGCTGGGGTGAGTTTAGGCGTCAGCTAGAGTACAAGATGGCCTGGAATGGCGGCATGGTGATTACAGTGCCACCGCAATACACCAGCCATGCTTGCCCTAATCTCCAATGCGGCCGCATTGCCAAAAAGAATCGCAAGACCCAATCTCACTTTAAGTGTGTATCTTGTGGAGATCCGATGTCGTTAGATCGATCTGTGAAGCAAGAACCCACCGAGACGACTTTCGATGCTCTTGCAGCCTAAGCGTGGTAGGAATCCTCTCACTTTAGGGAGGGGGGGATGTCAATTCGAGCAATAGTAATTGCGGCGCGGACTTGGGTTGGAGCAGTTCCTCCAACTTGAAGTCTTGATGATACCGACCCTTCAAGTGTAAGCACCTCAAATACATCCTCCCCGAGGAGATCAGACTGTTTTTCAAGCCCACACGCCATGCTTAATGTTCTTAAATCAAGGTCAGCCAAATCGCATTGATGAGAGACGCAATATTTGATTGCATTTGCTACGGACTCGTGTGCATCTCTAAAAGGGATACCCTTTTTTACAAGATAGTCAGCTAAATCAGTTGCTGTAGCATAGCCTTTTAATGCTGCAATTCTGAGATTTGCAGCATTAAATTCAATGTGAGGGACCATATCAGTAAAAATTCTAAGAGTATCAAGGACTGTATCTGCAGAATCAAATAGGGGCTCTTTATCTTCTTGATTATCTTTGTTATACGCAAGGACTTGGCCTTTCATGAGGGTGAGCATGCTCATGAGATTGCCATACACTCGACCGGTTTTCCCCCTTGCGAGTTCTGGTACATCGGGATTTTTCTTTTGCGGCATGATAGAACTACCGGTACAGAAACGATCTGGTAGTGTGATAAAGCCAAATTGTGGGCTCATCCACAAAATTAATTCTTCGGATAGTCTAGAAATATGGGTCATGATTAATGCGGTGACAGCGCAGAATTCAATAGCAAAGTCCCGGTCAGATACGGCATCAAGAGAGTTTTGACAAACGCCTTCAAAGCCTAAAAGCTCTGCTACACGTTCACGATGAATCGGGTAGCTTGTTCCAGCTAAGGCTGCCGACCCTAAAGGAAGTTGATTGACTCTTTTGCGACAATCTTTTAAACGCGCAGTATCTCTAGCGAACATTTCAGCGTATGCCATTAAATGGTGACCAACTGTAATGGGTTGAGCTACCTGTAGATGGGTAAAGCCAGGCATGATCATATCGGCATGTTTTTCTGCAAGATCAAGCATGCCAGTACGCAGTTCAATTAACTGCAACACTAGAACATCAATTTGACCTCTTAACCACAAGCGGATATCTGTTGCCACTTGGTCGTTTCGAGATCGGGCGGTATGAAGTCGTTTACCTGCGTCGCCAATCATCTGTGTTAACTTGGCTTCTATGTTGAGGTGAACATCTTCTAGTGAGATTTGCCAAGTAAATCGTCCTTCAATGATATCTTGCAAAATCTCATTAAGACCTTGTTTAATCTGTTCAAAGTCTTTTTGTGAAATAATATTTTGTTCGGCAAGCATTTGTGCGTGAGCAAGGGACCCTTGAATGTCAACTTGAGCTAGGCGTTTGTCGAAATTAATAGAGGCGGTATAACGTTGGACGAGTTCTGATACGGGTTCAGAAAACCTGGCTGACCATGCATTAGACTTATTATCGAGAGAATTATTAGAAGATGTCATGAACCATAGTATATTGCCACCCCAAAAATTAGTCATTGCTTCTCGCGAAAGTCGGCTTGCAATGTGGCAAGCTGAACACGTTAAAGCACTGTTAGAAGCCATTTATCCTGAGTGTGACGTCTCCATTTTAGGGATGACCACTCGTGGGGATCAGATTCTGGACCAGGCGTTATCCAAAATTGGGGGTAAAGGCTTATTTATTAAAGAGTTAGAAAATGCACTCCTGGGACATCAGGCGGATCTAGCAGTCCATTCTTTAAAAGATATGCCAATGGAGATTCCCTTGGGCTTTGCTTTGGGAGCGGTATTATCTCGTGAGGACTCTCGGGATGCTTTTGTTTCTAATGAGTTTGCACAATTGAGAGAACTTCCAGCAGGTGCGGTTGTGGGAACTTCTAGTCTTAGGCGTGAGGCACAAATTAGAAAAAATTATCCACATCTTAAAATTCAGGCTCTTAGGGGTAATTTAGATACTCGTTTAGCTAAATTAGACCGGGGAGAGTATGCTGCGATTATTTTGGCTGCAGCTGGCTTAAAGCGTCTTGGGCTTGCTTCACGAATCAAATCTTTCTTATCCATTGAGGAATCTTTGCCTGCTGCTGGGCAAGGCGCTTTAGGAATTGAGATACTTTCTGAAAATAAGCCTTTATTTGATTGGTTACGTCCACTCATTGATAATAAAGTTACATTGGCTGTTTCAGCTGAGCGAGAAGTATCGAGGCGCTTAGGAGGTTCTTGTGAGGTTCCAATTGCGGTTTATGCGAATTGGCATAAAGACAATAGCTCCCAATTAGAACTTCGGGCTTTGTTAGCTGATCCCACTGGTACCCAATTGATTACAGCATCGTCAACTCAAGCAATCACCTCATTGGATGAAGCTCTAATACTCGGGCAAATCGTAGCTGATCAACTCATTGCTCAAGGTGGTCAACAACTAGTGGATTCTTTAAGTGTCTGATATGACTTATTCCCCGCCTTGTCGAATTATCATCACACGCCCTAGGGCACAGTTGGACCACTTGGTTTCTCTTGTGGGGCACTTTACATCGTTGCTGGGTGTTTCTATTCCGGTAACGGGCTTACCCTTGCTAGAAATTGTTCCAAATACAGAATTAGGTCTGAAAGAGCAATTAATTGAGGGGTTAGAGAATTCGAATTGGGTCACCTTTTCTAGCCCGAATGCTTTTTTAGTCGCTAATGACATGCTTTTAGCTAATCAGCTAGAATGGCCAACACATTTAAGGGTTGCTGTGGTTGGCGGTGGTACAGCGCAGGTCATAGAAGACTCAAGGTTTAAACCTAAAGAAATCTTATTTCCCCAAAATGATAACGAATGGGACTCAAGTGGACTTTTGAGTGCTATGCAAAGCCATGTGAGTTCTTGGGAAGGTCAAAAGATAATGATCATCAAGGGTCAAGGTGGTCGTGACGAATTGGCAAAGTCGTTTCAGGAGAGGGGGATCTCGTATTCTGAATTAGCCATTTATCGAAGGACTCCTCTAGCGCTTACTGATCCAGCTTGGCTTAACATCATCAAGTTGTATCAAGAAGATCAGGTGAACGTGGTACATCAGAAACCAACGTGGGTTTGGGTGTTCACATCTTCAGAATCAATCAAAAACCTATCAAAAAGTATTCTGGATTTACAGATATCAGAGTCTATTCTGAAACAATCGGTAGCAATTGTGACGCATCAACGTGTGGCGGATTCTGCCCAGGCTTTAGGTATGCGTGAAGTACATCTCGCTCAAGCTGGGGATGTTGGAATAACCACAAAGTTAATACAGATTTTGCTAAAGTAAATGCTTGATAATGGTTTTTTAAAAACAAATGATGGTAAAAAGAAGTATGACCCAATCCTCTTCAGCCCCTACCCAAGCTTCTAGTGATCTTCAGCAAACAAGGAAGAATCAAGAAAAAGGCTTGTGGAGTAGAAAGCTTGTGCAAATTATCTTAACTTTAGTTGTTATTGTGTTGGCAGGATTAGTCACCTACCTTGTGGTGAGGTTGTACAGTATGGGCAAACAAATCCAAACGCTAGAGATATCGGCAACGACTGCGAGTAATCAGTTAAACAATCTCAATAAAATTTTAGGAAAGGCTTTAGATACTGATCGCGTCGACACTTCCCAATCTTCGATCACCTTAGAAAAATCTTTAGTGGTTCTTAAGAAAGTTTCAGATTTATTAGAGCGGGTTGATGCTTTAGAGATCCGTCCTGATGAGATATCTAGAAGTCCTCCAGTCAAGACCCCTAAGCCTAAAATTAACTCAGTCTTACCCAAAGCTGAGCTACCTAACTCAGAAATGTTTTGGTGGAGTATCGCTTCCCAAAAAGTCCTTAGCCCTCTAAAAGAGTACTTCACAGACCTAGTTAAAATACAGATCATTGATACGCCTGAGATTCATCAATTAGCTATTGATCAAGTCAGTCAAAAGTTGCTCAAAGAAGAGCTCAAGATGCGTTTATTGACAGCGCGTCAAATGTTATTGAATGGTTGGTTAAAAGAGGCTTCTCTTGAGCTTCAGATTATTTCGAATCTTGTTACAAAAGAATTTTCAGCACAAAATAATAATGTCATTGAGTACTTACAAGCGCTTTCGGATGCTCGTAATGAAATTCAATCGATTCAGGCAAGTACCCTATCAAAGAGTCCTAATAAGGCTGGGGTAAATAAATAATGCGTTTTGTCATTTGGTTAGTCATATTATCTATCTCAGCAGTTTTGACAGCATGGGTAACTTCAAGTAATCATGGACACGTCACAATGTTTTGGACGAGTTACCGAATTGATTTAAGTATGAATCTTTTTCTAAGTATTTCTCTAGTGTGTTTTTTCGGGTTATTTTTTCTTTTTAGGTTTATTGATACGGTAATTAATTTACCAGTCCGTGCTAAAAATTACCGATTACATCAGAAGGAATTGATTTCTGCAAAGGCCTTATCTACGAGCATAGAACATCTTTTTGCGGGTAGATATGCTAAGGCGATCAAATTTGCCGAGCAAGCAGGTTTATCAAGTTTTGTCTCTGATACGAGCTTGATGATTTCAGCATTTGCAAGCCACCGGTTAAAGAAATATTCTGAAAGAGATCATTATCTTAATAAAATAAAGACTTCCTCTTCCCAGCAAGCCCGATTGATTTTGCAAGCAGATATGCTTGTTGATGATCGAGATGGTAAGGGGGCTCTAGAGATCATTCAACAATTACAAGAGGGTGGAGCTCGGCAATTCCTAGTGCAACATATTGCGATGCGGGCCTATCAAGTTGAGCAGAAATGGCCTGAAATGATCCAAATTGCGTATAGTTTAACTAAAAGAAATTATCTTCCTCCTCTTTTAGGGCAGGCTAGAATTCATGAAGGACTCACGCGATGGATTCAATCGGGGCGTATTCATCAGAAGGTTTTAAAAAGTCTATGGGATGAATTAAACCTGCTGGATACGCAACAGCATATTGGCTTAATTAAGCTGTTTGTGCAGGCATTTTTGGAGGTTGGTGACACAATTCAGGCGAAAAATATTTTGGAAGCTGTCTTAAAGAAAGGATTACAAACTTCTTTGGTTGAACTTTATCCTAAATGCACTAGTGGTATGAGTGATGAAAAAATTAAACCAATTCAATTAATGCAACAGGTAGAACAGTGGTTAAGACTCTACCCTGCTGACCCAATTCTGAATTTTGCCCTTGGGAAGTTATGTGTTATGGAAAATCTATGGGGTAAGGCCATTGCAAATTTTGTTGTAGTCATCGGAGCACCACGGGCGGAGATTGCAATACAATTACAGGCTCACTTAGAGCTATCAAAAATCTATGCAACGATTGATGATCTTGAGAAAAGTTTGGCGCATCAACAAGACTACTTACGCTTAGTTTCTTGAGTTTTTAACTCAAGTACCTTATCTAGATGAGTAATAAATTTTGGATTACAGGGTTATCAACCTAATACGAACCCAATATGAGCGGCTGCTAGGGCAAACAGAATTGCCAAGCAGGTCGCTGCAGCGAGCATCACAATAAGAGTAATCATTTTCTTATTGATTTCTTCTTTTGAATCCTTGTGCCATTCGTTCATACAAATTATCCAAAAATTTAGGGTAAAACATTATTATCCACTAGTTTTTCAACCTCTTCCAACAAACGGCATATTTGTAGCCATTATGGTCATAAACAGTACATTGGATTCGAGCGGTAGTTTTGCCATATTACAAACTGCTTGGGCAACATGATTAACATCCATTCGCATTTCTGGTTTTGTTGAGCCATCTGCTTGGATGATGCCAGAGGCCATCCGATCAGTCATCTCAGTAGCTGCGTTCCCAATATCGATTTGGCCGCATGCAATACCAAAAGGCCTACCATCTAGCGCTAAGGACTTTGTTAAGCCTGTAATAGCGTGTTTTGTAGCTGTATAAGGGGCAGAAAAAGGTCGCGGTGTATGTGCTGAAATTGAGCCATTATTGATAATTCGACCTCCTTGGGGGAGTTGTTCTCGCATGAGTTTAAATGCTTGTTGAGCGCATAAAAAAGCGCCTGTCAGATTTACATTGACCACAGCTTGCCATTCGTCAAACGTTATTTCGTCAAATAACTTAGCTGGTGTGCCTTGTCCAGCATTATTAAATAGAAGGTCGAGTCTGCCAAATTTTTCTCTAATAAATGTAAACAGTGCCAGCACTTCGTTTGGTTTTCCAATATCAAGTGCAAAAGTAGAACCTAAATGAGGATGGGGAGATGATTTAAGTGATTCATCTAAACGATCTAGCCTTCTTCCAACGAAAATAACGTTATAACCCTCTTTTAAAAGGGCATATGCAGTTGCCTTACCTATACCGGTTCCTGCCCCAGTCACTATCGCAACTGGTTTTATCGTTGTATGCACTTCAGTCTCCTATCCGTCTCATGAAATAATAAATAGAGTCCGCTTGCAATCACAATGATTGCTCCCCACACCGTATCCCAATGAGGCAATTGCCCAAACACTACAAACCCAAAGAAAACCATATAAATGATTTGTTGATAGATAAAGGGGGTTAGCGTAGTTGCTTTTGCGAAACGATAAGACACTGCGAGCAATAAATGACCCACGAATCCTAAGAGCCCGGTGATAAAGATAGCGAGCATATCAATTGAAGTTTCTGGCGTTTGCCAGACATGGATTGCAAATGGTGCGAGTATTAAGGTTGGGCCTAAAGCAGAAAAAAACATGGTGATGCCAGGGTCTTCAGTGGACGCCATTTTTCGTGACATTAAATTAAATGAGGCAAATACCAGGGCGTTAATTACAGCAATCAGCATTGCTGGGTGAAAGTTGTGGGCAAAAGGATTAAGAATAACAAGGATGCCCATAAACCCACCTAAAATCGCAAGCCATTTTTTTAAAGGTAAATTTTCTTTAAATACAAAAAAGCTAAAAACTGAAATTAATATCGGAGTAGAAAATTGAATTGCAGAAGTTTGCGCCAATTGTAAATATTGCAAGGCAAAAAAGTTTAGTGCAGTCATGACTAGCATCATCAAGGACCTGAGTACTTGGAGACGTGGTTGTTGTACCTTAAAGATAGTCGCACCTTTTTTTGGAAGAATCCATGCGGCAGTAATCAAGAAATGAATGAGAAAGCGAAACCAAACTACCTCAATGACAGGTAAGTGAGTGACTAACCACTTACCTGCAGTATCCAAACCTGCAAAGCTCAATGTCACTAGGCTAAAGAGAATGATCCCGGTTCGGCGATTTGAGGGTGTATTGTCGAAATGCATTAGTTGTAGGTAGTTCCTAACATCCTTAGGAACTTAAACATGAACTTAAAGTTTCATCTAGCGGTATGCTAAATCGCTGTTTGGTCGGTTTCGCCTGTCCGTATACGGATAATTTGTTCAATAGGTGTTACAAAGATTTTGCCATCACCAATTTTGCCGGTATGAGCTGCTTTTAAGATGGTATCAATCGTTGTTTCAACATTAGAACTATCCACCACGATTTCAATTTTAATTTTAGGAAGAAAATCAACAACGTATTCAGCACCACGATACATTTCAGTATGGCCTTTTTGACGTCCAAAGCCTTTAACCTCTGTCACAGTAAGTCCGCTTGCACCGACATCTGATAGTGCTTCTCGGACTTCATCTAATTTAAAAGGTTTTATGATGGCCGTAATGAGCTTCATGAGATTTCTCCGTATATATGCTTCTATTGTAGGCTAATAACAGGCATCTGCATCAGTATTAACCACGATATTTTGACGTGATAGGATATCTCCAATCTCTGCCAAAAGCTCTTTGTGTAATTCTGACGCCAATGGGCGATTGTCGTCTTTTGTATTCATTGATCTTAATGAGGCGCGTCACTTGATCAACATCTTCTGTTGTAAAGCCAGCATCAATTAATTCCTGGATAGGGGTATCATTTTCCATATAACGTTCAATGATTCCATCAAGAATTTCATAGGAGGGCAAGCTGTCTTGATCTTTTTGGTCTGGACGAAGTTCCGCTGAAGGTGGGCGAGTAATAATTCTTTCTGGAATAATTTCTGATATTTGATTACGGTATTGGCATAAGCGATAAACTAATGTTTTGACCACATCTTTAATCACAGCAAACCCACCCGCCATATCTCCGTAGAGTGTGCAATAACCAACAGCCATTTCACTTTTATTTCCTGTTGTTAAGACTATTCTGCCGGTTTTGTTAGAAAGTGCCATGAGTAGCGTGCCGCGAATTCTAGCTTGAATATTTTCTTCAGTTGCATCTAAAGCTAAGCCCTTAAAATTCGGAGCTAGACTAGCTTCGAAGGAATCGAACATTGGGGAGATAGGAATTTCTTCATATTGAACTCCAAGGCGTTTAACCATCTCTTGGGCATCAATCCAAGAAATATCAGCAGTGTATCGTGATGGCATCATGACTGCACGAACATGATCTGCACCGAGTGCATCAACTGCTATGGCAAGAACAAGTGCAGAGTCAACACCTCCAGACAAGCCAATGATTGCGCCAGGGAAACCATTTTTCCCGAGATAGTCTTTTACGCCTAAAACAAGGGCATCATAAACTTGCTTTTCGATGGAATTGACTGGTGCGATAGATCCCGGGACGGGTGCGCTATTAACGACGTCAACTATACCAAGGCATTCCTCAAATTGAGGAAAATAAGAAGAAATTTTACCGGCAGAATTAAGTACAAAAGACGCACCATCAAAGACAAGTTCATCTTGTCCGCCGACACAATTAGCGTAAATCATGGGTAGACCAGTTTCGAGGACTTGTGTTCTTGCAACCTCATGTCTTAAATTGATTTTTTCAAGATGAAATGGTGACGCATTTGGAACAACTAAAAGTTCGGCACCCGCATTTTTTGCCAACATGGCAGGGCCAGAATGCCATGCATCCTCACAAATAATGACGCCAATTTTGACGCCACTCACATCAAATACACAAGAGTCTTTACCAGGTTGAAAATAGCGTACCTCGTCAAATACTTCATTATTAGGTAATTTTTGTTTGGCATAACTTGCTATGACACGCCCATTTTTGATCACGGATGCCATATTAAAAAGGCCTTGGTCATTTGGGTCAAGATCACGTCTTTGGGGATGACCCACAATGACAGTCAGTTTGTCTGCGAAGGCTAATTCAATCATCAATTTCTTAAGATGAGTACTAACTGAATCAATAAATGCATTTCGAAATAGTAAATCTTCAGGAGGATATCCTGTTAAGGAAAGCTCAGGGGTTATTAAAAGATCAACGCCTAAATGCTGAGCTTTTTTTGCTAGCTCTAAAATCTTTTGACAATTACCCGCTAAGTCACCCAAAATTGGGTTCATTTGGGCAATCGCAATTTTTAAATTAGAAGTGTTTGGCATTGCATTCTTTGGCATGATTTCATTATGACATCATGCCAAATTTAGAGTTATTTAAAGAGAACTATCGTAGCGCTTAATTCCATCAAGTATTTCTTTATGAGCAGATTCAGGGCCTTCCCAACCTTTAACTTTGACCCACTTGCCTGGTTCAAGATCTTTATAGTGCTCAAAAAAATGTTGGATTTGATTTAAGCGAAGCGTATTCATATCTTCAGGTTTTTGCCAATGTTGATAGATCGATAGAACTTTATCTTCTGGCACGCTCAGTAATTTAGAGTCTCCGCCGGCTTCATCTTCCATTTTTAAAACACCGATAGCTCGGCAGCTAACAACCACGCCAGGTATCAGGGGAAAAGGGGTGATCACAAGAACATCTAGCGGATCACCGTCTTCGCCTAGCGTTTTTGGGATATAACCGTAATTACAGGGGTAGTGCATTGACGTTCCCATAAATCGGTCCACAAAAATTGCGCCACTTTCTTTATCGACCTCGTACTTAATTGGATCTGAATTCATTGGAACTTCAATAATGACATTAAAAAGTTCAGGTATTTTTCTACCTGGCTTGACGTTATCCAGACTCATTTCTTCTCCAAGAGATTATTAAAGGGCATTAGGATTAACAGGCCAAGAGAATTGACAATTAAAAAACTAATATGAATCATAATTTTGGCTAGTTAACTAGGGTTAATCTCTATATTATAACGATTGCCTATAATTGGAGTTACCTTATAGCATATAAGAACTAAAAAAAATGGAGACTTTTGAATGAATCAAATCGATATCGGAATATATTTCGCAATGGGATGTGGTGTTTTAGCTGTTTTATATGGCTTATTCACTCGTAGTTGGATCCTTTCTCAAGACGCTGGTAATGCTAGGATGCAAGAAATTGCAGAAGCAATACAGCAGGGGGCATCTGCCTATTTATCTCGCCAATACAAGACGATAGGGATCGTGGGAGTCGTTTTAGCTGTGCTAATAGCGGTCTTTTTAGATAGGTTTTTAGATAACACTTCTGCCATTCCCTTAACCGCCATTGGCTTTATTGTCGGGGCTGTTTTATCAGGTGCTTGCGGCTTTATTGGGATGAATGTTTCCGTCAGGGCTAATGTGAGAACTGCTCAGGCAGCTACTGTAGGGATGAAAGAAGCTTTTAATGTGGCATTTAAAGGTGGGGCTATTACGGGAATGTTGGTTGTAGGGCTTGGGATTTTAGGCGTAGGACTTTTTTATCTCTTTCTAAAGAGTCAGTCTCCACAGGCTGAGTTATCAGATGTCTTACATCCATTAATTGGGCTTGCCTTTGGTTCATCACTGATTTCAATTTTTGCACGTTTAGGGGGCGGAATTTTTACTAAAGGTGCTGACGTAGGAGCTGACCTTGTAGGTAAGGTTGAGGCAGGAATACCTGAAGATGATCCAAGAAACCCAGCGGTGATCGCAGACAATGTGGGAGATAACGTTGGCGATTGTGCAGGTATGGCAGCGGACTTATTTGAAACATATGCTGTGACTTTGATTGCAACGATGGTACTTGGGGCTTTGACAATTAAATCAGCTGGTATTGCCGCTGTAGCTTATCCTTTAGTCTTAGGTGGGCTCTCAATCATTGCTTCGATTATTGGGTGTAGCTTTGTTAAAGCAACTCCAGAGATGAGAAATGTAATGCCAGCTTTATATAAGGGGCTCATTATTTCTGGTGTTCTCTCATTAATTGGCTTTTACTTTGTGACGAATTGGTTGATGCCGGATGATGTTGCTGGTGGAGCTGGCTCTTCGATTCGTTTATTTGGTTCAACTATTGTAGGGTTAGTTTTAACGGCAGTACTAGTTTGGATCACAGAATATTACACAGGTACAAACTATCCTCCTGTACAGCATATTGCTGAGGCATCCACTAAAGGGCACGGCACAAATATTATTGCTGGCCTTGGGATTGCTATGAAATCAACGGCTTGGCCTGTACTCTTCGTTTGTGTGGCTATCTACGCAGCATTTGCACTATCAGGTATTTATGGAATTGCTGTTGCAGCAACTGCGATGTTGTCTATGGCTGGGATTGTGGTTGCTCTTGATGCTTATGGGCCGATTACAGATAACGCCGGTGGAATTGCAGAGATGGCTGAGTTACCTGAGTCTGTCAGGAACATTACGGATCCTTTAGATGCAGTTGGTAATACAACAAAGGCAGTGACTAAAGGTTATGCCATTGGATCAGCCGGTTTAGCATCTTTAGTCTTGTTTGCTGACTACACTCATGCTCTTGAGAAGGTAGGTCAACACGTTAGTTTTGATTTATCTAATCACATGGTCATTATTGGTCTCTTTATTGGTGGATTAATTCCTTACCTGTTTGGTGCCATGGCCATGGAAGCTGTTGGAAGGTCTGCTGGCGCGGTTGTTGAGGAAGTACGCCGCCAATTTAGAGAAATTAAGGGCATTATGGAAGGTACTGCAAAGCCAGAATATGCGCGCGCGGTAGATATGCTCACAACTGCTGCTATTAAAGAGATGATTGTGCCATCTTTACTACCTGTAGTTGTCCCAATTTTGGTGGGTTTGTTCTTAGGACCGGAGGCTTTAGGCGGACTCTTAATGGGCACAATTGTTACGGGTCTATTTGTTGCTATTTCAATGTGTACAGGTGGCGGTGCTTGGGATAATGCCAAAAAATATATTGAAGATGGTCATTTTGGTGGCAAAGGATCTGAGGCTCACAAGGCTGCAGTGACGGGTGATACTGTTGGCGATCCTTATAAAGATACTGCTGGCCCAGCTGTTAATCCTTTAATTAAGATCATTAATATCGTGGCATTACTTATCGTGCCATTGATGCATTTTTCTGCAAAATGATTTGATTCACTGCAATAGAAAACAGCCGTCAAGTTTGATCTTGACGGCTTTTTAATTTGTAATGCGTGAACAGTAGAGGGGGGTTAGAGCGCTTCTAAGTAGCGTTGAGCATCGAGTGCCGCCATACAACCAGTACCTGCACTAGTAATAGCTTGGCGATAGATGTGGTCTTGGACATCCCCTGCGGCGAATACTCCAGGGATATTTGTAGCCGTTGCATTACCTGCGGTTCCACTATGAGTTTTGATATAGCCATTCTCCATATCAATTTGACCTGCGAACAAATCAGTATTGGGTTTGTGACCGATAGCGACAAACATTCCCTGGGAGAGGATATCTTCTGTGGAACCATCCGATTTTTTAATCCGAAGTCCTGTCATTCCAGAGGCGTCACCAAGAACTTCATCCACTTGACTGTGCCACTTGATTTCAGCTTTGCCTTCAGCAACTCTAGCCATCAAACGGTCTATCAGAATAGGTTCTGCGCGAAATTTGTCACGCCGATGAATAACTGTAACTTTTTTTGCGATACCCGTGAGATATAAAGCTTCTTCAACTGCAGTATTACCGCCGCCAATAACACACACATCCTGATTTTTATAAAAGAACCCGTCACAGGTGGCGCAAGCAGAGACTCCTTTGCCCATAAACTTTTCTTCTGAGGGGATCCCTAAATATTGAGCTGAGGCACCAGTTGAAATAATTAAAGCATCACAGGTGTATGTTCCTGAATCCCCCTCTAAACGAATGGGTTTTTCAGTTAAGGCTGCTGTATGAATGTGGTCAAAAATGACTTCAGTATTAAAGCGTTCTGCATGTTCTAGAAAGCGTTGCATGAGATCTGGGCCTTGAACACCAGATGGATCTGCCGGCCAGTTTTCCACATCGGTTGTGGTCATCAGTTGTCCTCCTTGTGCAAGACCTGTAATTAAAACAGGGTTAAGGTTTGCTCGTGCAGCATAAACAGCAGCTGAATAGCCTGCTGGGCCTGAGCCTAAGATCAGGACTTTAGCGTGTTTAGAAGGTGTAGTCATAGGTCTATTATATGAAAGTCTGTAAGATTGTGAAAGCGATGAAAATATGCTTCACTTCGTCCGCGTGAGTTTACAATGACTTTATGGCGAAAAAACCAATTCAAACAAGGTCAACGCACCCCGAAAACAAATCCTCTGAGCAGGGGATAGGTCAAGTGACTTCTCAAAATACTGAGCGTTTCAATAAATTGCTGTCAGAAATCAAATGGCTGGCAGCTCTAGCGTCTTGCGTTGCTTTGTTTTTGATTTTAGTGACGTATTCCACAGGCGATCCTGCTTGGTCGAATAATTCTGGTGGAGCAGTTAAAAATATTGGTGGCAGGGCTGGGGCGTTCATTTCGGATTTGATGTTATTTATTTTTGGAATTTCAGCGTATTGGTGGGTTATTCTTTTTGCGAGAAGGGTCATGGATGGCTGGAAAAAAGTGTCCCCCCAAGAGCAAAATTCGAGTCAAATAACGCAACCTCAATTTTCTATTAAAGATTCATGGTTGGTAAGATGGTTAGGATTTCTAATGACTTTGGGAGCAAGTGTTTCTCTTGAATCCATTCGTATGCATTCGCTTAAGGTAGCTCTTCCAAATCATCCTGGTGGAGTTATTGGAGAAATGATCGGCGATCCTCTTCAAGCCTTGTTGGGATTTACAGGCTCAACTTTATTTTTATTAGTTATATTTTTTGCAGGGTTATCTTTATTTCTCCATTTTTCTTGGATTAGCATCTCTGAGAAATTAGGACGATTTATGGAGTTAAGTTATTTGAGGCTTCGTTATAAGAAAGACCAAGAAGAGGATAGGAAAATTGGTGAACTTGCTGCTGTTGAGCGTGAAGAAATCGTTGATGAAGAATTAGAAAAATTTGATGATTTTGAGCCCGTTCATATTGTTAGGCAAAATCCAGTTGTTGAAAAGAGCTCGCGTGTTGAAAAAGAAAAGCAGCAACCACTTTTTTCAGAAATCGTTGATTCTGAGCTACCCCCTTTGTCCCTTCTTGATGAACCTCCAGAGGTGATTGAAACCATTTCTGCTGATACGCTTGAATTTACTTCCCGTTTAATAGAACGAAAGTTAAAAGACTTTGGTGTTGAGGTGAGAGTGATTGCTGCCTATCCAGGGCCAATCATCACGCGCTATGAAATTGAGCCGGCGGTAGGTGTTAAGGGAAGTCAAATTGTTAATTTATCAAAAGATCTCAATCGCGCCTTAGGCACACAAGCACTCCGGGTCGTAGAAACAATCCCCGGGAAAACTTGTATGGGTCTAGAAGTACCCAATCCTAAACGTCAAATGATTAGTTTGACAGAAATACTTAGTTCACAAGTTTATAACTCAAGCAATTCTTTATTGACCTTAGCACTGGGGAAAGATATCTCGGGCCAACCCGTCGTATCAGACTTGGCAAAGATGCCACATATTTTAGTTGCAGGTACTACAGGTTCTGGAAAATCGGTTGGTATAAATGCGATGATTCTATCGCTTCTTTACAAAGCTAAGCCAGATGAAGTGCGTTTAATCCTAATTGATCCCAAAATGCTAGAAATGGCAATGTATGAAGATATTCCGCATTTACTGACGCCTGTGGTTACCGATATGCGTCAAGCCAGTAATGCACTCAACTGGGCGGTCAAAGAGATGGACCGCCGATATAAATTAATGAGTAAATTTGGCGTTCGTAATCTAGCTGGATTTAATAAAAAAATTCAAGACGCAGAAGAAAGTGGCACGCACTTATTTAATCCTTTTAGCTTAACGCCGGAAGATCCTGAGCCCTTACACAAAGCACCAATGATCGTTATTGTGATTGATGAGTTGGCTGATCTGATGATGGTGGTTGGTAAAAAATTAGAAGAACTGATTGCCAGAATTGCGCAGAAAGCACGTGCGGCAGGTATACACCTTGTTCTTGCTACGCAAAGACCTAGCGTTGATGTGATCACAGGACTAATAAAAGCTAATGTTCCAACACGCTTATCCTTTCAGGTGAGTAGCCGGATCGATAGCCGCACAATTCTTGATCAACAAGGTGCTGAAAGCCTCTTAGGAATGGGCGATATGCTCTATATGCCGCCGGGCACGGGGCATCCTGTTAGATTACATGGTGCATTTGTGTCGGATAACGAGGTTCAGCGGGTCGTGAATTGGTTAAAAGAACGCAGTCCTGCGAACTATATTGAAAATGTCATTGAAGGACAGAGTGAGGAGGGTGGTGGCGATGATGGAGCTGGTGGTGAGGCTGATGCACTTTATGATCAGGCAGTAGCAATAGTTCTAGAGAACAAACGCGCCTCTATTTCTTTGGTGCAAAGGCACCTTCGAATAGGCTATAACAGAGCTGCAAGAATGCTTGAAGATATGGAGCGTGCAGGCGTTGTTTCTAAAATGTCTGGCAGTGGTAATCGAGAGATTCTCGTACCTACCGGCAAAGACTAAGTTGACATCAATGTTGAAATTATCATATGCACTTAAATTATTTGTGTTTGGAACGATGGTTCTACCGTATATTTTATTTGCGCAAGATGGCGTGATTCAACTGAAGAACTTTGTTCAACAAGTCAAGAGTGCCGATGGCGAGTTTATACAGCAACAGGTCAGTTCCCAGTTGGGGAGTGATGGTAAGGCTCGAGTCACAAAAACCCTTGAAGGAAAGTTTTCTTTTTTGAGGCCAGGTAAATTTATTTGGGAAGTTCAAAAGCCTTTTGAGCAAAAAATGATAGCCGATGGCAAACAGCTTATTTTATGGGATAAGGACCTTAATCAAGCAACTTATCGACCATCCAGTCAGGCGTTAGCAGCCACTCCAGCGGCAATTATTTTTGGGGATGTTGCATTAGATAAGTATTTTGATTTGAGCCCAGTGGGTGAAAAAGGTGGTTTAGTTTGGGTTGAATTGACCCCTAAGGTTGGTAAAGCCAATATTGAAGATATTCCATATAGCAAAATAGGAATTGGGATGAGTAATGATCTTCCACAGGCGATGGAGTTGAGAGATAACTTTGGTAATGTAGTGTTGCTGACACTGAGTAAAATAAAAACAAATACTGTTTCTAACCAAAATAGGTTTTTATTTAATCCTCCGGCAGGAACAGAAATCGTTAAGTTGCAATAAATTAAAAGGTATTAAGAAATGATTGATCCGCAGTTACTTCGTAAAGATATTGAATTTGTAGCAGCGCGTTTGCTGCAGCGAAAATTTATTTTAGATAAAGAGATGTTTATTCGCCTTGAAAACAGTCGTAAGCAAGTTCAAGCAAAGGCAGAGGAACTGCAAGGAAAACGAAATCAATTAGCAAAAGCTATTGGTATGAAAAAATCAAAAGGAGAGGATGCCTCAAGTGAAATGCTCGAAGCAACTACTGTTAATGAATCCTTAGTATTAATATCTCAAGATTTAGAAAAAATCCAGTTTGAGTTAAATCAATTTTTTTTAAACATACCTAATTTGCCACATGAGTCTGTGCCGAGTGGTCGAGATGAAACTGAGAATCAAGAAATAAAAAAATGGGGCATTACTCCGCAGTTTTCATTTTCCATTAAAGACCACGTAGAAATTGGTTTGTTGCATGGTCTTGATTTTGAATCAGCAGCAAAAATAAGTGGTTCAAGGTTCGTCGTGTTGAGAGGTCAATTAGCTAGAATTCATAGAGCGCTTGCCCAATATATGATGGATTTGCACACACTTAAGCATGGGTACGAAGAAATAAATGTTCCGTTGATGGTTAATGCTGCGAGTATGCGCGGAACTGGCCAGCTTCCTAAATTTGAAGATGATCTCTTCAAAGTGCCGCGAAAAATGGGTGGTAAAGAAGAGGGTGAAGATGGGGAGGCAAGGATAGAGAATTTTTATCTTATTCCTACCTCAGAGGTGCCTGTCACCAATATGGCGCAAGATAAAATTTTTACTTCAGAAGAGATGCCGCAAAAATTTGTTGCGCATACACCATGCTTTAGGTCTGAGGCCGGGAGCTATGGAAGAGATGTGAAGGGAATGATTCGTCAGCATCAATTTGAAAAAGTTGAACTTGTACAAATGGTCAAGCCAGAAGATAGTTTAACGGCTTTAGAGCAGCTCACTCTTGATGCTGAGGCTGTTTTAGAAGGCTTGGAAATCCCCTATCGACGACTACTCCTGTGTACTGGAGATATGGGCTTTGGAAGTATGAAGACTTACGATTTAGAAGCGTGGGTTCCATCACAAAATACATATCGTGAGATTAGTTCATGCTCAACGATGGGAGATTTTCAGGCAAGAAGAATGCAAGCGAGATTTAAAGTTGGGCAAGCCAAACCAGAGCTGATACATACACTTAATGGTTCAGGTGTAGCAATTGGCCGGTGTTTAGTCGCACTTGTTGAAAATCATCAGTTAGAAGATGGTAGTATTCGGATACCCAAAGTATTGATTCCATATATGAATGGAATAGAAGTGCTTAAGTCGCATGTAAGTACTAAGAAGTAAACAGGAGAGGTGGCAGAGTGGTCGAATGTACCTGACTCGAAATCAGGCGTAGGGTCAAACTTACCGTGGGTTCGAATCCCACCCTCTCCGCCACCAGTATTTACGTAACATAAGAGCTTTTACTCTCTTGAAAACTGCATTTGTGGTGAGATATCACCTTTATCCGCGTAACTTAGAGCTGATAAATAGTTTTGGTAGGTTCGGTTTTATTAACATCATTTGAGATGAATGACTTTAAAAGTTTTTCTATTCGGCAGAAACGCCTTTTAAAAGCTCATGTTGAACTTTCTCAAGAGCTAGCGCGAGAGATGCGCGGCAATTTTTTTCTAATTCTTTAGTTAACCTGACCTCTGGAACAACAATACTTAAAGCCCCAAGTGGTTTTGTGCCCAATCCAAAGACTGGAACAGCAAAGGCAGCAACACCGGGAGTATTCTCACTTCGTGACGTCATGATGCCATCATTAGAGTCTTTTTTGATTCTTTTTCTAAGATCTAGCTCATTGATCGCTGTCTTATTAGTGACGAGATCTAGTTTTGCTTGTTTAAAAAATAGTTGGAGTTGTTCTTCAGACAATGCATTTAATATAGCTTTTCCTGCGGCGGTTGAGTGGAGTGGAAATTTGACCTTACTATTGACTCTATAGTTAAGTGGGTAGCTCGCTTCAACACCTAAGACGCGCTCAACATAAGTATCTTTAAAAAGATAAAAAGCAGAAGCTTCTTTAGTTTTTTCGGTCATCCAGTTTAATTGGAGTTGAGCAATATTCAGAATGTTGCTAGAGTTTTTGCCAAGATGCAAAAGTTCGAAAAAAGCCGGTCCAAGAGAATAGGTATTATCAGGGCTAATTTTTTTAAGGTAGTTTCTATCTGCTAAATTTTTAAGGATGCCAGTTAAGCTACTTTTAGGAATATTTAGGCTATAGGCAATTTCAGAATGGGATGCCGAGTTCCCTCTTCTACTTAAAAACTCTAAAACATCTAGAACTCGATCGGCTGATTTTATAGAAGAATCGGATGACATAAATTTTGCTTTCTGAAGGGAAAAATTTTGACTAAATGATTGTTAGATGCTAAAATATAAACATGTTCATATATATGAACAAAATATATTAAAGCGCAAATTAAATCAAGAGAAATACATCATCTTGGTCGGGCGTGGAGGAGACACTCATGAAAGTTGTAAAACTGATTAGCCAGATAATTTCTATTCTGTGCTTATTTTTAAACTTCCCCAATAGCATGGCAGCATTTCCCGAAAGACCCATTTCGATGGTGGTCTCTTTTGCTCCAGGTGGCGCTACTGATATTACTGCACGGATTGTTTCAACTGCTATGACTAAAAACATGGGGCAGCAAATTGTGGTTGATAATCGTCCTGGAGTTGGAGGTGCTGTAGCTGTTGGAGTTGTAAAAAGTGCTAAAGCTAATGGTTACACATTGATGCTAACTTCCAGTGTTTATGTCGTAACTCCAAGTCTTAAGAAACCATCTCCATATGATCCGGTAAAAGATTTTATTCCCGTCTGTGAAATTGGGGATGCGCCTAACGTTATCGTAGTCAAAGCAGATTCTAAGATAAATACGCTGAGTGATCTCATTGCATTAGCGCGAAAAGATGCTGCAGGAGTGAGTTACGGTAGTCCGGGAACTGGAACAACGCCTCATTTAGCAGGTGAGGTATTACAAATTCGTGAAAATATAAAGATGACCCACATTCCTTACAAAGGAGCTGGTCCAGCAATGACAGATCTTTTGGGTGGTCACACACAAGTGCTATTTAGTAGTTTGGCTTCGGTAATTTCTAATATTCAAGCAGGTCAGGTGCGTGCCATTGCTCAAACTGGAGAAAAAAAGTGGCCTGACCTTCAACAAGTGCCGACCTTAGCTGAATTAGGTATTCAAAATGCAGTATCAGATACTTTTCAAGCAATCTTTGTGGTTGCTGGCACCCCACCTGAAATTGTTAGTCAGTTAACTAAACAATGTTTAGCCGCACTTAAACAACCAGAGGTCATCGAAAGTTTAAAGCAGGCAGGGTTAGCAACTACAGCAGTAGATTCAGAAGGATTGCATAAAAGAATTTTGAGAGAAGTGCCTTATTGGAAAGAAGTCATTGATAAAGGTGGCATTAAGGCAGAGTAGGTGTTTTCTTAATATATAAATTAATAGGAGAAAAAAATGAAAATATGGTGGCAGAGTAGTACCCCAATACATCGTTTAGATGATTATCGCAATACTCTAACAAAGAATATCAATGAGCTAAAAAGATCTGATGTAGAAGTTCATGTGAATGGAGTAGATGACGGTTCTATGGACCTTCATTACAATGCCGTGGTAGCCATTAATAGTTATGGTGTTGGCGGTGTTCTGAATAAAATGATGCAAGCTGAAGAACAAGGTTATGACGCAATAGCCATCGGATGCTTTTTAGATCCTGCGATGCAAGAAGCTCGTGAAATTTTAAAGATTCCCGTCTTTGGTTTAGGTGAAACTAGCATGATGATGGCGTGTATGTATGGACATCGATTTTCAGGGATCGCTTTTCATAAGAAGCAATCACAATACTACGATCGTAAAGCATTTGAATACGGATTATCGGCAAGACATATTCCGTTTGGTGACTTAGGTATCGATTTTAATGAAGTACAGAAAGCGTTTACAGATCCGGGGCAAATGACAGACAACTTCTTAAAGGAATCTAGACGTTTAGCTGCTGAAGGTGCAGAGGTTATTCTTGCAGCTTGCGCAACAGTGAACGCCATTATTCGTCGAGAAAATATTAAAGAAGTCGATGGCGCTTTGATTATGGATTGCAATGCAGTTTTACTAAAGACAACAGAGGCAATGGCTGACTTGAGTAAAACAATTGGCTTAACATCTAGCCGTAGCCTTTTGTATCAATCACCAGGAAAAGCTGCAATTGATCAATGGAAGAAAATTTATGGATTTAGGTCTGCTGCGCAGCTAAAGTCTTAACAGTTAACTAAAGGCTTGTGATTGAGAAATGAGACATATTAGAACGGCTTTATACGCACCTGGAATTAACACGAAGGTGATGCAAAAAGCGATGACTACTGCTGTTGATGCTGTAATTTTTGATTTGGAAGACTCAGTTCCTATTGCCTCAAAGGGGCAAGCTCGAGAGTTAGTCAGGCAAGCGATTACAGAATTACATCACTCCACAGCAGAGGTAAAGCCTTATGTTATGGTGAGAACAAATGCTGCAGATACTGGTTTATTAGAGGATGATATCCGAGCGATGTGTGTTGAAGGCTTAGGTATGTTGTTTATCCCTAAGGCAGAACAGATCGCAGATATTTCTCAGGCGAGCCAGCTGATTGAGCAGCTCGAAAAAGATCGGAAACTTTCTGATATTGCGATAGGTTTACAAATTGAGACTGCACTTGGCGTATACAATTGCTATCCACTGATTAAGGCATCTCCACGAGTACAACTCACTTCCATTGGTACGGCAAAAGATGGTGACTTACAAAATGACTTAGCATGTGGTTGGTCAGTCGATGGCATAGAAATGCTATATGCCCGATCAAAAGTTTTATTAGACTCACGAGCTGCTGGAAATGTAACGCCAATTGATGGAGTGTTTGCAAATTTAAATGATGATGCTGGATTATTAGTAGAATCAACTTTATCTGCAAAATTGGGGTATGTAGGTAGAACAATTATTCACCCTAAGCAAATTCAGGCAGTTGAACAAGCTTACGGAATTCCTCAATCGACCCTAGATTACTACGCCAATCTTATTGAAGAATTTGAGAAAGCTGAGAAACAAGGAATTGCGGCGATCAAAGTTAACGATCAACTAGTGGACTATGCGATGTATCGACAGGCCAAACGAATTATTTCAATTTATCAAAAGTAAAAAAATGAACTTCGAATTAAGTAATGATCAGCAAAATATTCAACATCATTTAAATGATTTGCTCAAGGATATTTGTACCCCTGAATATGTGAGTCAATGTGACGAACAGCAAAAACCTCCTAGAGAAGCATTTGATGCGTTAGCCAAAAATGGGTGGTTAGGTTTGATTGGACCTGAAGAATATGGCGGTGCAGGCGGGAGTCCAACTGACCTTGCTGTCATGCTCGATACATTAGGTTATCACTTTGAAGAGTTAGGTTTATGGGTATTTCGAAACTTAACTTATGGTTGTTTTGCAGTTTTAAAGCACGGAACAAAAGAACAAATTGAGCACATGGTTCCCAAAGTGTTAAAAGGAGAACTCTCATTTTGTTTCGGTTTAACTGAGCCAGATTCAGGTTCAGATGCGAGTGCATTGAAATTAAAAGCAGTGCATGACGGCACAGATTACATTGTGAATGGCCGTAAAGTATATACATCTGGAATGGATATCAGCGACTATTGCATCTTAGTCACAAGAACTAAGGTGTTAGAAAAGAAACAGCAAGGGATTACTAATTTTTTAGTTGATACTAAATTACCGGGTATTGAGGTAAAAAAACTTGCAACCCTAGGACAGCGTTCTATTGGGACTACTGAGGTTTTATATAGTAATACACGCGTACCAGAAAGTGCCATGTTAGGGGAGTTAGATCAAGGTTGGAAATGTGTTGATAATTACTTATGTTATGAAAGATTATGTTTATCAGCAGCTAGAACTGGCGCAGCAAGAGCAGCTTTTGAATATGCTTTAGAGTATGCAAAATCAAGAGAGCAATTTGGTCGGCCTATTGGAAAGTTTCAAGCTGTGTCGCATAAATTAGCTGAAATGAAATCGATGCTTGATATTTCCCAAACGATGGTATATCGCTATGCTTGGCTTGTTGAGAATAAAAAAGATACACGTGCAGATGCTGCAATATTAAAGTTATATACTGCTGAGTCATATAAATCTATAGCAGATATGAGTTTGCAAATTTTAGGGGGCTACGGATATTGCATGGAATATCCAATGCAGCGTTTCTTTAGAGACTCACGGTTAGCTACTATTGGTGGCGGTACATCAGAAATACAAAAAAATATTATTGCTACTAGTTTAGGTCTATAAGGTTTACTGTGTCCAAATCATTAACTGGTGTTCGTATTATTGAGTTAGGACAAATTATTGCTGGGACCTATGGTGGCCAGATTCTTTCTGATATGGGTGCAGAGGTCATTAAGGTTGAGTCTCCAAAAGGTGATTTGGGGAGAAATCCATCTGTAGCACCTTTGGGTGAGGTTAGTGGCTTATTTCTAACATTTAATCGAAATAAAAAAAGTATTGTCATCGACCTAAAAAATCCAAAGGGAAAAGAAGTTTTCTTAGACCTAGTTAGAAATTCGGACGTAGTTGTAGATAATTTTCGACCTGGGGTGATGAAGCGCTTAGGTATTGACTATGCCGTACTATTTGCGACTAATCCAAAAATCATTCACTGTTCAATCACAGGATTTGGATCTGATGGGCAATATCGCGACTATCCCGCTCTAGATATTATTATTCAAGCCATGAGTGGCCACATGGCCGTCACGGGTGAAGATGGTCGGCCTCCAGTTAGGCTTGGTATACCTTTAGCTGATTTAAGTGGTGGATTGTTTTCTAGCCAGGGGATTTTGGCAGCCTTATATGAGCGAGAAAAAACGGGATGTGGTCAACACATGGAGTTATCGATGTTCGATGCAATGTTAAGCTTATTAACCTACATGGGAACTATGTGGTTGAATAATGGCGAGTTACCTAAACCCCCGGGATCTTCACATGAGTATTCTGTGCCATGGCAGGCCTTTAAAACTTTGGATTCATATGTTGTTGTTGCCGCTAGGGAAGAGGTTCATTGGAAGAACTTTTGTAGATCTTTAGAGATGCCAGAGTTAATGGAAAATTCTAATTTCACGACGAATTTTTTAAGGGTGAAGCATCGACTGGTATTGGTGCCGATTCTAGAAGCTGCAATGGCAAAGCAAACAACTGACTTTTGGATGCAAAAATTTCGTCAAGAGGACGTACCAGCTAGCCCTGTAAATCATCTTAACCAAGCTTTTGCTGAAGCGCCTGCGATAGAAAATCACGCAGTTCTTGAGTATGATCATCCAAACCTTGGGAAGATTAAGATGCCTGCCTATCCTGTAAAAATGGGTAGTCAGGGCAATCTTATTTCTACTCCGGCACCGGAGTTGGGGCAGCATTCTATTGAGATACTAAAAGAAATACTTTCGTATTCAGCGGAAAAAATTCACGATTTACAAGGAATTGGCGCAATTATTGATAAGGGAGCAAACTAATGGTTGGATTGTATTGGGAAGAATGGACTATCGGTAAATCGTTTGAGAGTGCAGCTCGAACAGTTACAGAAACAGATATTGTTAATTTTGCAGGGATTTCTGGAGATTACAATCCTTTGCATATTAATGAAGAGTATTGTAAAAAGACTCAATTTGGTACGAGAATAGCTCATGGCCCCTTGGTATACGCTATTGCTGCTGGGCTTTTATTTCAGTTACACCTTTACGACGACACCTTGATTGCTTTTTTAGGTTTCGAAAATTTGCGCTTTACTAAACCGGTCAAAATTGGCGATACTATTTTTGCAAAAGTTACAGTAACTGAACTTGTAGAGACATCCAAACCAGACCGCGGGGTGATGAAGAGGCAACTGCAAGTCATTAATCAACATGGGGAAATTGTTCAAGAAGCAATTCAGGCATTTCTTTTGAAGCGAAAAGGTTAATCGCCGTTTGAATATATAGGGGTTTATTTGACCCTATTTAAACAATTGAACCAATAGATTTTTCATTAGAATCTTTGTTAGATCACTACAAGCGCCCACTTTTGAAAAAAATCCTCTTTATTTGTTTGCTCCTTATTCAAGCCTCAGCTTGGGCCGAGTGGAGATTATTGTCTGAAAGCGTGACATCCAAAGTATTTACGGAGTCTAAAGGCGCAAAAAAAAGTAAAGGGCTCATGCGGATTTTGACGATGATAGATTACAAGTCATTACAGACTCACACGATTAGTTCTGGAGGTTACAGTTATATTTCTTCAACTGCGCTTCACGAAGTTAATTGCACCGAAGAAACCAAGAAAATTGTTCTCTTAAAGTACTATTCAGATAATATGGGTCTTGGCAAGTTAGTTTATTCAATAGAATCCACAAAACCTGAGATGTACATTCTTCCAGATTCATTTGATGAAGCAATTTTTAGAATTGCTTGCAAAAAATGAAAGAATGATGAGTTTAGCTAGAAGCTTAGTGAAGGTTTAGATTATTTCTTGGTAGCATGAAGTTAACCCGAGTGACTTTAACTGTCATCTCGTCAAATTCTAGCTGAGTAACTGGTTGCAGTCCACGAGCAGTCCGTCGATGATTAAATACTTCAAGTTCTTGGTTGTTTGAACCGAGGACATTTGCTAACTTGACTAATAAATCACTTGATTTCACGTTACTCTCCAAAAATGATGGGGGCTAACTTAAATTGACACTTAATGCATTAACCTTAATATTTAAACGCCCTCGAACCATTAAAGTTGACAAAAGTACTAAATATCTCAACATTCTGTTCTTTTATTAAGGCATTGAATCTAAAGTAAAAAATTATTTTTTAGCTTATTCAGGTCAAAAATTTTGTTAATTTTTTCAAAATCTCTCTCTTCGCAGAATGGACCGGACTCTTCCTAGAGTCAAAAGAAGTCTGAAAATCACAGAAAAAAGTACTTAGAGAGCTGATTTACAGAGTATTTGCGATAATTCAAGGAGGTTATTGACTGAGTAGTCAAAAAAATCAACATTGGGCATGTTTTTGGGAGATTTTTGACCAAATTCAAAAGGGCGATGAATATAGGCCGTTTGTAAGCCGCATTGTTGTGCTGCCAACAAATCATCTGTATGAGCAGCTGCTAGCATCACTTCGTTAGGTGAAATTTCAAATAGTTCAGCAACTCCGAGATAAGTTTCAGGATCGGGCTTGTAATGTTTAAAAACTTCAGCCGATAAAATTAAGTCCCAAGGCAAAGCTCCATTTTTTGCCATATTAGATAGAAGAGAAAGATTGCCATTAGAAAGGGTTGTGATCGTGAACTTTGCCTTCAATCGTGTCAAACCCTCTACGGTATCTGGCCAGGGAACTAAACGATGCCAAACAAGATTTAACTCTTTCTTTTGCTCTTCGGAAAGACTTGTTATTTTGAAGTCTTTTAATACTTGATCTAGCATCATGCGGTGTAAATGATCAATTTTTGTCCAAGGCAGTTCGCCACTTCGTACTCTTGCCATTGCGGGGTAATAGCCTTTTCTCCATGCATTAGCGAATAAATCAGGATCAATGCCTAGATTTAAATTTTTGAGCTCATTAGAAATAGAGCTATGCCAATCAACGACTGTACCAAAAACATCAAATGCGATAATTTTGGGGAGAAGTGTATTTTTGAGCATATTGGTTAATTGAAAGCTTGATCTAGGAGTGGTGAGCAGTTATTTAGTCATTTTAATATACAGTACTCTTTAGTATGGAAGTGAGCTTGGGTGCTAGGTCACTTATGTTACTTGTAGAGCTTGTATTCAAAACCCATTAAAATAAATGATTCTCATGGTGACTTGACTGTGTTTAAAACAATAAACTAAGGTGTGAACTTAAATGATGGTTAATTATTTTAATGAAGTTAGAAATAAGAATATAGTGATAAAATTTTTTTTAGTCTTAAGTACTTTGTTTATTACTAGTACTTCGTTCCACTCCTTTGCCCAAATTAGTGAAACTAAAGTTGTTGATAATTCAAGTCTAAACTTTGTTTCCCGTGAAAAAATAGAGTTACTTTCAAATATAGCTTGTAATAATTTTTCGGATTTAGCCAAAGCATATCAGCAAAAATTTGTAAACAAAATGAGCGAGTGGAGTCGGGTGAATTTATCAAAAGCAAATTATCAAACAGCTTTTTATCCATTCTCCGGCCCAGATGTTGTTACTGTGATGTCTATATATCCTAAAGCCAATTATTACGTTTTGGTCGCTGATCAGGCTCCTGAATATGAATATATCAAGCATCCTGAAAAAATGAGTGGTAAATCACAGGCATTTGAATGTCAAATGATTAGCAATTTTTCACAGAGAGGTTATTACCTCACTAACGATTTAAATGGTAAGAATGGGCCTACCCCACGTTTTATTAAATTACTCATCTATAACATTGCATTTTCAGGATCAAAAATTCTTGAAATGAATTTATTAAAAGTAGATGTAAAGGGTTTAATAGTTCCTGCAGAGCCTCAAGATGATCCGAACGGCGTGCGTTTTATCCTTGAAAATAAGGAGGGTAATCGCATCACATTGGACTATTTAAAAGCAGATTTATCGAATCAGGGGCTTGATAAGCATAAAGATTTTTTAAGGGCATTTGAACGAAAGAGTTCTCAGGTTGTGCTTTTAAAGTCAGCATCACATCTTTTGCAGAATGATTATTTTTCAATAATGAAAGATACGCTTGTAAAAAATGCGAAATGGATAACTCAAGATGAAACTGGGTTAGATATCATTCCGTTAGCTGAAACTTTCAATTTAGAGCTCTACGGGAAATTTATTTCTCCCAATGGTTTGTGGGCTAAGAGCCCATCAGCGCAGCGTTTAGCTGAATATTATTCCCGGCATCCTAGTAAAGAGGACTTACCTTTTTTATTAGGTTACGAAAAAAAAGGCGGTTCAATGTTAATGGTTGGCGAACGCAAGTAGCTACTTAATAGGTTCTGTTGGGTGAGGCAAATAAAACGATTTGCTTTGTTAGTTTCTCTTGATCTAGTGGGCGAAGTGACCACAAATCTAGCTCGAGTCGCTCTAACAAAGGGTTCAGATAAACATTATCCTTACGTAATTCGAAATGTAAATGGGGGCCTGTGGAACGACCTGTTGATCCCACATAGCCAACCTCAAGTCCTCGCCTTACTTCGCTACCCTCTTCTAGCTCAGGATTAAACGCGCTTAAATGGGCGTAGTAAGTTTTGTAATTGCCTGGGTGTTCGAGGATCACTAAATTTCCAAAGCCAGACATCGGGCCATAGTGAATAATTTTTCCGTTTGCGACTGCATAAATGGGAGTGCCAGGAGGTGCGGCAAAATCGATTCCTTGATGTCCGCCATAGACAGTATAGGATTGCATCACCACAATATTTTTATTCCCTTTTCTAATGGTTTTTGGCCGGGTAGTCCTCGATGCAAATGGACCAACGCCTCTAGAGATTCTTGTGTAGTTAAGGGGATTAGTCCAGAAGTTTTGCTCAAGCTCAGAGCCATATGATGTGAAAAATCCTCCCGGGATATCATCACGTGCAACCCAAAACGCATCAGCTAAAACAATTTTTTGGCTACTATCTAAAATTTCAACACATACAATCTGTGCCCATTGGTTTTTGTCGCCACTATCATAGACGACCCTTAAAAAGCTATTGTCTGAGTTGATATTCTTTGGGTAAATCTCTTTAACAATTGAGGCTAGTTCCCAAACTAATTCAGGAGGAATTTCTGTTTTACCTTTATTGGATTGGAAAATGACATCATTTAAACGCAGGGTTACTTCAAGATACTGACTAAATCCATTTCCTAGCTTTTGAGTCTCAACGATATAGCTTCCCGTTGTTGGTGACTTCTCTACAGTAATGATTGTCGTATTTTTATCTCTACGGTTGTCACTGAGTATTGAAAAGGATTGAACCTTGTCGCCGTCACCTAGAGATACTGCATAGGGTAGGCATGCTGTAGAAGAGTTTTTAATAAAATCGGGAACTTGCGTGTCAAAAAAGAAACCAAAGGCATCATCTTTAAGAGGGATACGTTTTAAAAAACTCGACATATCATTAGATTTGATTCCGCAACCATATTTAATATTGTTTCGAGCAATGGCTGAGCCAACTGATTTGATAATTTCAGGAGTCGGAGTTTGAAGAATGTTCTCTATGGTATTTGGAGTCGGAAGAGGTCCAAAATTATTGAATGAATTTGAATTATCTGACGGTGCGCGAGAGCCCAATTTAGGAAGATAGTTATTTTTGGGTAAGGGCGCGATTACTTTTTTTGAGACTGAATTTGTGTTCTTTTTAGTTGTATGGAGTGGTTGCTGGGCAAATGAAGTTTCAGAAAAAATACCTATACAAAGTGTAGAGGTCATTATCAGTGAAAAAATTCGATTTTCAAATATTCTTTTTGACAACAAAATTAATTTAACTTTCCTAAAAAACTCTCTAAATCTTGATTAAATTCAGTCGCCTGATCTACAAATAGGGCATGACCGGAATGTTCATAAATGGTCATTTCTCCCTGAGGGTGCTTTGCCGCAAATATTAATGCCTGCTCAGAATACCGTGGTGTTATAGCATACCAAATAGGCACGGGGGTAGCATAAATTGTATCTTTGTAGAATTCCCTAGGGTAAGGTTTGTGTAGGATAGAGAAAGCATTTGATGGTTTGTCGGCAAGCCTTAGGGCTGAATTTTCTACTATCTTCATAAAATCTGCGGGAGGATCTGACTTAAATATAGCTTTAACAAATCCTTTCGCAAAACTAATGAACTTGGGGGTGGTCATTGGTTTAGAACTTTTGGCTGTGGCTTTAGGTGGCGTCCCTTCTCCAATCGAGTTGTCGATAAGAACCAAAGATTCCAATCCTTGAGCGCCGAAGCGATTAATGTAATCCAGCGCCTCCATGACCCCGAGTGACCATCCAATCAACACAAAGCGCTTGGCCTCTGTATACTGAAGTATCTCCTTAATATCTCTTGCGCGCACAGTAGCTAAATTTTTGCCCGTATAGACATCTGATTTTCCTTGGGAGCGAGGGCTAAAAGAGATTACTTTGTAAGATTTAGAAAAGTAGTTCAGTTGCGAATTAAAGATTTCTGCTGGCATGAGCCAACCTGGAATAAAGAGTAATGTAACTTCACCTTGCCCCCCGGCTAAATAAGAAATCTTAATGCCATCGGAGGTTACAAAAGTTTTTTCTTTGATTTCCTTGGACATGGACAGTTGATGAGCTAACGAGGTGTTAAAAGATAGTGGCAAAATAGAGAGTACACCCCATATAAAGGGTAACAAAAGGTTCTTATAATTAAAATTCATTAATCTATTGTTGCTCATTTTACTTTTTCATTCAACTTAGAATTCACCCAATATGTCTGACGTTAACGCCACCCCTAAAATTACGCCAATAACTAATGAGCCGGCGCATTCATTAAGAACGATTGATATCACCTCTCTCATTGTCGGGACGATTCTTGGTGCGGGTATCTTTAAGGTGCCCTCCTTAGTCGCTGGCCAATTACACAGTGAACCTATGATTTTAATCGCTTGGCTACTAGGAGGGCTAATTTCTTTGGTGGGAGCATTATGCTACGTGGAACTAGCTACTTCATTTCCGAATGTGGGTGGAGAGTATTTTTTCCTTCAAAAAGCGTATGGTAAAAAAATAGCTTTTTTATATGGTTGGGCAAGGTCGGTGATCATAGTGACGGGTTCTATTGCACTTTTGGGAATTACTTTGGGCGACTATATGTCCAAAATATGGCCTCTTGGGCTATATTCCTCAACAGTTTGGGCGATGTTAGTTGTCATTGGATTAAGTTTATTAAATTGCCTGGGTATAAAAGAAGGAAAGACGGCTCAAAATATATTGACCATTTTTGAAGTGGGTGGTGTGATAGCTATTATCGCAACGGGTTTTATGGCTGATTCTGCTCCAAGTATTGTGCAAGTTACGCAAACAACCCCTGAGTTGGGCGCTTTAAGCTTGGCGATGGTGTTTGTCTTGTTGACATATGGCGGATGGAATGAGGCTGCTTATATTTCAGCAGAAGCAATAGATCAAAAGAGGGGAATTTTAAAGGGGCTAGTATTAGGTCTAGGTTTAGTAACAATCTTATATGTATTAGTTAACCTATCCTATTTTCATGCCTTTGGAGCACAAGGCATGGGGCAATCAAATGCTTTAGCAAGCGATCTCTTCGAACTAGCTTACGGCCACGGTTCAGCGGTTATTTTTAGCGCTATTGTGGTATTTTCGTGCTTAAACTCAATTAATGCCACAATTATCTTTGGATCAAGAAGCAGCTTTGCGTTGGGTAAAGATTGGAAAATTTTGAGTTGGATTGCAGAATGGCATGATTCAGGCACTCCAAGAAAGGCGATCCTATTGCAGTGTGTGATTTCATTGCTATTAATTTTTGGAGCAGCATTTGTTCGTCAGGGGTTTGAGTCTATTGTGGAATTCACAGCACCCGTATTTTGGTTTTTTATTATGTTAGTAGGGTTGTCGTTATTTATTCTTAGGAAACGTTACCCAAACACGCATCGTCCGTTTAGCATACCGATGTATCCGATTTTGCCCTTAATTTTTACCATGACATCTGGTTGGCTCTTATGGTCAAGTTTGGCATATTCAGGAATTGGAGCGTTGGTAGGTGTTGGATTTTTAGGATTAGGTGCTATTGCACTATTGTTTGAAAAAAAGTAAGTTACTTGTATTACAGCGAAATGTCTTAAGTGGTAGAGGCTCTGAATAATAAATTTATAAACTTTAAAAAAAGGAAATTTCTATGAAAACTGCTGTCTTATTCGTTTTTTTAGCTACATTTGTTAACTCTACATATGCCCAGAATTCTTGTGCAATGGCTGCAACTGAAAAAAAACTTGCGGGTGCGGCTAAAACAAGCTTTTTGAAAAAATGTGAAAAAGATGCTCGTGCGGCTTGTGCGAGTGATGAGGTTAGCCAGCGTACAAGTGGTGCGGCTAAAGATGCGCATATTAAAAAATGTGTCAAAGAAGCTGTTGGAAATTAATTCGACACAACTGTGTTGAATCATAGATTGAAAAGAAAAATATAAGATGGGTTACTTATGTTAAAAAAAATTTCAACATTGTCTAGGTACTATATATGGGTGATTTGTGTTGTATTAACAATTGCTTTCTCGCAAGGAGTTATTTCTAACCCTGAGTTACTGAGCTTAAAAATAGTTGTTGGTATTTTCTTGTTGCTAAGTTTGCTAGGGGTTAGAGACCTTTTGCAGAGTAAGCACGCAATTCTTAAGAACTATCCAGTGATTGGTCATTTACGTTTTTTATTTGAAACTTTTAGGGTTGAGATTAGACAATATCTTTTAGAGTCTGATACTGAAGAATTACCTTTTTCAAGAAATCAAAGAGCCCTTGTTTATCAGCGATCAAAGGGGGAATCAGATAAAAGACCTTTAGGTACGATTATCGATGTATACCAACCAGGAACAGAATGGTTGTTACATACAATGAATCCCCAAAAGCACATCAAACCAGAAGAGCTTCGGGTTAAAGTGGGCGGCGTTGATTGTTTACAGCCTTATGATATTTCTGCATTTAATATTTCAGCAATGAGCTTTGGAGCATTATCTGCGAATGCGATTATGGCTTTAAATAAGGGGGCACAAATGGGCGGGTTTGCTCATGATACGGGTGAAGGCTCAGTTTCAGATTACCATCGACGCTATGGCGGTGATTTAATTTGGGAGCTTGGCTCTGGTTATTTTGGATGTCGAAATGAAGACGGCACTTTCAATGCAGATAAATTCTCTCAAGTTGCTAATGAGCCACAAATTAAAATGATTGAAATTAAAATGTCTCAAGGTGCTAAACCGGGCCATGGTGGAGTTTTACCAGCAGCAAAAATAACTCCAGAGATTGCAAAAACGCGTGGGATTCCGTTAGGTCAGGACTGCGTTTCACCTGCAGGACATTCTGCTTTCAGTTCACCGATTGAATTGTTAGAGTTTGTCCAAAAACTTCGGCAACTCTCTCATGGTAAGCCTGTTGGTTTTAAATTATGTATTGGCAAGCCAACTGAATGGTTTGCCATTATTAAAGCGATGTTGTCTTCTAAAATTTTGCCTGATTTTATTGTGATCGATGGTAGTGAAGGTGGAACTGGCGCTGCACCTGTTGAGTTTGTAGATCATGTGGGAACTCCAATGCAAGACGGATTAAGACTAGTCCATGCTACTTTAGTTGGAGCGGGACTTCGAGATCAAATTAAGTTAGGGGTAGCTGGTAAAATTATTTCTGCTTTTGATATTGCGCGTGCTTGCTCTATTGGCGCTGATTGGTGCAATGCTGCTCGAGGCTTTATGTTTGCAGTAGGATGTATTCAGGCGCGTTCTTGTCATACTGATCAATGTCCAACCGGGGTTGCGACTCAAGATCTAATGCGGCAAAGTGCTTTAAATCCAGAGGATAAGTCTCATCGTGTATTTCACTATCATCAGAATACTTTAATAGCATTAAGTGAACTTTTGGCAGCTGCTGGTTATTTACACCCATCAGAACTCACTTCAGATTCTGTGATTCGTCGAGATGAGCATGGTAAAGCAGTGCCTCTGAGTCGAAGTTTACTCACTTTAAAATCAGGAGAACTGCTCTCTGATAATGCAGATCAACATTTAGACAGGCACTATATGGGACTTGGAGTAACTTGGCAGAATGCATCGCATACGCATTGGTAATATTCATAAGGACTTTTGATGACCCCCAAAAAAGTAATTTTAATTAGTTCTATAGTTTTAGTAGTACTAATCTATGTAGTGCTCCAATATATAGTTCCTGCCCCACCGAAAAAAATTGTAATTGCAACAGGTGGAAAATCTGGGCAATATTATCGTTTAGGGCAAGATCTCAAATCAAGTATTGAAAAAAATGGAATACAGGTTGAGGTATTAGAAACCAAGGGGTCTGTAGAAAATTTAAAGCTATTAAACACAAAAGATGCGCATGTTGATATTGCTTTAGTTCAATCTGGCACTGCGACAAATAAGGAATTTCCTGAGGTGGAGTCTTTAGCTGGAGTTTTTTACGAACCTCTTTGGGTTGTTTATGACCCAAAATCTTTTTTGGGGCTTGGCAGACAACCTGACAAAATATCAGACTTAATTAATAAAAATATATCTATTGGAGCTTTGGGGAGTGGTACCTATCAACTGGTAGAACAAATGTTTTTGCAAGACCATGTCTCAGTGGATCGTCCTAACTTTTATGCTTTTAATTACGAAGACTCCTTAAAAAAATTGAAGGATCACTCAGTTGATGCCATATTTTTATCGATTAATCATCGTGCTGACATTATGCAGAGAATTTTAAAAGATCCTGAGTTAAAAATCATGTCTTTCACGCAAGCTTATGGATATCCTCCAAGGATACGTGGGATTAGTGTGATCCAGATTCATCGGGGAGTTTTGAATATTACGACAGATTCACCTGATAGAGATATTTTATTACCTGCAGCTACTGCAGAAATTGTTGCACTTAATGATTTACATCCTGCAATTACTTCTTTGATTATCGATGCTGCTGACGATATGCTTTCTGGGGCTGATATCCTAAATCCCGAAAAGACTTTCCCAAGCCCTAATCATTTGAGCTTTGAGCCAAATGATGATGCTCAAAAATACATGCGTGATGGGCCATCTTTTTTACATCGTTATTTACCCTTTTGGGTTGCCGTTTGGGCAGATCGATTACTAAGAGTCATCATTCCATTGTTAGCGATTTTGATTCCACTTTTTAATTTCTTGCCAGCCATTATTGTTTACCGCACAAAAGCAAAGTTTGCTAAGGTGTATAAAGAGTTAAGAGAGATTGAAAAAACTATCAAAGTAGGGGGATTCGATAAGGGGGATATTAATCAAGATCTTGATCGCTTGAGTGAATTAACAAAGTCACTCAAGGTGCCGCAGTTTAATAGTAAAGATACCTACGATCTCTTGGCGCACATCGATGACGTTAAAAAACGGATTAAATGATTTAACGGATTATAAAAAGGTTGAGAAAACTAAGAGACAGGTTAACGAGTGGTTCGAGCCATAAGCTTCCGAGGACCCCAACAAATGACAAACCAAGCACAATAAAAAATCCGTAAGGCTCTAATTGAGAAACAAAGCGTGCTGATTGATAAGGAAGCACCCCGACTAAAATCCTACCCCCATCAAGTGGGGGGAGTGGGAAGAGATTAAATATAGCGAGAACAATGTTCCAATATATGCCTGCTTTGGCCATCTCCATCACAAAAGGTACATCAGAAAAAAAGGGGAAAAGAGAAAAGATTAATGTCCAAATAAAGGCTTGGATAAAATTCGAGCCTGGTCCAGCTAAGGCGACCCAGACCATGTCAGATTTAGGATGATTTAAAGCTGAAAAATTGACTGGTACCGGTTTTGCATAGCCAAATAAGAAAGGAGCGCCTGATAACTTCAGGAGTAGCGGAATTAAAATCGTACCAATAGGATCAATGTGCTTTAAAGGATTGAGGGTCACTCTACCCAAAACAAATGCAGTACGATCGCCAAGGAGTTTGGCTACATATCCATGAGCGGCCTCGTGTAAAGTGATAGCTAAAATCAAAGGTGGCCCATCGATCAGGATGGTTTCGATTAGGTTTGGATTCATTTAATGACCTTTGATTAAAGTTATTTCGAGAATATTAGTTCAGTTGGCCAACGGCAAAGCTTAGCATGCTAATTGAGCTCATTTCTATACCATCAGTGATAAGAGTAATTTTTTCATAATTTTGTTTTAGACCTAACGTATAAATTGCCGGCCAGTAATGTTCAGGAGTTGGTATCGATAATCTCGCCCCATGATCGGCATCTTTCCAATGCACAAGTGAATCAAGAGTTTCGAGGCGTAACTGTGCTTTAAAGAAGTTATTAAATTCGATTGCCCAAGGGGCTGGTAAAGCATGATTCCCCCATGTGATTTGTTCTAAGTTATGAACTACGTTACCACTGCTGATGATGAGTATGCCCTCATCCCTCAGAGGGATGAGCTTTTCTGCTAAGTCTAGATGATCCTGCTCAGATAAAGTAGCATCTAGACTCATTTGCACGACGGGTATGTCTGCTTGAGGGAACATATATTTAAGCACTGACCAAGTCCCGTGATCGAGTCCCCATTCAGATTCTTCTAAAGTAATATGCTGGGTTGTTGAAAAAAGGAGGTCACGCACTCTTTCTGCTAACGCAATTGAGCCAGGCACTGGGTATTGAATCTGAAATAAGTCTTCAGGAAAACCTCTAAAGTCGTGGATCGTAGGGGGATTTTCCATTGCTGTGAGCCAAATGCCGCGAGTCACCCAATGGGCGGAGATCGCTAAGATCGCAGTAGGTTGAGTTGGAAGCCTTGCGCTTAATTGCGACCAAACCTCAGTATATTTATTGGGTTCAAGTGCATACATGGGGCTGCCGTGCCCTAAAAAAATAGCAGGCAATCTAGCCATCAATATGCTCCTGAGAACTCATTTTAGGAGAGTGCTTTATTGGGTAGATCAAACAGTAAAATTTCAGATCCGACACCATGAGAGAGTTGAACTGAACTTTCTTTTGCAAGCATTAGTGCATCTCCAGCTTCAAGTATTTCGCCATTAATATGTATTTGTCCGCGAGCAACATGAATATAGGCTAACCGATCTTCTGTGAGGTGATGGGTGCAGTTTTCAGCGCCTTCAAATAGACCCGCATATAAACGTGTACTAGAGTGAATTCTGACGGACCCATTCGCGCCGTCGGGAGACGCCACTAATCGTAATTTTCCTCTTTTTTCATCTGCAGGAAACATGGTTTGTTCATAGCTCGGTGGCACTCCAATTTCATCGGGCTGAATCCAAATTTGTAATAGGTGAGTGGTTTTATCTTTGGAGTGATTAAATTCACTATGCATCACGCCTTTACCAGCGCTCATTCTTTGAACTTCATTTGGGTAAATAGCTCTGCCATTTCCCATATTATCTTTATGAGCTAGTTCTCCTTCGAGGACATAAGTAATAATTTCCATATCACGATGTCCGTGTGTTCCAAAGCCCATTCCGGCCGCAATCCAGTCCTCATTAATCACGCGTAAGGGCCCAAATCCCATAAAATTGACGTCATAGTAATCCGCAAAAGAAAAACTATGAAAAGATTTGAGCCAACCATGGTCGCCGCGCCCACGAGATTCGGATAAACGTTTGTAGATCATATTTTAACTTTACATTGAAAAGATTAATTGTGCTGAAAAAAGATAAAAGACTATTTTAAAAAAACAAGTCTATAAATTGTACGATGAGGTCAGTTACACTTAAAGCTATCTTAAATAGAGGAAATTTTAAATGTTGGCACCTGCTTCGATAATTTTTGGATTTGTAATGGGTTTTCTCATGTCAGCTACATTAACATTTATTTATACTGTTTTGCATCACAGCCTAAGCTCAGATTTTTTAATGTTTTGGATAAAAATGTGGATTGTTGCATATCCATTGGCGTCATTGGCAATTATTTTATATCGCCCTAGTGCTATGAAAATTACGCAATATATTTTAGAAAGAGTTCGATATTAAGGTAACTCTTGGCCAAGTTACAAAAAATCCCCACTTTTACAAGTGAGGATTTGATTGCCACATAAAGGTACTTTTCAGTACTTAAAAATTATTTAACTGCTTCGTGTTGTTGGTTTATCTGAACGACCTCGAGCAAACCCACCCGAAGGTTTTGCAAACGGTTTTGATGCGGTATGTGTTCTTGGTTTGCCAAATTCACCAAAGGTTTTAGGCTTTGCGCTTTTATACTCTGAGGTAGGAGCGGCTGAGCGATCATCGCTACGTTGACCTTTGCCATATCTCTTTTCCTTTGCAGGACCGTCTGAATTTCTAGGTGTTGTAGCAGAGTGATCAGCATTGGAGCGAGCTGGACCACGGTCGCCTCCTCCGCCAGTATTGCCGGCATATCGAGCACTACTTCCACTGCCACCACCGCTTGGTCTTCCACCGCTACCACCATTTGGTCTTCCACCACCACCGGATCTGCCACCAGGTCGTCCGCCGCTAGGTCTTCCACCACCCGGCCTACCGCGTCCAGCATTTTCAGGTTTAGATTGTGGTTCAAGTCCAGGGATAACTGATGGATTAAGAGTTTGTTGAGTAAACCTCTCAATAGCGCGAATTTTAATACGTTCACGATGTTCTGCGATGGTAATGGCTACACCGTTTCGACCGGCACGACCTGTTCTACCAATACGGTGAGTATAGTCTTCAGGCTTCATTGGTAGACCAAAATTAATAACATGGCTAATTGTTGGCACATCGATACCACGAGCTGCTACGTCCGTTGCTACAAGAATTTTAGTTGTACCTTTACGGAGTGAATCGAGGCGACGATTTCTAACGGCTTGAGGCATCGCACCGTGTAAGGCGCTAGCTTCAAAACCATTTGCCCGCAAATTATCAGCAATTTCTTCGCTTTCGATTTGTGTGCTTGCAAAAACAACAGCTTGATCAAGACTAGGATCAGATAACCAGTGTTTAAGAATTTTATGCTTATGGGCTAAATTATCAGCCCAGTGCATTGTTTGGGTAATATTTGTATGAACATCTCCAGCATGAGCAAGTTCTATGCGAGTGGGTTGATTCATTAAATGCGCAGCTAGTTCCATGATTCGAGGAGCAAAGGTTGCAGAAAACATCATCGTCTGCTCACGTGCAGTGCAGCGGGCATGAATTGCTTCTAGATCATCAGCAAAGCCTAGGTCGAGCATACGATCTGCTTCGTCAACCACGAGTTGTTTAACTTTATCGAGCTTGATTGCTCGACTATCGTTAAGATCTAAGAGTCGACCAGGCGTAGCCACTACTAGGTTCGCGCCTTTAACTTGAGCGATCTGTTTTCCATAAGGCATTCCGCCCATAATAGTAGCGATTCTGATACCTTTACAAAATTTTACGAGGTCAATTGCATCCGCCGTAACTTGTTGAGCAAGTTCACGGGTTGGGCAAAGAACAAGTACCTGAGGTTCGGCACGACCCGGCACTGGTTTGCCATAGGCACTTGATTCGAGGATTTGCTGCAATATTGGCAATAAGAAGGCAGCAGTTTTTCCGCTCCCTGTTTGGCTACTGACCATTAAGTCTCCACCCTGTATTGCAGCTGGGTAGACTTCTTCTTGAACTGGCGTAGCATTTTCAAAGCCGAGGGCTTCAACAGCTTGTAGTAGTGGGGGGGCTAAGTTTAAATCTTTAAATGAAACAGGCATAACATATTCCGCCCAAAAAAGGGCGTCTCCAAAGTTGCACGAAAACCTAAAGTAGGATTCAATGTGCTGGTCAAAAGGCATCAACCATCAACATTTAGGAGTAGGCGCTTGGATAAAACATGTAAGAGTAAATGTTACCTTTACGTTGCGGCTACATCATTAAGACAAGCATTTATACCAAAGGGGTAAAAATGCGTCAGCAGTGCTGGGGGTGATGAAAAGTAAAGCAACCGCTATTATCCCATGAATCATTAGGGTTTGCACTAATCTTTTAAGAATGTCCTTAGTTTGTGTCTTAATTAAACACAAAAAACCACATAAAATAGGTGTTAATTACTAAATCTTATTTTATAAAAGTTAAACAAATGAATCAACACAACACATTAAATTTCCAAAAAGCCTTACTTGGTGGGGGCTGTTTTTGGTGTTTAGAAGCGGTTTATCAGGAACTCGTTGGTGTAGTAAAGGTGATCTCTGGATACGCAGGGGGGCATGATACACAACCTAAATATGAGGCAGTTTGTGATGGTAGAACGGGTCATGCGGAAGTTGTTGAAATACTCTTTGATCCTGCAATAATTTCTTTTAGACAGATACTAGAAGTATTTTTTGTTATTCACGATCCAACGACTTTAAATCGACAAGGACATGACAGCGGAACCCAATATAGATCTGTGGTCTATTGCCAGGATCAACAGCAACTGTTGGAGATTGAGAAGTTCATTCAGGAATTAAAAGATCAAAAAGTTTACGCAAGCCCGATTGTGACAGAGGTCACATTGGCGCCTATTTTTTATCCTGCAGAACAATATCACCAAAACTATTTCAGAACAAACCCATTTCAAGGTTACTGTATGGGTGTAGTAGCTCCCAAGCTCGACAAATTTAGAAAAACATTTACCAGTTTGCGAATATCATCAGAAGAGTAGTTGAGATAACTCTATGGTGCAAGTCTTACGATATTCCAGGAATTTTTTTCATTTACAAAAAGGATTCGGTCATGAAGTCGAGAGGGTCTACCTTGCCAAAATTCAATTCGCAATGGGTTTAAGATAAAACCTCCCCAGTGAGCTGGTCTTGGCGGATGTTCTCCCCATTTTTTTAAAAAACTTTTCTCTTCTTTTTCTAAAAATGATCTATCAGGAATGACTGCACTCTGGGGTGATGCCCATGCACCGATTTTTGAGCCGAGTGGTCTTGATTCATAATACTCATCGCTCATATCGGAAGTTGTTTTACTTGCAACACCATCAATTCGGACCTGTCTTTCTAGCTCATGCCAATAAAACAATAAAGAAGCTTGTGGGTTAGCTATTAGTTCAAATCCTTTTTGACTTTCATAGTTTGTATAAAAAACAAAGTTACCTTCTGATATACCTTTAAGTAAAACTGTCCTTGCACTAGGGATGCCATCTAGTGTTGCAGTTGCAAGAGTCATTGCATTTGGCTCTGGGCACTTCGCTAACTGAGCTTGTTTAAACCACTTATTAAATTGTTTGATAGGGTCTTGGTTTACTTGACTCTCACTTAGTTTTCCACGAGTGTATGATTGGCGTAAATCAGCTAAATTATTCATAGAATTAGTATAGCCAAAAAAGTTAAAAATAACTAAGAAAATATGACGGAAAAAATACCAATTAATACCCTATTAGTAGAGGAGCGCCGCTTAGGAGGTGTTTCAAAACTTTATGGAGAGACGGCCTTTGAGCATTTAAAGAAGATGCATGTCGTTGTTATTGGTCTAGGTGGCGTTGGATCTTGGGCTGCAGAAGCCTTAGCAAGAAGTGCAGTAGGAGAAATAACCCTTATTGATTTTGACCATATATCGATCAGCAACACCAATCGTCAACTGCATGCTTTAGATGGTGAGTACGGTAAAGCAAAAGTGGAAGCCATGTCACAGCGTCTTAAAAAAATAAATCCAGAACTCATTATTCATGAAGTTGATGAATTTGTTAAACCAGAAAATATTGAGGCTCTTTTACCTAAGTCAGCGGTCATTCTTGATGCCACTGATGATTTTTTGAGTAAAGTATCTCTTGCTGTATGGTGCCATAAAAATGCCATCCCACTGGTTATTAGTGGAGGTGCAGGAGGGAAAATTGATCCCACAAAAATTCAAATTGATGATCTATCAAAAGCCACGCATGATCCGCTGCTATCGAAAATGCGAGGTATTTTGCGTAAAGAGTACGGTTTTGAGAAAGATCCTCAGAATAAGATGAAACTCAGGGTAGTCTATTCTTCGGAACCACGTTTAGGTGTAGCTCTTGGTGGGTTAGCTTGTAGTGGTTATGGCTCTGCTGTAACGGTGACAGCAAGCTTTGGTTTGGCAGCGGCAGCTGAGGCTATGCGATTAGGGGTAGTAATGGCCTCCGAATTACAAAAAACGATCTAAAACCTTTTTGCTAAATTTGTCTAAATTTTTCTGATGTCTAATGAAATATTGAATTCCATTAGCATCCGTAATAATGAGGCTATCTGTACCCACTCTGCGAAGATCTTGCTCGCTGTTTAGCTTTAACTTTGTTTTACCTCTATCCGTATTGATTTCCCATACGCTAGGCAAGGCAAAGGAGTTAAGTCCTGTGATCTTTTCTATTTCGGGAATAAATTCCATTTGGGCTAATTCGTTTTTAAGAATTTCTTGTGTGCAGGAGCTCAGTTGATCGAGGTGATCTAGCCAAACCAGTTCATGTCCATCTTGATTAAGAATTGAAATTCCTTGAAGGGGCTCTGAAATTGGAAAAGCCCTCACAACTTTTACATTCTCATGGTAGGCGCCATTCTCATCTATTAAATGAAGACATCCAAATTGATCGACATTAAATGAAATATTCACTCTGCAACCTCATCAAAATCAGTACTGCCAGCAATTTCGGCAGCATGTCGAGCTTGAGCCTGATATAACTGAAAGTAGGCCCCCCGGCTTTTCATTAATTCATCATGACTTCCAACTTCTACAATTTCACCTTTATCCATAACAATGAGGCGATTAGCTTTACGTAAGGTGGATAGTCGATGAGCAATTGCAATAGTAGTTCTACCTTGCACTAAATTGTCTAAGGCTTTCTGAATTTCTTTTTCAGTAGTAGTGTCCACAGATGAAGTTGCTTCATCTAGTATAAGAATTTTAGGATTAATGAGAAGTGCACGCGCAATAGAAATTCTTTGGCGTTCACCACCAGAAAGTGACTGTCCTCGTTCACCGACTAAAGAATCGTAGCCTAAGGGTAGTCGCAAAATAAATTCATGAGCATTTGCTGCGCGAGAAGCTTCTACAATCTCTTCCTTAGTGGCATCTGGTTTTCCATAAGCTATATTTTCAGCGATCGTCCCAAAAAATAAGAAAGGTTCTTGCAAAACCAAACCAAAGAACTTCCTAAGTTCCTTGATGGCAATTGATCTGACATCGAAACCGTCGATTAAAACAGCACCCTCGCTGACATCATAAAAGCGACAAATTAAATTCACAAGAGTACTTTTTCCTGAGCCACTATGACCAACTAGTCCGATCATTTCGCCGGGTGCAATATCTAAATTTATATTTTTTATGACTGCGCGATTGCCATATCTGAATCCAACCTGTTTTAATTGGATGGATCCAGTGACATGACTAACTTTTACAGGGTTTAATGATTCAGGAACACTTGACTTGTGATCTAAAATATCAAATAGACGTTTTGCTCCTGCAGCAGCTTTTTGAGTATGGGAGACTATTCTACTCATGGAATCCATACGACCATAAAATCTACTGATATAGGCCAAAAAGGCAGATAAAACTCCTACAGTAATATTATCGTGGGCTACTTGCCAAATCCCAAATCCCCAGACCACTAGGAGTCCAACTTCAGTTAATAGGGTAACGGTTGGAGCAAAAACTGACCATGTCCGATTCACTCGGTCATTGATGGCTAAATTGCGTTTATTCGCCTCAAGGAAGCGATTATTTTCTCGATCTTCCTGTGCAAATGCTTTGACGACTCTAATGCCAGGGATGGTGTCGGAGAGAATATTTGTGACCTCTGCCCAGTTGCGATCCACTTTTTCAAAACCAAAGCGTAGTTTATCTCTAACAATGTGGATCATCCAAGCAATAAAAGGTAGGGGAAGAAGAGTGACAATAGCAAGCCAGGGATCAATGCTAATCAAAATAACTGCTGTCATGATTAACATTAAAGAATCAGTAGCAAAATCCAATAAATGCAGTGATAAAAAAACACAAATTCGATCTGTTTCATTACCGATACGGGCGATGAGATCACCCGTTCGTTTTGCGCCAAAATACTCCAGTGACATATTCAAAAGATGCTCAAAGGTTGTTGTTCGAAGCTTTGCGCCAATACGCTCACTCACTAGGGCTAGGATATACGTTTTCCACCAGCCAAGGCCCCAGGCAAATAGTGCGGCAAAGAGTAGAGCGCCTAAATACTTTCCTGCCAGTTCATATTGCATGACATGAGTGGTTTGAAATGGAATTAGAACCTCATCCATGAGAGGCATAGCAATATATGGCGGGATTAATGTAGCGGTAGTTGCTGCTAGGGTTAATAAAAACCCCAATATTAATTGACCTTTATACGGTTTTGCAAAGCGCCACAATTTTAATAAGGTAAGAGTTGAAGGCGGGATCTCATTTTCCGGATCGCAGACCAGGCAATGGTCTACATTTTCAGGAATGAGGCTTTGGCATAAGGGACAGATTTGAACTAGACGGTTTATAGTTTCTAGTGAGTTTGCTTGCTCATTTGACCTCTGTCGCTCGGGGAATATTTTTTGAAACTGGTTAATTGCTTGATTGATGGCTAGAGTGTGGTTCCAAGTAGCCACCTTTCGTGAAGCTGTTTGAAGTGACAAATGCCCAACACCCGCATGGTCAAAATGACTTAAAAAGGCGTCGTCTTCGAGAATCCAGCTCTCAGATTCACCGTCTTCATGAAATACATCAATGCGATGGTGCCAGAGGACTAGTAGCGATTTAGAAAAATGTAAGTGATTATTTAAGTCTAATTCGACCCAACACAGCGGCCCCACTTTGCTTTTGCCAATAATCAGTTTTGCCACGGCCGAGTTTTGCCAAGTGCTCGGAAGCAAAACGGGAAAAGAGGGGGTATCACGAATCTCAGACATATTAAAAAGTATAGACGAGTATGAGGAAGATATGCTTTTGAAGGTACTGAACTTTGGCGCGTAAAATCCAATGTGGAACTGTTTCTTCCTTACATTTTGTCAACTTTTCTGCCAAAATGGCGTTATCAAAACTATAAAGCAACATTTTTAACATATTTGGCAACAATATCAATTCCACTTTATCCTTTCTTAAATTAAATACACTTATATGCCTCAACTACTTGATAAGACTATAGAAGTCCTTAAAATCAAGTACATCCGTGGGCCAAACATGTGGACCTGGGTTCCTGTGATTGAGGCTTGGGTAGATATTGGTGATTTGGAAAACTTTCCTTCAGACAAAATTCCTGGTTTCTATGAGCGCCTCATTTCAACAATGCCTAGTTTGATAGAACACAGGTGTAGTTATGAAGTGCGTGGTGGATTTCTCAAAAGAGTTGAGGAAGGGACATGGCCTGGCCACATTTTAGAGCATTTAACTTTGGAGCTTTTAGGGCTTGCTGGCTTGGAAGTAGGGTTTGGTCGAGCCCGAGAAACTAGTGTGACGGGTGTCTACAAAATCATTATTGCAGCACCTCAAGAAGATGTGGTTTACAGGGCGATTTTAGAAGCAAAAGAACTATTACTTGCTTTGATACAGGATCGTGGCTTTGACCTTGAAAAATCACTCGTGTACTTAAAAGATCTTGTAGAGGATCTGTGTTTAGGGCCAAGTACAGGGTGTATTGTTGCTGCCGCAAAGGAGAATAGAATCCCATCGATTCGGCTAACTAAAGGCAATTTAGTGCAACTTGGTTACGGCGCAAAGCAAAGGCGTATTTGGACGGCTGAGACAGATCAAACAAGTGCTATAGCGGAATCAATTTCACGAGATAAAGATTTAACTAAAAACCTCCTAACTTCCCTGGGCGTTCCAGTTCCTATGGGACAAATTGTTGCGAGTAGTGAGTCTGCCTGGGAGGTAGCGCAAGATCTAGGCTTACCTGTTGTAGTAAAACCGCAGGATGGTAATCATGGTAGAGGGGTATTTACTAATTTGTTTACCCAAGAGGAAATCACTTCTGCTTATGAGGTAGCCCTGCAAGAAGGTAGCGGTGTGATTGTAGAAAAATTTATATTAGGAGATGAGCATCGGCTATTGGTTGTGGGTGATCAAGTTGTTGCTGCAGCAAAAGGAGAATCTGCCTGGGTAACCGGAGACGGAATACATTCTGTTGATGAGTTGATTCAAATTCAGATTAACATTGATCCACGTCGTGGTCCAACAGAAGATTTCCCGCTAAATCTTGTACGAATTGATTCGGCAGCCCTTTTTGAACTCAAGCGCCAGGGCTTTTTGCCTGAAGGTGTTCCACTGAAGGGGCATGCTGTTTTGATTCAGCGCAATGGTAATGTTTCAATTGATGTGACCGATCAAGTCCATCCACTAGTTGCTAAAAGAGTAGTTCTTGCCGCAAAAATTGTTGGACTAGATGTAGCGGGAGTTGACTTAGTTATTCAGGATATTTCAAGACCATTGGAAGAGCAGGGTGGTGCTATTGTTGAAGTCAATGCTGGTCCAGGCTTACTAATGCATCTAAAACCTGCACAAGGAAAGCCTAGGGCAGTAGGTCAGGCAATCATCAAGCACCTATTTCCAGATCCAGAAAGTTGCCGTATTCCTTTAATAGGAATTACAGGATCTATAGGAGCTTCTTTCGTAGCTGAAATGTCAGCGCATATTCTTAAATTAGCCAATTTTTATGTTGGGCTTGTGTCACAACAAGGTTTGTTTTTTAACCAACGTTTAGTTGAAAAAAATAACGATGCCTCATGGGCTTTGTCGCGACGAGTGGTGATGAACCGAATGGTGACTGCGGCTGTCATTGAGGCTACTCCTCTATCAATTCTTAACGAAGGCTTAGCTTACGATCTATGTAAGATTGGCGTAATTACAAATATTGATAAAAATATCTTCTTTCCAGAAGAGTCAATCAATGATGAAGACGGCTTATTTAAAGTCTTTCGAACTCAAGTTGATGTTGTTTTACCTGAAGGGACTGCTGTACTTAATGCGCAGGATCCTATGATTGTTGAGATGACTGACCTGTGTCTTGGCGAAATTATTTTTTATGCTGAAGATATGAATCATCCAGTTTTACAACAAAGAATTGCTCTTAATAAAAAAATTATTTGTCGGCAAGAAAATTCGATTATTTTGCAAGAGGGGAAACAACATATTTGGAGTTTTGATTTAGGATTAGTGAGATTTATGAATAATAAGCTTGCCGAGCCAATCGGTGAACTAATGGCAGTGATTGGCGTATGCTGGGGCTTAGATTTAGATTTTCAATTGATAGAAGCAGGATTGGAAACTTTTACTGTAGAAAAGTTGGAGGCTTAATTGGAAGTCCAAAGAATTCGCGCATTAAGAGGGCCTAACTTATGGAGCCGCCATACTGCTATTGAAGCAATCATTGAGTGCGCCCCAAATGAGCGATCCATTGAGAACTTAAATGAATTTGAAGTTAGATTAAGAGTCCTTTTCCCACAATTACGCTTAATGCGTTTAGGAAGTTATGATGAAGTCATCTCTATGGCTCACGTCGTGGAGCACGTAGTTTTAGGGCTACAAGCACAAGCAAGTTGTCCTGTGACCTTTAGTCGAACAGTTAAGACTAGTGAAGAGGGAATTTATCAAGTTATTGTTGAGTATAGTGAAGAAGCTGTCGGTCGTTTAGCATTTGAGATGGCCATGCGGATTATTGCTGCTGCGTTAAATGATGAACCTTTTGATTTGAATAAAGCTTTAAAAGAACTTACCGATTTAGATGAAGATGTTCGTTTGGGTCCGAGTACAGGTTCGATTGTTCAAGCTGCGGTAGAAAAAAATATTCCTTATCGCAGAATGACTGATGGCAGCATGGTTCAATTTGGATGGGGTAGTAAACAAAAACGTATTCAGGCTGCTGAGACGAGTGATACCAGTGCAATTGCTGAAGCGATTGCACAGGACAAGGAGTTAACGAAAGAATTACTGCATGCCGCGGGTGTATCTGTGCCCTTAGGTAAGGTCGTCACTACAGTAGAAGAAGCCTGGGCAGTTGCTCAGGAACTAGGTCGAACGATAGTAATAAAACCCAAAGATGGCAATCAAGGTAAAGGGGTTGCAGTTAATATTCAATCTGAGGATCAAGTTCGGCAAGCTTTTGAAGTTGCAAAAAATTATGGTTCAAAAATCATTGTAGAGCGCTACTTACCTGGGCAAGACTTTAGGCTACTTGTTGTGGGAGATCATCTAGTTGCCGCTTCTAGACGAGATCCACCTCAAGTGATTGGGGATGGCGTATTAACTATTCAAGAGCTTGTTGATCAGGTGAACCTTGATCCTCTTCGTGGGGATGGACACGCTACACCGTTGACAAAAATTCGCCTTGATGACATTGCAATTGCAACGTTAGCGAAGCAAGATTTAAATACGCATTCTGTTCCAAGAAATGGCGCACGTATTATTCTTAGAAATAATGCAAACTTAAGTACGGGCGGAAGTGCAACCGATGTCACAGATGACGTTCATCCGGAAATGGCAGCGAGTGCTGTTGCAGCTGCCAAAATGGTTGGATTAGATATATGCGGAGTCGATATCGTATGTGAAGCTGTTTATAAACCACTTGAGGAACAAGGGGGTGGGATTGTTGAGGTCAATGCTGCTCCGGGACTTAGGATGCACTTAAATCCATCTTATGGAAAAAGTCGTCCAGTGGGTGAAGCAATTATTAACACGATGTTTCCTCATGAAGAAAATGCTCGCATACCAGTCGTGGCGGTAACAGGAACTAATGGTAAGACGACAACTGTTAGGTTAATTGCTCACATCATGAAACAAAACAAGTGGCGAGTTGGAATGACAACCACAGATGGTGTTTATGTTGAGGATGAGCGAATTGATACAGGTGATTGTAGCGGGCCTAAAAGCGCAAAAAATATACTAATGCATCCTGAAGTCGATGCGGCAGTATTTGAGACTGCTCGAGGAGGGATACTTCGAGAGGGTCTTGGATTTGACATGTGCCAAGTTGCAGTTGTCACAAATATCGGACAAGGTGATCATTTAGGAATGAGCTATATCTCAACTGTTGAAGAATTAGCGGTTGTTAAACAGGTTGTAGTTCAAAATGTTTCCCCATCGGGCATGGCTGTTCTTAATGCAAGCGATGCCAATGTGGTGAAGATGGCTAAGACGTGTCGTGGAGCGGTCACTTTTTTTGCGATGAACCCTCATCATCCTGTGATATCAACCCATCGCGCTCATGGTAATAGAGTGATCTATGCGGATCAAGACGCAATTATCGTTGCAATAGGTAACTCAGTCATTCAAAAAATTCCTTTCGCAGAGATCCCATTAACCGATTCTGGCCGATTAGGGTTTCAAATTGAAAATGTCATGGCAGCTATAGGTGCGGTTTGGGCAATCGATATAGACTGGTCTAGGATACTTCAGGGTTTAAGCCATTTTGTGAGCACAACTGAAAGTGCCCCTGGTCGATTTAATATCTTTAAACATAATGGCGCTACTGTGATTGCTGATTATGGGCATAATCCTGACGCCATCAGAGCGCTGGTGAGTGCTACAAATGCCATAGAAGCTAAAGAGAGATATGTCGTCATTAGTGGCGCCGGAGATCGCCGAGACGATGATATCCGAGAGCAAACCAAGTTATTAGGCGCCGCTTTTGATCATGCAATTTTGTATCAAGATCAATGTCAACGAGGTAGGGAAGATGGAGAAGTGATAGCGCTTCTTAGAGATGGTCTTGTGGGCGCTAAGAAAACAAAATTCATTGAGGAAATTCGGGGTGAGTTTTTAGCCATAGATACAGCATTAGAAAAATTAAAGCCTGAAGACCTATGCTTAATCCTGATTGATCAAGTAGAAGAATCACTTGAATATTTGTCAAAGGTAACAAAATCTAAATAATTGAGTGATTATTTCTTTGTAAGAATATTCTGATTCAATTGTAGGTAATTGTAGGTAATTAAAAATCCCCTCTTGATTTTAAAAAGAAAACTATTTTTTCTTCAACGATTCTATTGAATTTGTTGATTTTGATTCATTTCAAGCACTAGTCAATATGTAATTCCTTTTGTAGACTCCGGCAGTTAATTGTGAATAAAAGGAGTAGTGCATGACGAATCAACACCGAAATAAAGCTGTATCTGCGGATCAGGTTATTGAGGAGTCTCATTTAAAACGGCACTTAAAATCGAGACATATTCTTCTGATGGCATTAGGTTCAACAATTGGTGTAGGACTGTTTTTAGGTTCTGGAACAGCTATAGCTCATGCAGGCCCATCAATTCTTTTGGCATACCTCTTGGCTGGTGTTGTTGCATTCATCGTTTTAAGAGCCTTGGGTGAAATGGCAGTCCATAATCCAATCGCTGGATCATTTGCTCATTATGCACACGAATATGTGGGCCCCCTTGCCGGGTATTTGGTAGGATGGGGATATTGGTTTTATTGGGTGATTGTTGGTGTGGCAGAAGTCAGTGCGGTAGGAATTTATATGGGTATTTGGTTTCCTGAGATGCCTCAGTGGATATGGGCAATTAGTTCATTGATATTTATGGGGGGGCTCAATTTTATTGCAGTTAAGCTTTTTGGAGAATTTGAATTTTGGTTTGCATTAATTAAAGTATTTGCAATTATTGCCATCATTGCATTTGGAGGGATGGTTATATTTTTTGGCTTAAGTAATGGAGGGGTTCCATTGGGGCTCACAAACCTATGGGCTAATGGCGGATTCTTTCCTACTGGATTTGATGGGTTCTTATTTTCATTACAAATGGCTTTATTTGCTTATGTGGGTATAGAAATGATTGGGTTATCAGCAGGTGAGGCAGAAAACCCAGAAAAAACATTACCGATGGCGATTGATTCTCTGATCATTCGCATTGTGGTCTTTTATGGTGGAGCATTACTTGTTATCTTATGTATTTATCCTTGGAATGAAATGGGAAGTCAAGGCAGTCCATTTGTGGTGATGTTTGAAAGAATGGGATTAAAAGAAGCGGCTGGAGTAGTTAATTTTGTAGTGATTACTGCAGCATTATCTTCCTGTAATGCTGGAATCTTTAGCGGGGGTAGACTGCTTATGGGCTTAGCTCAAAAAGGATTTGCACCCGCTCAGATGAAAAAAATATCAAAAACGGGGGTACCTTCACTGGCAGTCATAGCGACTGTATCAACCGCTATCGTTGGTTCGATATTGAACTTCTTTGTTCCAGAGAAAGCATTTATTTGGGCTACTTCAGCTGTCACATTGATTGGATTATGTGTTTGGCTAGTCATCCTGATGACTCAATTACAGTTTAGAAAAAAGTTATCTCAAGAGCAGCTTGATGGCCTGACTTATAAAAGTATACTTTGGCCCTATAGCATTTGGTTTGCTATCGCATTTATTCTTTTGGTGATTTTTATTATGTGCATACACCCTGAGGGGATCATTGGATTAATTGTGGGAGTGCCAATTATTTTATTCTTAGTTCTTATCTACTATCTAAAAGGGTTTAATAAGAAAGAATACCTAGGTCAAAAAACTAATTAAGTTGAATTTTCCTAGAGGGGAACTCAATATATTTATATAGGTAGTGGGCTGCAATCCAGCTCATTACCCAAATCCCTAATATAAATAAAACAGGACTTAATGTGAGGTGTGGGGCAGTCATTGTATATAAAGTATTCATTAAAAGAATGAAACAGAAATGAATTAGAAATGCACAATAAGAGCGTTGACTAAACCAAATATTGACCTGAGCCCATTTGGGGTTAAGGTGATCATATGAAAGCGAACCGCCCCAAGAAATCACTAAAGCGATGAGGATCTCCAAAATATTTTTAATGTGTAATTCAAAAAAAGTTTCAGATAAAACAGCAAAAAAAACGATGAGAAGAATGAGCTTTGAATGGGTTTTTAGTAGCTGGTCTTTTGCGTCATTAGAAAGATATGAAATGATACCTAGGCCATAGGCCCCTAAAAAGTAAATGAAATAGTTATCAAATATGAAACTCTTACTAAAGAACAATAGAGAGCAGAGGACAACCGCCCCTAGAAACCAAATACCCGTTTTGAAATTTTTAAAAATGAGTATGAAGAATGCTAGAAACACATAAAGCTGCCAGTCAATAGCAACATACCAAACCCCAACAGAAATAGACTCAAACCCAAAAATATGCTGGAGAAAAAATATGTGTGCTAAAAATTGTTGCCATGTTTCTGGTAGTCCAATGTATTCTTCAAAATTGTAGTACCTTGCAATCATAGCGCAGAGCATAGTAAGAAGAAGTGCAACTACATAGGTTGGGATTAAACGTAAGTAGCGATTATGTATTGCTTTAATAAAACCAACTTTAAGCATGCTAAAGGGTAGATTCTTGGCGGCTAAATATCCCCCTGTGACTAAAAATATTTGTACAGCTAAGTTGCCATAATTAGAAATCCAATACATGATTCCTGGGAGTAAGGCTTGGGCGTCGCGTGAGATTTCGCCATAATTGCTAATATGGTGAAAAATAATAAGTTGAACCGCGAAGGTTTTTAAGATATCTAGAATCACAAAGTGATTCTTAAAAGAAATAGGTTTGGACGATATCATCAAGGCTAATCGAACTCATTTGAGTCTAGGAAAAGGTTGATTTTAAGCGAAATTCAATTTTCTGTTGAATTAAACTGTAAGCACTAACTTTTTTTATAGACCTTGATGGTACTCGAGCAACTTTGCGACCTCATTTTTGGAGCCTAAAATGACTGATACGCGTTCATGCAACTTGAGTGGTTGAATGCTCAGGATATTCTGCTGGCTATTAATCGATGCACCACCAGCTTGTTCAATTAGAAAGCTCATTGGATTTGCTTCGTACATTAAACGCAATTTTCCAGGCTTTCCTGGCTCCCGTTGATCCCATGGGTACATAAAAATTCCCCCGCGCGTCAAGATGCGATGGACATCTGCCACCATAGAGGCAATCCATCGCATATTAAAGTCTTTTTGGCGAGGCCCAGTGCTACCCGCTAAGCATTCTTCAACATATTTTCTAACCGGAGGTGCCCAGTGGCGCATATTTGACATATTGATCGAAAATTCTTTGCTATCCTCTGGGATAAGTACATTCTCTCTAGTCAATAGGTACTCTTTGGTAGATTTATCAAGGGTAAACATGAACACACCCTGTCCTAAAGTGAGGACTAGAGTTGTCTGTGGGCCGTAGAGTACATATCCTGCCGCAACTTGTTCAGAACCTTTTTGAAGAAAATCTTTTTCTGAAATTAAATTGTGATGTGTTGGTTTTTTTAAAATTGAAAAAATAGTTCCTATTGAAACATTCACATCAATGTTCGATGAACCATCAAGGGGGTCAAAGAGGAGAAGGTAATCTCCGCTTGAGTATTGACTGGGAGTGATTAAAATTTCATCCAATTCTTCCGAGGCTAGTCCAGATAGGAATCCACTAGCCTGACAGGAATCGATCAACATATTATTTGTTAAAACATCTAATTTTTGTTGTGTTTCACCTTGGATATTTGAAGATTCTGCTGAGCCAAGAACATTTTCTAATGCACCTTGACTAACAAGCCCACTAATTTTTTGGCAGGTATGAGCAATAGATTCTATTAATGAGCAAAGGTTTTGATCCGTTTTATGGGCTTGTTGTTGACTATTTAAAAATAATTTTAGACTGAGATGATTAGTATTCATTAGGCTTTTGATTGTATAGATTAAAAATTAGGTCAGGGATTTTTGAATGACTTCCATTACATCAGCGGAAAGCTTGGGGGTCGACAAAACACGCTCTAGTGATTTTTTCATATTAGTTTGATACGGGATAGCAAATTTTGTCCAACGATCCAAGCCTCGCGCTAATCTAGCAGCAACTTGTGGATTAATCAGATTAAGTTCTATGACCTGATCTGCCCAAAAATCATAGCCTAATCCCGCACTATCATGAAATCCTGCCGGATTAGCTAAACAGAAAGAATGGATTAAGCTTCTGACGCGATTAGGATTTTTAATTTTAAAAGCAGAATGTGATTTTAAGCTTAATACATTTTCTAAAATATTGATATTTGGCTGCGGTTGTCTTGTCGCTTGTAGGCTAAACCATTTATCAATGACTAGGTCATCGCTTTCATAGCGCTTGTAGAAATCAGCTAGACATTCCTGAGCTTGGTTTGAGTTATTTTGAATAAGGCACGAAAGAGCCGCAAAACGATCCGTCATATTGTTAGCTTGAGTGTACTGCTGGTAAGCTAGCTCATCCCCATGTGATGAAAATCCATCACACAGCATACTTAAAGCAAGATTTTTTAATGCTCTTGCACCGGATTGTTTGGGGTCAGGTGAGTAAACTGCATTTGAGCAAAGTTGCTCATAGGTAATGAGCCAATCGTTTTTTAGTGCATTAGCAAATAGGTTGCGAACGGAGTTTCTAGCTTGATGAATTTCTTGTGGATTAACAACGGTTACTTTTTCATGAAGAAAAATTTCAGTGGGCAGAGTAAGCGCTAATTGCTTAAACGCTGGATCAAGTAGATTGTCTCTTAAAAGCGTTTGCCAAGCTGATATTAAAGCTGTTGAGTCTTGTGGCCTTTCTAAGATCGTATGAATAGCAAGGTTTTGTCCTGCTTCCCAACGGTTAAAAGGATCATCATCATTAGCAAATTGAAATAAAAGATCTTCATTGGATTGCTTGAATTTAAGATTTATTGGGGCAGAGAAATTACGATTAATCGATAGAATGGGTCGAGTATTTAAATCATTAAATATGAACGTTTCTGTTTGTTGTTTCAGTTCAATTAAAAACTCGGCAGAACTATTTTCTTTAGAAAGAAATTTAGTTTGCAGTGGGATATGAAAAGGTTCTTTATGACTTTGTCCTGGTGAGGGGCTACATGTTTGAGTTAATTTCAATTGGTAACTCTTTTCGGTGGTGTCATAATTTTCTTCAACGATGACCTCAGGAGTGCCAGCTTGGCTATACCAGTTCCTAAATTGGTCGAGGTCAGCATGATTAGCATCTGCCATTGCTGATACAAAATCATCACAAGTAACTGCTTGCCCATCGTGGCGTTTGAAATATAAATCCATGCCCTTTCGAAAACCAGAAATTCCTAGAAGGGTCTGTTGCATTCTGACGACTTCGGCACCTTTTTCATAGATAGTTACCGTATAGAAATTATTGATTTCTTGATAACTATCTGGACGAATGGGATGCGCCATGGGGCCAGCATCTTCTGGAAATTGCACCTGTCTTAAAAGTCTGACATCTTCTATACGTTTGACTGCTCTACCAGAAAGGCTACCCATGAGATCAGCTGAAAATTCTTGGTCTCTAAAAACCGTAAGTCCTTCTTTTAGGGAGAGTTGAAACCAGTCTCTGCAGGTAACTCGGTTTCCAGTCCAGTTATGGAAATATTCGTGACCGACAACACTTTCAATATTTGCAAAGTCCGTATCTGTTGCAGTTTGTGCATCAGCCAGGACATACTTAGTATTAAAAATATTAAGTCCTTTATTCTCCATTGCCCCCATATTAAAATCCCCAACAGCAACAATCATAAATCGCTCTAAATCAAGTTCTAGTCCAAACCGTACCTCATCCCATCGAATTGCATTGATGAGTGATTCCATTGCAAAGTCTGCTTTAGGTAAGTCCTTTTCTTCCACCCAAACTTCTAAAAGTTTTGTTTTGCCAGAGGAGCTGACGATAGATTGTTGTATGCAGCTTAATTTACCAGCAACAATCGCGAATAAATAACTAGGTTTTAAAAATGGGTCTTCCCAGACGGCCATATGCTTTGTATCGTTTAACAATTTTTGTTCGATGAGATTGCCGTTAGAGAGTAAGACTGGGTAATCATTTTTATCAGCAATTAGCGTGACAGTAAATTTAGACAGGACATCTGGTTGATCCAGATAGTAGGTTATTTTTCTAAAACCCTCAGCTTCGCACTGGGTAAAAAAATTATCATTTGAAACATAAAGGCCCATTAATGTTGTGTTTTCCTTTGGGCGGTTTGTGCAGATAATCTCTAGAGCACATATATCCGGTAGATTTTTGATGACTAATTCTTGGTGAGATAGTTCAAACTCATGGCACAAAATGCCATCAATTTTGATAGAGATTAACTCAAGGTCTTCTCCTTTCAGAATTAATGGGCCCTGATTAAGTCTACGTATTTGTAAAACTGAAGTTATAACTGTTTTAATTGGATTGAGCTCAAACTGAAGCGCTACTTGATCAATCGTAAATAAGGGTGGTGAGTAATCTTGGCGATGAAATGTGACAGAATTTTCGGTTTTCAGCATGATATTTATTTTATTGGGGAATATATCAATCATAACCAAATGAAAGATATGAAAAAAAATATCTTTATGACAAAATAAAGAATATATAGTAAAAAACTATCATAAATTTATATAAATACAATTTAACTATTTAGGTATTAACTCTTAAACTACGTTTGTCGATGAATTAAGTAATTTTGGTTTCATAGACATTCATAAAAGATATTTAACTTAAATGGAGTTATAAATGGCAACTTTAAAAGGTTCTAAAACAGAAAATTGCTTGAAAGAAGCATTTGCAGGCGAGTCAATGGCAAATCGTCGTTATTTGTATTTCGCAAACATGTGTGACATCGCTGGTGAAAATGATGTTGCAGCTTTGTTCCGCTCAACTGCAGAGGGTGAAACTGGTCATGCACACGGTCACATGGAGTTTTTAATTGATGGTGGTGCAGGTGAGCCCGGAACTGGTTTGCCAGGTCGCACACCAAAAGAGGCTTTAGAAGCAGCTGTTCATGGTGAAACACATGAATACACAGATATGTATCCAGGAATGGCTAAGACAGCACGCGATGAAGGCTTTGATGAAGTTGCTGATTGGTTTGAGACTTTAGCTAAAGCTGAACGTTCACACGCGAACAGATATCAAAGAGCGTTAAACGAGTTAGTTGCTGCGCAATAAGTAAATAAAAGTTTTTTTAGGATTCCTCACCTTCGGGTTGGGAATCCGATAAAAAATTTTTAAGTTGCATCATTTTGGAGAATTGTAATGAAACGAGAAGGAAACCTAGAGGCACCCACAAGGCATCCTTTAGACTGGAAGAATCCAGAATTTTATGATCAAGCGAAATTGGATGTTGAGTTAGAAAGAGTATTTGATATTTGCCATGGTTGTCGAAGGTGTGTGAGTTTATGTGGATCTTTCCCATCTTTATTTGACCTCGTTGATGCTACTGAGGATGGTGAAGTTCATGGCATAGATAAAAAGGATTACGCTGCAGTTGTAGACCAATGTTATTTGTGTGACCTTTGCTATATGACCAAGTGTCCTTATGTCCCACCCCATGAGTGGAACTTAGATTTTCCTCATTTAATGCTGCGCGCTAAAGCAGTCAAGCATGAAAATAAGGGAACTAGTTTTAGGGATAATTTATTATCATCTACCGATAAGCTAGGAAGCTTTGCAGGTATTCCAATTGTGACTCAAGCAGTTAATGCCATTAATAAGATTCCTGCAGTACGAACCGTAATGGAGTCAACCTTAGGCGTTGATAAAAATGCTTGGATACCAGAGTATGCGCCTAAAAAATTCAAGCAACTTGCCACGAAGTCTTCTGCATGGCCCGTTAAAAACGGCACTAAGACTCCTGGTAAAGTGGTTATTTATGCGACCTGTTTCATTAATTACAATGAGCCAGGAATTGGTCAAGATCTTATTAAGTTACTCGATCATAATGAGATCCCCTATGAGCTCGTGAATAAAGAGGCATGTTGTGGCATGCCTAAGTTAGAGCTTGGCGATTTGAATGAAGTTGAGAAACTAAAGGATATAAATATCCCTCAACTGAGTAAATTTGCTAAAGAAGGCTATGCCATCCTCACGCCTATTCCTTCCTGTACCTTAATGTTTAAGCAAGAGTTACCTTTAATGTTCCCTGATGAAGTTGATGTGCAGTTGGTGAAAGAAGCGATGTGGGATCCTTTTGAGTATTTGATTGCAAGGAAAAAAGACGGTTTACTTAAAGAGGACTTTAAGGAAGAACTAGGTCATGTGAGTTATCACGTCCCCTGCCATTCACGAGTACAAAACGTAGGTAAGAAGACCGCTGAAACCTTAGAGATGATTCCTGGCACAACAGTGAATGTGGTTGAAAGATGTTCTGGGCATTCAGGTACGTGGGGAGTTAAAAAAGAGTTTCATGCTATGGCAATGAAAATTGGTAAGCCAGTGTTTAAAAATATGGCGAATAACGAGCCGGATTATATTAGTTCAGATTGCCAGTTGGCTGGACATCATATTGAACAGGGAATGGCAGAGGCTGGCTTAAAGCAAGCAAAAATGATGCACCCTATTTCTTTGGTAGTGAAGGCTTACGGTTTAGCAGAATGACATTTAATTGAGAATAAAGATGATGAAAAGAGAAGAAATAACAGGAAAATTATTGCGCGATCAACTAATGACATTAGAGACCTATCATAAGGCTAGACCGCAATTTCGTGAAAAAGCGATTGCAGAGAGAAAGAAACGAACTATTCGGCTTGGTGAGCATTTAAGTCTTATATTTGAAAATACTTTTTTAATCCAATATCAAATTCAAGAAATATTAAGAGTTGAAAAGGTGTTTACGGAAGAAGGGATTGAAGATGAGTTACAAGCTTATATTCCATTAATTCCAGATGGATCCAATTTTAAAGCCACAATGATGCTTGAGTATCCCAATGAAGCAGACCGACACATTGCATTGGCTAAACTAATTGGTGTAGAGGATAGAACCTTTATTCAAATAGAAGGTCAGCCAAGAGTTTATGGTATTGCGGATGAAGATTTAGATCGATCGACTGCAACAAAGACTTCGGCAGTTCATTTTATAAGGTATGAGTTAACGCTTGATATGAAAAGGGCCCTACAGGCAGGAGCTCAAATGATGATAGGGTGCGACCATTCACAGTACCCCATGCATGTCGATTCCATTGCCCCAGAAACATTAGCTTCATTCATCAGCGATTTAACATGATTCTGAGTCAAAAAAATAGTCAAGTTAAAAGTGGAAGATTTTTGTTGGATAATAGCTAGGTGAAATTATCTAACACTTTTGACTTTGTGCTGCTGAGTGCTTTGTGGGGCGGATCCTATCTGTTTATCAGATATACAGTAGGTTACATAGAGCCAATTGCCTTAGCTGAAATGAGAATGCTCACCGCAAGTATTGTATTAGGACTTTTAGTCCTATCTAAAAAAGAGTGGCGACAGCAAGTTTTTAGTTATCGAAAGAAATTAAGAACTTTATCGATAGTGGCGTTCTTTAACTCGGCTTTTCCTTTTGCAGTAATTACATACTCCATGCAACATATGAGCGCTGGGGTTGGGGCCGTGATTAATTCCACATCTCCTATATGGACTGCAATTGTTGGGGTCATTTGGTACCGAAATGTGATGGGATGGAGTAAGTATTTAGGTTTGGTTTTAGGATTTTTTGGGATTATTTTTTTAATGTGGGGTAAGGCGAGCTTTACGAATGATGGCTTAGGTTTTGCCATATTAGCCAGCATGATTGGGACATTCTCATATGGGATTTCATCCAACTACATTAAACATTATGCGAATGATTTTGAGCCCATACCCATGACTTTTATCACCATGTTTATTGGTGCGCTGATGTTGTTATTGCCTGCATTAACGCAAATTCCAACTGAGCCTATGCCAATTTCAGCATGGGCAGGAATGCTTTGCTTAGGTGTTGGATCAACTGCAATAGCGTATATTCTATTTTATAGACTTGCAACGAATACCAGTGCGACACTGGCGATTACGGTTACTTTTTTAGTGCCTGTTTTTGGAATGTTGTGGGGTTGGTTGTTCTTAAATGAAACCTTAACATTGCACATGATGGTTGGTGCTGGGATTGTTTTATTAGGAACGGGATTAACGGTCGGTGTTATTAATTTTGATCGTTTTAGAACCAAACCAAAGTTTCTCTAGGTCCAATCTATTGGCTACTCCAGCCTAATTTTCTTTCAATAAAACGTTGACCTAATTCTGTTTGTGGTTTCTGAAAAAAAGTTCTAGTCTTACCAGTTTCAATCACTTCACCTTGAGATAGAAAAACAATATCTTCTGAGAGTCGCTTGACCTGAGCTAAATCATGACTCGCGATTAAAAACTTAGTCCCATTAATAATCATTTTTTTGATGAGTAATTCACTTTGGTCTGTTGCGCTTGGATCAATACTCGATGTGGGTTCGTCTAACAGCACAAGATCTGCCCCTAATAATTGGGCTCGAGCTAAAAAAACACGTTGTTTTTCACCAGCTGAAATCTTTGTTGCAGGTCTATCTGCAATTTTCATTAGTCCAAAATCCATTAATGCTTCTTCAATTTGTGCGTGAGTTAATTTCTTGACGCGTCCTTTAAGCATTTTTAAGTTATCTCGGACTGACATTTTTATTAAATGGGCATCATGAAGTACCATGGATGTTGATTTAAATTCTGAATAGATTTTTCCTGCAGTTGGCAATAGTAATCCTTGGATCAATTTTAAGAGAGTGGTTTTCCCAGAACCATTTGGTCCAATGATTGCGGTGACAGAATGTACAGACAAAGAGAGTTCTGGAATTCTTAATATAAGTTCCGAGCGCAAATTTTCATTTGAGTTGTATTCGATATCTCTCATAGAGATAGTCAGTATTTGATCAGCCATATTTCGCTTCAGTATTACTTTTTAAGAAGTAAATCAAAACATTAACGATTAAAACAATTGCAAGCAAAACAAAGCCCAAAGCCAGAGCTAGTGGTAAATCGCCCTTACTGGTCTCTAATGAAATTGCCGTAGTCATAGTTCTAGTGGAATGTGCAATATTGCCGCCGACAATCATGACGGCGCCGACTTCAGAAATGGCCCTACCAAAGCCAGCCAAAATAGCAATACTAAGAGAAAAACGACAATCCCAAAGAATCCATTTAATTCGAGAAATCACCCCTAGACCGAGTGCCTTTAGTGTTTCACCATGAATATTCCAACCGTCAGCGATGATTTGTCGTGAGAGTGCTGCGATGATTGGGGTAGTGAGAATAGTTTGCGCTAGGATCATCCCCTTAATCGAAAATAACCAATTCAGATTACCCAAAGGTCCATTTCTAGTAAGTAAGAGATACACAAGAACACCAACAATGACAGTGGGAATACTCATCAAGCTATTTAAAAGAATGATGACAAGGCGTCTTCCCCAAAAATGTTGAGTTGCAACAAAGCCTCCTAGAGGAAGGCCCAAAAGGGTCCCCAGAAACAGTGCTGAAATACTGACTTCAAGTGAAACCCAGATGATGTGCCAGACATCAACATTCAACTGAAGCAGAAGTTCAATTGCTTGGCTAAACTCATTCAACATGAAGTTAGGTACCGATCCTATTGAGAGGCATTTGGAAAAAACAATTGTTGACCAGATATTTTGTAGGAGGCAATTATTTTTTGACCTTCCGGAGATATAAGCCAATCTATAAACATTTGTCCCTCTTTTACTTTAGTTTGTGGATTTTTGTCAGGATTAACCAGCATGACCCCATATTGGTTAAATAGTTGTGAATCACCTTCAAATAGAATTTTTAAATCGCCACGGTTTTTAAAGGAAATCCATGTGCCACGGTCAGCTAGAATATAGGCGTTCATTGCTGAAGCCGTATTAAGTGCAGGCCCCATACCAGATCCTGTTTCTTTATACCAAGCTTGTTTTGTGGCGCTTGGGCTCATAGCAATCATGTTCCAATAGCGTAATTCAGCAGCATGAGTACCACTTTTGTCTCCTCTAGAAACAAATGTAGCTCCTTGGTTATATATTCTTGTGAATACAGTTTGAGTATCTTTGCTTTGCGCTATATTTGCAGGATCCGTTTTAGGGCCAATTAATACAAAATCGTTATACATGACGTTGTAGCGAGTTCGACTAAACCCTTGGGATAAAAATTTTTCTTCAGCTTGTTTATCATGAACGAGCACCACATCAGCATCACCACGGCGGCCCATATCCAGGGCTTGGCCTGTTCCGACAGCTACAGCTTTAGCAATAATTCCAGTTTTCTTTTCAAAGGCGGGTAATAGAAATTCCAATAGCCCAGATTGCTCTGTCGACGTGGTCGATGCAATCACGATTGAGGTTTGTGCAAAGAGTGGATGTATTGTCAGGAATGCCAATAAAGGAATACTGATCAATTTCAGGGATTTAAGATAGAGCCACATTTAAATATAAGGGATAATTAGTAATCATTTAAATATAAGGGATAATTAGTAATGATTGGGTCAAGAACAATCTATTATCTACGTGTTTTAGTGATGTGAGTAAACCGCCTTTATTTTATTGAAAAAATATGAAAATCTTAAAAGACAATATCCTTTCCCTGGTTTTATCGGGCGCCTTAACTTTATTTCTGACTCAAGCATCAGCTCAAGTGGCTGTTAATGGAAATATCCAGGTTGGTAACACCTTTATTCGAGGGACGGTATCTGGCCAAACAGCGACAGGTGGATTTTTAGTGATTACCAATAGTGGTTCAGTATCAGATAAGTTGATTGGTGTTTCAAGTTCAACGATTGGAGAACTAGAGATTCATGAGATGAAGATGGAAGGTAACCGGATGCTCATGCGTGAGATTTCAGCATTAGAAATACCTGCTAAAAGTAAGGTTGAGTTAAAGCCAGGAGGCTATCACTTGATGATTACTGGGCTAAAGAAACCACTTCAAGAAGGGGAGATTTTGCCGATTCGTTTGAAATTTGAAAAAGCAGGCGAACTTACTGTAGATTTCCCAGTTAAATCTTTATCCACAATGAAGATGCACTAATAGCGCATCTTCATTGTCTCTAGGATTTACTCTTTATCGAGATTAAGGTTGAGGTCAGTCACAGCGCCAAGACTTGCTGAGCTTGCCAGTTTGGCATATTTTGCTAGAATCCCGCGGGTATAGCGGGGGGCAGGTTTTTTCCAAGCGGCCCTTCTTTTTGAAATTTCATCCTCTGGAACATTGAGTTGAATCAGTTGTGTGTGCGCATCAATCGTGATGGAATCATTCTCTTCAATAAGGGCAATGGTTCCTCCAACATAGGCCTCTGGAGCAACGTGGCCGACAACCATTCCCCATGTGCCGCCAGAAAAACGTCCGTCAGTAATTAACCCAACGGTTTCGCCTAAGCCTTGTCCAATCAGTGCGGAAGTAGGTGATAGCATCTCACGCATTCCGGGGCCACCTTTTGGACCTTCGTATCGAATGACGACAACATCTCCGTGGGTAATTTTACTGGCCATGATCGCTGCCATAGCATCATCTTCGGAGTCAAATACTCTTGCAGGACCGGTAATAGAGGGATTTTTTAAACCAGTAATTTTTGCAACGCAGCCTTCTGGAGAAATATTGCCTTTTAAAATTGCGAGATGACCTTCCTTATACATAGGGTTTGATAAGGGACGAATAACATCAAATTTAGGGTCTAAAGTAGATGGAACATCTTTTAATGTTTCGGCGATTGTTTTGCCAGTGATTGTGATGCAGTCGCCATGAAGCATGCCTCCATCAAGGAGTAATTTCATCACTTGGGGGATGCCCCCAGCTTCATGAAGATCTGTTGCTAGATACCTCCCAGACGGTTTCATATCGACTAGGACTGGAACCTTCCTACGAATTCTCTCGAAATCATCAATCGTCCACTCAACTTCTGCAGCGCTAGCGATAGCTAAAAAGTGTAAAACTGCATTGGTTGATCCGCCAACAGCCATGATCACGCTGACTGCATTCTCAATTGATTTCTTAGTGATGATATCCCTAGGGCATAAATTATTTTTAACTGCTTCAATTAAGACCTGAGCAGACTCAATCGTGCTATCAATTTTTTCTTGGTCGATGTTAGACATCGTAGAGGAGTAGGGGAGACTCATACCAAGAGCCTCGAAGGCAGAGCTCATTGTATTTGCGGTGTACATCCCGCCACATGAACCACTGCTTGGGCAGGCATTTTGTTCGACACCTTTTAAGTCCTCTGCACTGAGTCGTCCGGAAGTGAATTCACCGACAGCTTCAAAGGCTGAAACAATATTGAGTACTTTGCCTTTGTAATGACCTGGTTTAATGGTGCCGCCATAAACATAAATACTAGGAACATTGGTTCTTGCCATAGCCATCATGCCACCAGGCATATTTTTATCGCATCCACCAATAACAATAACGCCGTCTTGCCATAAGCCATTGACACAAGTTTCGATACTATCGGCAATGACTTCCCTGGATATTAAGGAATATTTCATACCTTCAGTTCCCATTCCCATACCATCTGAAATCGTGGGTGTGCCAAAAATTTGTGAGTTTGCTCCGCCATTTTCTAGAGCATCCACAGCAGCATCTGCAAGGACCTGTAGGCCACTATTGCATGGTGTAATAGTAGAATGACCATTAGCAACACCAATCATGGGTTTTTGAAAATCAGATTCTTGGTATCCCATGGCGTAATACATCGATCGATTAGGTGCACGGGCAACACCTTCAGTAATGTTTTTTGAGCGACGATTTGAGGGGGTTTTTTGATCTGACATCAGAATCTCCAAAGCATTTAGTGTTGGTTGAAATTATAGAAGAACTCTATTTTGCCGTTTTTTTTAATAGATGCGGTAAATTATCTCAAATTAGGAATATTTCAATTGTTAAAAGAATCAGCAGTATTTGATGCAATCATTCTAGGTGCTGGGGCTGCAGGGCTTTTTTGTGCTGGAGTAGCTGGCCAATTGGGTAAAAAAGTTCTTTTGCTGGATCATGCAAAAATCATTGGAGAAAAGATTCGCATTAGTGGGGGTGGACGTTGTAACTTTACGAACCGTCAAACTGGGCCACAGCACTTTTTATCCATGAATCCCCATTTTGTTAAAAGTGCCATATCACGATTCAGTAGCGCAGACTTTATCAAGCTTGTTGAGCGCTATGACATTGCATTCCATGAAAAACATCGAGGCCAACTTTTTTGCGATGTCTCAGCTAAGCAAATTATTGAATTACTACTTAGTGAATGCGAGATAGGAAATGTTGAAATCAAATATCCGGTTTCAGTTCAAGAGGTTATTGCCTCTCAAGATGTCTGGGAGGTGTGTACGCAAGAGCAAAAATTTATAGCCAAAAATTTAATCATTGCAACGGGCGGGCTTCCTGTCCCCGCAATTGGCGCAACAGATTTTGCATTAACCCTCGCTAAACGATTAAATATCCCAGTCGTCACACCAAGAGCAGCCTTAGTCCCCTTGTCCTTTACCTCTGGAATTTTTTCCACCATGGATGACTTTGCCGGGATTAGTATTCCTGTGAGTATTTCTGCTGGTAAAAATAGAGTTCATTATGGCCATGGTCATTTTCAGGAAGATCTCCTGATTACCCATAAAGGCTTATCGGGTCCTGCTGTATTGCAAGCAAGTTCATTTTGGCAGGAAGGTGAGCCTGTCAATATTTCATGGATAGATGAATCATTGTGGGATCAGGTCGCTAATGCTGAAGAAAGTCGAAAAAAGTCTACAGAGGCTCTACTAGCTCAATTAATCCCAATGCGTTTGGCAAAGGAATTCTCTGAGCAGCTCGATTTATTAGGGAAAAATTGGGCTGAGGTATCGCAAAAGAAACGACAACAACTCATTGATTTATTAATTCATTGGTCAGTAAAGCCAGCAGGTACACTGGGATGGAACAAAGCTGAGGTGATGGTCGGAGGTGTTGATACCAAAGCTCTTGATAGTAAAACCATGATGGCAAAAAACTATCCGGGTTTATTTTTTATTGGCGAATGTGTCGATGTCACAGGACATTTAGGCGGACATAATTTTCAATGGGCTTGGTCTAGCGGTTATGTTTGCGCTCACGCATTAATTTAGAGGTATTTAGTAGGTGTCGATTGCGTGAAAAATATCTTCGATTGAACTAGCAAAATTAATAGAATCTAAGTGCTCTTTAGTCATAAGTCCAGACAAAATACTATGATCAAAAAATTTGATTAAATCATGGTAATAGTCAGACCAATTGGCAATAATAATTTGCTTATGATGATATCCGGTTTGTTTAGTTGCCCAGACATCAAATAGCTCATCCAGAGTACCAACGCCACCAGGGATGATGATGAAAACATCACTCATTTCTTTCATTAAATCTTTACGTTCACTCATACTTTCAACGTAGTGGACTTTAGATAGTTGTTCAAGCACAGGCTCCTTCTTTACTAGAGTTTTTGGGATAATTCCAATCACATCTCCACCTTTTATAATTGCGGCTTTAGCGATTACCCCCATCAGTCCACCTCCTCCACCACCAAAAATGAGAGTATCTTTTCGAAGTGCAATGGCTTGACCTAAGTCTTGAGCGCGTTGTTCCCACTCGAGGTTTAGTCCTTTTCTTGAGCCGCAAAAAACGCAAATATTCTTTTTCATGATTTCAACATCATACTCACAAATAATGTGGATGAATGTTGTGCACTAATAGAGCGTTTGACATCTCGCGGTCTAACCCGAAGGATTTCTTGCTTTTTATTGTTAAAATGACAAATAACATTAAACAAATAGAAAAAGAGATCAAAATGAGCAAATTAAATGATGTCGTTTTAAATCAGCTATTTACTGAGGCCAGGACCGTCCATGGTTTTTTACCAGAGAAAATTTCAGACGTTCAAATACAAGAGCTGTATGACTTAGTGAAGTGGGCACCAACAGCTTTTAATGGTCAGCCAGCAAGATTTGTTTTTATTAAAACCAATGAGGGTAAAGAGCGCTTAAAGCCAGCATTGACGCCAGGCAATGTACCCCAAGTTGAAAGTGCAGCAGTGACGGTGATTATTGCTTTTGATACCCAGTTTTTCGAGCATTTACCTACTCAATTTACAGCCTCAAATGCCAAGGCGCTCTACGAAAACAATCCAGAAGCAGCTCAAACCTTCGCTATGAGAAATAGCTCACTTCAAGGTGCTTATTTAATGATGGGTGCTAGGGCCTTAGGTTATGACTGTGGAGCGATGTCGGGGTTTGATGCTGCAAAAGTAAATGAAGCTTTTTTCCCAGAGGGGCGTTTTAAAGCTAACTTTTTAATGAACATTGGTCGTGCGGACATTAAAGCAATATGGCCACGTGGTCCGCGTTTAGCTTTTGATCAAGTGGCAAAGATTATTTAATCATGTGGCTCTCAGTCATTGCAATTAGCATTGGAGCTTCTTGTGGAGCTGTATTGCGTTGGGTATTTGGGTTACTTTTTAATACATTACCCTTAGCAATTCCAATGGGAACGCTTCTTGCTAATTTATTGGGTGGATACTTAATTGGAGTGTCTGTAGAGTTTTTCTCACAGCATGCTGAACTTTCTCCTCAATGGCGATTATTAGTGATTACTGGTTTTTTAGGAGGATTAACGACCTTCTCAACTTTTTCAGCAGAAGTCACAGATATGCTTCAAAAAGGCCTTCTTGGCGTCGCTTGTGCAACGATTCTAGTCCACTTAGTTGGATCATTGGCGATGACATTTTTGGGGATTTATACTTATCAAATATCCCATGCGTCATAAATACACAATTATTAAAAATTAAAATAGGAAAATAGGAAAATAGGAAAAATATGACAATTTATCAATTAGGAGATTTCAAACCTGAGATCGACCCAGAAGCTTATGTAGCCGCTGAGGCAACAGTGATTGGCCAGGTCGTTCTCGGCCCTAAAACTACTGTTTGGCCAGGGGTTGTGATTCGAGGCGATAACGAGCTCATTCGTGTTGGCGCATGTGTCAGTATTCAAGAAGGTTCAGTGTTGCACGTTGATCCAGGCTGCGCTTTAAGTATTGGGGATAATGCGACGATTGGTCATCAAGTCATGCTTCATGGTTGTACGATTGAAGAGGGCGCATTAATTGGGATACAGTCAGTAGTTCTTAATAATGCTGTCATTGGTAAAAATTCATTAGTTGGGGCAGGTTCCGTAGTGACAGAAGGCAAAGTTTTCCCTCCACGCTCGTTGATATTAGGAGCTCCTGCTAAAGTGGTGAGGGAGTTAACTGATGCTGAAGTTACCAGTATAGAAAAGATTGCTGTTAATTATTCCAAGCGCGCCGCTTTGTATAAAAAAGATCTAAAAAAGATAGGTTAATTTGCAAGGGTGAGTAGAGTCTTATGGAAGATTCTGCTCATCATTTAGAGCGGATACCTGCAGCGCTGGATCGAGAGCAATCCGGTCATCAAACACAAAGCAGTCGCCCTCATAAAAATCTTTGCCCACTTCCTCGAAGTATTTTAATATTCCACCATCAAGTTGAACAGACTCGCTAATGCCAATTTCTTGGAGTAAAAGATTGGCCTTTTCACAGCGAATACCACCTGTACAAAAGCTAATAACACGATGATTATGTAACTGATCTTTGTGATTGATCAGGGCTTGAGGAAAATCACTAAATTTATCAATTTGAAAATGCTTTGCACCCTTGAAGGTTCCAAACTCAACTTCAAAAGTATTGCGTGTATCTAAAAGGAAGAGAGGCTTTCCTTGATCATCATGGCCTTGATGGAGCCAGTGGTGAAGCTGTGTTGCCGAGATGCTTGGGGCACGATTTAGGGTAGGATTTGCCGTTGGATGATTCATCTTAATGATTTCATCTTTAATTTTGACCAGCATCTTTTTAAAGGGCTGATATTCTGACCAACTATCTTTAGTTTGAATATCTGAAAACTCAGGATAAAGCTTGAGCCAACTAAAGAAAGAGTGGATATCCACTTCGTCTCCTGCCAAGAACATATTGAAGCCTTCTTTGGCAAGCAGGACTGTACCTTTGAGATTTCTTGATCTGCAGGCTTCTAGAATAGATTCTTGGAGGTGACTTAGATTATCTAAACTTACAAATCGATAAGTAGAAATATTTAATATCATGTTCTAACTTCATTTGAACTCGGTTTAGAATTTCTCATTTTCTTTGAGATAACGCCACTGTCCTACAGGTAAATTACCTAAAGGAATTTGACCAATTCGGATCCGTTTTAGTCCAATAACGCTGAGTCCAACCATCTCACACATGCGTCTAATTTGACGTTTTCGTCCTTCTCTTAAGACAAACCGTAATTGGTCTTCATTTTGCCAGCTCACTTTAGCGGGCTTTAACTCGATATCGTCTAGGGAAAGTCCATGTCGTAATGTTGCTAGGCCTGTATCTGATAGCGTCCCTTCTACCCTAACGAGATATTCTTTTTCAATTGGACTATTTTCTCCAATTAATAATTTAGCAATTCGGCCATCTTGTGTAAGGACCAATAATCCAGAAGAATCAATATCTAACCTACCAGCGGGGGCCAAGCCCCGGGTATTAAACCGAGGGCTCCTGGGGCCGTCAAGATGGGTCCTATAAAAATTATCAGGTGTAATTAAAGAAGCAGCTGGTTGGTACTCTTTATCTTCATCAAAATGAGATATAAAACCCACCGGTTTATTTAAAATAACTGTAACTCGTGCATTTTGGGCTAATTTAGCTTCTTTTTTTAATTCGATTTTTTGATGAGGATAGGCTCTAGAGCCAAGTTCAGTAATGACTTCCCCGTCAACAGTCACTAGACCTTGTTCGATATATTGATCTGCCTCTCTTCTAGAGCATAATCCTTGCTCAGAGAGTAATTTTGATATGCGTACTTTTTCCACTCCCTTATTATCAAGCATTCCGGGTTTATTTTATAAATTTTAGTTTTTTACCATGTTAGGCAAATAGAAATGGCATTAATAGTACTGAGTAACGCAAAACTTGCTTATGGTCATGTGGATTTGTTGGCAAATACCTCTTTTACCCTAGAAGAGGGTGAGAGAGTTGGATTAATAGGTCGCAACGGCGCCGGAAAATCCTCATTGCTGAAGATTTTTGCAGAAATGGAAAAGCCAGATGATGGTTTGTTACAAAAACAGCAAAATATTCGAATTACTTATGTGGCTCAGGAGCCCATATTTGAATCAAATGACCTTGTTTTTGATGCGGTAGCAAAAGGAATAGCTCATGTAAGAGCTTTTCGTGATGAATATGAAGCATTGAGCATGCAAGAGTGGGATGATGCTGTTCAGCATCGGCTTGATGAGTTACATCACTTAATTGAGGCTCATCATGGTTGGGCATGGGAGCAGAAGATAGAAGTTACCCTCAACAAACTTCATCTCGATGGATCAAGGCGGATTTCCGAGTTGTCTGGAGGAACCAAAAAGCGGGTCGCGCTAGCGCAAGCCCTGGTAACTGAACCTGAAGTGTTATTACTGGATGAGCCAACGAATCATTTAGATTTAGATTCTATTGAATGGCTAGAGCAATTCTTAATTGAAATTGGAAGCTCTATTATTTTTATTACCCATGACCGAGCGTTCCTAGACACAGTTGCGACGCGAATTGTCGAATTAGACCGAGGAATTTTAAGGAGTTATGCAGGAAATTTTTCAAATTACCTGCTGATCAAAGAAAAACAGTTAGAAGACGAGGCTTTATTAAATGCTCGGGCAGACAAATTGCTGGCTCAAGAAGAGGTATGGATCAGGCAAGGTGTAGAAGCGCGAAGGACAAGAAGTGTAGCTAGGATTTCTCGTTTAGAAGATTTACGACAAACACGAGCACAAAGGCGAGATGCCGTTGGTCAAGTCAAGTTAGATATCTCAAGTGGTCAGCGTAGTGGCAAAATTGTTGCTGTGCTTGAAGATGTTGATCTCTCCTTTGGGGAGAAGGTCATTATTAAAGGATTTACTTCAACCTTATTGCGCGGAGATAAAATTGGAATATTGGGTCCCAATGGCGCTGGCAAGTCAACGCTACTAAAAGTTATATTAGGTGTCCTCCAGCCTCAATCAGGGGTGGTTAAATTAGGTACTCAAATTGAAGTAGCTTACTTTGATCAAATGAGAGAAAGTCTCGATTTAGAATCAAATCTTGAGGATTTTATTAGTCCTGGAAGTGAGTGGGTAGAAATCTCGGGTCAACGTAAACATGTAAAAAGCTATCTGAATGATTTTTTGTTCTCTCCTGAAAGAGCTCGATCACCTATCAAATCGCTTTCGGGTGGCGAAAGAAATCGTTTATTGCTTGCACGCTTGTTTGCTAAACCAGCCAATGTACTAGTCTTAGATGAGCCCACCAACGATCTAGATATTGACACTTTAGATTTATTGGAAGAATTCTTGCAAAACTATTCTGGAACTGTTTTTCTTGTGAGTCATGATAGGCAGTTTTTAGATCATGTGGTGACGAGCATGATTGCATTTGAGGGCGACGGTATATGGCGCGAATATGAAGGTGGTTATGAAGATTGGAAGATTCAAAACCAGCGTCGATTAGATTATGCTAATAAACAGTCAGTTATCGACAATAAATCGATAAAGTCAGTTGAAAATAAAAAAGAATTAAAGGTCAGTAAGGAAACACAAGCTACTAAAAAGACAGCTTCATTATCTAAATGGGAAAAGAAAGAATTAGAGGAGTTATCTGAAAGGATCGATTTTTTAGAAAAGCAACAAGTACTTTTATCTGAAAAATTATCTGATCCAAGTATCTACTCTTCGGGCAATGAAAAGATGGGCGAGTTAAAAAAACAGATCATAGAAACAGATGAGGAACTAGGTCGAATAAATATTCGTTGGGAGTTATTAATGGAAAGAAACACTCTTTAGAGCTTTTATGAGTTATGAAACAATAAAAATCTTTCAAGTTTGGGTAAAAATTTTTAGAGTTAAGGAGCTTAAATGGCTATTCTTGGCGCTCACTTTAGCTATTAGTTCCTTATCGAGCGTTACTTTCTTGGCAGACCGGTTTCATCAGTCTTTTGAGCGGGATTCAAAAGCTCTTCTGGCTTCAGATGGCATGATTCGAGGGGATCGCCCCATCCCTCAATCGTTGATAGATGAGGCTGAACGTCGGGGGCTTCGAACAGCTTTAACAACAATATTTCCAACGATGGCGCGTATTGGGAAAAATTTAAAGCTTATTTCACTCAAATCAGTCACCATGAGTTATCCCCTGCGTGGTGCCTTGCAGCTTAGTCATCACTCTACAGTCATTAAATCAGGTGAGGTTTGGGTAGATCTAGAAATCAAAAAAAGATATCAACTTAGTCTTGGCGATGTTATTCAAATAGGTGGTAAAGATTTTGTAATAGGAGATTTTATAGAAAGCGAGTTAGATCGGGGCGTCGCATTTATGAATTTTTCTCCAAGAGTCATGATGTCTAGTGATGATTTGTTCAAATTAGATTTGCTTGGTATTGGAAGTCGTGCGACTTATCGGTTGTTAGTCGCAGGGGCAGTTAATGACACTCATGCGAATGTAAAACGTCAGGTTGATTCATTCCTAGAATGGTCACAACAAAGAATTAAGGATAGTAAGCTTCAAGGACTCAAAATAGAAAGTATAGAAACCGGACAGCCCTTAATGAGAAAGATATTAGAGCGGGCAGACCGCTTTCTTTCTTTGGTTGCGCTGTTGACCACAATGATTGCAGCTGTGGGGATCATCCTTACATCACAGCGATACGTCTATAGGCAACAAATAACAACATCTGTTTGGAGAGTATTTGGCGCCACTCAGCGGCAGATTATATGGGAGCAACTAAAGCTATTTTTTTGGATGATTGTGTTTTCTGGGTTAGCTGGAGCGCTACTTGGGTGGTTTGCTCAAGAATTGCTATCACTTGCACTTACACAACTGATTGGTCGGGAGTTACCACCCCCCTCATTATGGCCTATTATCTGGGCTGAAATTACGGCGGTTGTTTTGTTTGTTGGATTTATATTTCCTCCATTGATGAGCTTACTTTACGTTTCTGTCATAGATAGTATTCGTGGAAAAATAGGGTTTTTAAATAGCAATCTTTGGATTACGGTTTTTTTGGGGGTGTCTGGGATGGCGCTTCTTTTATTTTTGGGGACTAAAGATGCTTACCTCACAGCGCTAGTTCTTGGGGCAGAGCTAGGCTGCGTGGGAGTTTTCTTTGCGTTGACTTTTGCTACTTCAAAACATTTACCGAGAATACTATTACGAATAAATACTTATCCAAAGGTAATCGGGTTTAGTCTGCAAAAGATTGCAGGAAGTCCGATCCAAAATGCTATTCAAGCAACTGCATTAGGTATTGCCTTAATGTCATTTTTAATTTTATTGAGTTTGCAATTTAATGTTCTTGAAGCTTGGCAAGCAAGTATCCCAACTAATGCCCCCAATCGATTTTTAATTAACATTCAATCTGATCAGAAAGCTGAGTTAATTCATCAATTAGAGGATAAATTAAAGAGTCAAGAATTTGATTTTTATCCAATGGTTCGAGGTCGTCTAGTCAAGTTGAATCAACAGGAAATCACTTCGAGTGACTTTAAGGACGATGCGGCAGCGCGATTGATCGATCGTGAATTTAATCTTTCTTACACAAATCAGTTACCGATGAGAAACAAAATTGTAGAAGGAAAATGGTTTGCGGAGTCTAATCAAGCGAATGAAATTTCAATCGAAGCCGGCATTATGAAATCTCTTCATTTAAAGCTAGGTGATGATTTAACTTTTGATGTGGCTGGCGAGAAATTCAACATGAAAATCACTTCTGTACGAAGTCTTGATTGGAACTCTATGCGCGTGAATTTTTTTGCAATTTCACCACCACAACTTTTAAGAGATGCGCCTCAAAGTTGGATTTTAGCGTTTCGTCAACCTGAATCCTCTTCTATTGATTATGAATTAGTTGAAGCTTTTCCAAATATTACTATTGTGAACGTTCAAGAAACTTTAAAGCAGGTTAAGGATAGTCTTAATTCGTTAACTCGTGCTTTGGCTGTGCTATTTGGGTTTGCGATGGTTGCAGGTATATTTGTTTTAACGGTAGTTACATTGACAACTCAGAATCAGAGGATAAGGCAAGCGGCCATTCTTAAAACAATGGGGGCGGATCGAAAGTTTTTAATGAGAGCTTGGTTATTTGAGTTAAGTTATATTGGCACGCTTGCGGGAGGAATTGCTGGGGCTGTAAGTTCATTAGTTGCTTGGTTGATTGCGAGTTATAGTTTTGAAATTGACATGCGTGTACCTCTGTGGCTGATTCCAATGGGCATTCTTTTTGGGGTATTGAGTAGTTTGATTGCAAGTTATTGGATTAAGGCAAAAGTGATGTCTGTTTCGCCGTTAGAAATATTACAAAGCACTCATTAAACTTTAGGGAGTTGGACTAGACGTGTTTTAGCAAGTCGGTCTACTAAAGATTGCATTCCAAACGAATTCTTTCTATCTAACAAACAAGTGATAGGCCAAAAAAAGAGCGCCATACAAAACATGAGTTCAATAGTTGGCCAATGCCCTAAGGGAGCATTGAAGATGAGTTTTATGACTCCGTAAATAGTCACTGTGGGGATAAGCCATAAGGTGCTGATGCAATACCTTTTTAAGGCATGTGTTTTAGAAATGAGCTGATTGTTTAGATCTAATATTTTGACATGCCAGGTTTGCATGGCCAGTGTTTGACCACTGTAGGTCCAGTACCATATGAAATAAAAACCAAACAAGGCATAGGTTTGAACAAATGCGACCCAACTGGGGACTTGATAGTCGAAATACAAACCTAAGATCAGAGAGGGAATGAGATATCCAATGGCAAAAACACCAAGTAAAATCATCATTTCATACAGAGTAACGCAAATTCTTCGTTTGATTGATGGTGCAACGAAATCAGCAGTCATGCGCGAAACTATTTTGATTTAAGGGAAGGGGCGATAATAAGGGATGATTTTTTACTGCCAGCTTCTTCAGCTAATTTTTTCTTTTCTTCAGGTGTTAGCTGCTGATATGCTTCCCAAGCCTCGGCTTTTTTTTCGTTAGGGATATTTAAACTTTTCAAATAATTGTCTCTAGCGATACGACGCTCATTTGTTGATAGTTTGGCCCAAGCAAGCATTCTGGATTTCAAGCGTTCCTGGTAGGCCGGGGGATATTTTTCAAATTTAGTTGCAACTTGAGTCCATTTGAATTTTTGTTCAGTGGATAAGCTGCTCCAATCCTCTTCTAATGAGGCCAGTATTTCTTTTTGGTCAGGGGTAAGAGATGACCATTTTGGAGCAGAAATAATAACTGGGATAGTTGTAGATTTAGTTTGTGCAAAGGTTACTTCAGAAATTCCAAAAGAGATCAATAATTCAAAAACCAATAGAAAAGAAAGTGTAGTGATCTTCATATTTCAACCTTTAATGCACTTAAAGGGTATGAGAAGGTTAATGTGATGAGTTGTCTAAAGAAGAACTTGATGTTTGACTATCGCTTCCAGAGTCGGCTGGATTGTGCAACATTAAATTCTTCATGAAGAGGCGAAAGCCATCATCAGCATAGGCATCAGGTGGGACTTCATCGCTTAACAATGCTGCATCGACATCAGCAATATCATTTAAACGAGCTGTTTGTTGCCATTGTGTAATCAAGAAAATTCCCAATATCAAAACGATCATCGGGAGCAATGATCCCAGATTAGAAAGCTTAGAATTAAAGAAACTTGCAGGTGATTTAGTCAGTGCTTTAGAAACCGATGGTGATTTTAGGGGAGTTTTTGATAATTTTTGTTTGGCTAAAGCCATTTCACGAGCGCTTTCAAGGCGACTCAGTGCTTTAGGGGAAATATGTTTTAGTTCATTTTCTAAAGTTTTAGCCACAATCTTGCCAATTTGGTCGATTGCCAGCATTTCCTCATCAGCTATTGATAAGGATCCATGGTGATCGAGCAAAGGGTGCGAAGTGTTTAAAGCGTTCATATTTACCTAAATTTAAAAACTAATACCTAACTTTTTCAATGCGTTAGCAAGAGAATGACTAGCTCGAGAACAGTGTGTTTTAACACTACCTTCGCTACAACCCATCACTTTTGCTGTCTCAGAAATATCCAACTCTTCCCAATAACGCATGAGAAACGCTTCTCGTTGACGTTTTGGTAACTTTTCTATTTCTTTTTCCAAAATATTTGATAATTCTAGCCTTTCTAGAGATTTTGAAGCTTCTTGCCCAAAACTAGCATCTTCCGGGTTTTCCAAAATTTCTTCAGGATCGACTTCATCATCGCCATCTATTTTCCTAAACTTAGAGAATAGAGTAACCCATGTGTTCCTAACTTTTTGTCGCCTAAACCAATCATTTGTACAGTTTTGCACAATTCTTGTGAAAAGTAATGGTAATTCCTCAATATTTTTATCGCCATAACTTTGGGAAAGCTTAATCATTGAATCCTGAACGATGTCAAGAGCGGCATCTTCATCTCTGACGGCATAGATAGCCATTTTGAAAGCGCGTTTTTCGCTTGCACGTAAAAAGTCAGAAAGTTCTTTAGCAGATGCCATGTATTGGTATTAGACAGCAAAAAGTCAAAATTATTTAATAATCATTTAAGAATGTAATACAATTGTCAGTTCGCTTGTACGGAACCTTTCAAAAGATGGTTTTTAATTTTACAAGCAAAGCCGTTCGAAGCCTAGTCAAAAGCCGGGTTAAGAACAGACCAAACAATTTTTTGCCGAAAATTGCAAAGGACTAATTTAAAAATGAGCAAAGAAAATACTGTTTTAAAACAATCGTCTCACCAATCAGCTGCCAGTTTAGCTGAAAACGCAACTGCTTCAACGGTTGCCTTAAACCCCAGCCCATCTCAAGAGTCGACTATCAGTCAAGAAGACGCTCCTATATTGATTGGCGCTGAAATCCTAGTGAGAGCTCTTCATGAAGAAGGCGTGGAGTATGTCTGGGGATACCCAGGTGGCTCAGTCCTTTATATTTATGATGAAATCCACAAACAGGATAAGTTTGAACATATTCTAGTTAGGCATGAGCAGGGAGCTGTTCATGCTGCAGATGGTTTTGCAAGAGCCACTGGTAAAGTGGGAGTTGCATTAGTGACTTCTGGGCCCGGCGTAACAAATGCTGTGACAGGTGTTGCTACTGCATACATGGATAGTATTCCTCTGGTATTAATTGCGGGAAACGTACCTTCCCATATGATTGGTGAAGATGCTTTTCAGGAATGTGACACAGTTGGAATTACTCGACCTATCGTTAAGCACAATTTTTTAGTAAAAGATGTTAAAGATTTGGCTCTGACGATTAAAAAGGCTTTTCATATTGCTAGGACGGGTCGTCCTGGTCCTGTAGTGATTGATATTCCAAAAGATATCTCATTTCATAAAGCCCCTTATATTTACCCAAAAGAAATCGAGTTGAGGTCATATAACCCGGTTTTACGTGGGCATTCTGGTCAGATTCGAAAAGCGGTTGGAATGTTGCTTGAGGCGCAAAGACCTTATATTTATTCTGGCGGTGGCGTGATTTCTGCAAATGCGGCTCCAGAGTTAAAGGAATTTGCTGAGTTGCTGGGGTATCCAATTACAAATACTCTGATGGGGTTAGGCGGATTTCCTGGGACTAATAAGCAGTTTGTGGGCATGCTCGGGATGCACGGTACATATGAAGCCAATATGGCAATGCAACACTCAGATGTTGTCATTGCTATTGGTGCTCGCTTTGATGACCGAGTCATTGGTAACCCGGAGCACTATTTGGGTGTGCCGAGAAAAATCATTCATATTGACATCGATCCGTCGGTTATTTCTAAAAGGGTTAGGGCAGACGTTCCCATTGTTGGGAACTTAAAAGATGTGCTGATAGAAATGACAGCGCAAATTAAAGCGTCTGGTCCTAGAAAGAACACTAGCTCAGTTGAGGCTTGGTGGAAGCAAATTAATGAGTGGCGTAAAGTAGATTGCCTCAAGTTTGATCGTAATTCTGAAATTGTTAAACCACAGTATGTTGTTGAAAAAGTATGGGAACTCACTCAAGGTAAAGCCTTTGTATGTTCTGATGTTGGTCAGCACCAAATGTGGGCAGCGCAATTTTATAAATTTGATGAGCCTCGTAAATGGATTAACTCTGGTGGGTTAGGAACCATGGGAGTTGGTTTGCCTTACGCGATGGGAATTAAAAAAGCTTTTCCTAATGAAGAGGTTGTTACGATTACAGGTGAGGGTTCGGTTCAAATGTGTATTCAAGAACTTTCTACTTGCTTGCAATATGACACGCCAATCAAGATAGTATCTCTTAACAATCGTTATTTAGGAATGGTGCGTCAGTGGCAAGAACTAACTTATAGCAAACGCTATTCCCATTCTTACATGGATTCGTTGCCAGATTTTGTCAAGCTTGCAGAAGCTTATGGGCACGTAGGGATGCGGATTGAAAAAACATCTGATGTAGAACCTGCACTTAGGGAGGCTTTTAAATTAAAGCACCGTACTGTATTTATGGATTTTCAAACCGATCCAACCGAAAATGTTTGGCCTATGGTTGAAGCTGGTAAGGGAATTACTGACATGTTGCTTGGCGGGGAGGGAGTTGAATGAGGCATATCATTTCTGTACTCTTAGAAAATGAACCAGGGGCCTTGTCTCGTGTTGTTGGTTTATTCTCCGCACGTGGTTTTAACATCGAGAGCTTAACAGTGGCTCCTACTGAGGATTCCACTTTATCCAGAATGACAATTGTCACTCATGCTTCTGATGAAGTGGTAGAACAAATCACTAAACACCTCAACCGTTTGGTAGAAGTAATTAAAGTGTATGACTTAAGTGAGGGCGCTCACATTGAACGAGAATTAATGTTGATTAAAATCAGGGCGGTGGGTAAAGAGCGTGAAGAAATTAAACGTACGGCGGATATTTTTAGAGGTCGCGTTATTGATGTGACTGACAAAAGCTATACGATTGAATTAACTGGCGATTCTCTAAAGTTGGACGCATTTATTGAATCAATTGATAGACCATCTATTTTAGAAACCGTCAGAACTGGCGCATCTGGAATTGGAAGGGGCGAAAGAGTTCTCCGCGTGTGACAAACATTCGGTATAACAAATGCAATACTAATTAAAACGATAATTTGATAGGAAATCCCATGAAAGTTTTTTATGACAAAGATGCAGATTTATCTTTAGTTAAAGGTAAACAAGTTACCATTATTGGTTATGGCTCACAGGGTCATGCTCATTCCCTGAATCTCCATGATTCAGGTGTTAAGGTTACAGTTGGATTGAGAAAAGATGGTGCTTCTTGGTCTAAAGCCGTGAATGCAGGCCTTACAGTTAAGGAAGTTGCTCAAGCCGTTCAGGGTGCAGATATCGTGATGATGCTACTGCCAGATGAGCAAATTGCAGAAGTGTATAAAAAAGAAGTCGAACCAAATATTAAACCTGGAGCGGCTTTAGCTTTTGCTCATGGATTTAATGTTCACTACGGTCAAGTAATTCCACGTAAAGATGTAGATGTCATCATGATTGCTCCTAAAGCGCCTGGTCATACTGTAAGAAGTACATATGCTCAAGGTGGCGGTGTGCCTCATTTGATTGCGGTCTATCAAGATCAATCCGGTGCAGCAAGAGATATCGCATTATCGTATGCAACAGCTAATGGTGGTGGTCGTGCAGGGATCATTGAAACAAACTTTAGAGAAGAAACAGAAACGGACTTATTTGGTGAGCAAGCTGTTTTATGTGGCGGTGCTGTTGAACTCATTAAAGCCGGTTTTGAAACGTTGGTAGAAGCAGGCTATGCACCTGAAATGGCTTACTTTGAGTGTTTACATGAGCTCAAGTTGATTGTCGATTTGATTTATGAAGGCGGTATTGCAAACATGAATTATTCGATATCTAATAATGCTGAATATGGTGAGTATGTTACTGGTCCTAGAATTGTGACAGATGAAACTAAGCAAGTGATGCGAGATGTTTTAAAAGATATTCAAACAGGTGAGTATGCAAAGAGCTTTATCTTAGAGAATCGCGCTGGTGCTCCAACGCTGATTTCTCGTCGTCGCTTAAATGCTGAACACCAAATTGAACAAGTTGGTGGAAAGCTTAGGGCTATGATGCCTTGGATTGCTAAGAATAAATTAGTTGATCAAAGTAAAAACTAATTTAGAAGGACTTTATGTCATATAACCATCCCTTAATTGCCCGTGAGGGGTGGCCCTATCTTTTTATAGTTGGGGCCATTGCTGTTGTACTTACTAAAATATTTGGCTTTTGGGCTGCATCTCCCCTATGGGTCATATTTATCTTTGTGCTCCAATTTTTTAGAGACCCACCTCGATTAATTCCAATTGCTGAAAATGCGGTTTTAGCTCCAGCAGATGGCAGAATCGTTGTAGTTGAACGCTGTGAAGATATTTACGCAAAGCGTGAGGCCTTGAAGATAAGTATTTTTATGAATGTATTTAATGTGCATTCCAATCGCGCATCGGCTACAGGAAAAATTGTTCATCAAGAATACTTCAAAGGCGAGTTTTTTAATGCTGATTTAGATAAAGCGTCTTTAGAAAATGAGCGAAATGCAGTAGTGATTGATGCAAATGGGCAGTTGATTACTCAGGTCCAAGTCGCAGGTTTAATTGCTAGACGAATTCTTAGTTATGTTCGAATTGGGGATTATGTCAAGAAGGGCGATCGATATGGATTTATTCGTTTTGGATCAAGGGTAGATGTTTATTTGCCGTTGACAGCAGAACCACTTGTTGTCGTTGGAGATAAGGTGAGCGCAACCTCCACGCTGTTAGCTATTTTGCCAAATTTAGATTCTAAGTAGACTCTAATGAGAAAAATACGTTTACATAATCGGCCTAAGATGTTTAAAAGAGGGGCGCGTCTCAAACCCACATCTACAGATTTGGGTGCTCAATCCGAGGTCGGAGAAGAATTTCCTAAGCGAAGAAATAAAGCGATTTATTTGTTGCCCAATGCTTTTACGACTGCAGCTTTATTTTGTGGATTTTTCGCTATTGTGCAAGGAATGAACCAGAAATGGGAGATGGCAGCAATTGCTATATTTTGTGCTTTAGTCCTTGATGGTATGGATGGAAGAGTTGCCCGTATGACAAATACTCAAAGTGCATTTGGGGAGCAGTACGATTCTTTAGCTGACATGGTTTCGTTTGGAGTGGCGCCAGCACTAGTCGCCTACGAATGGGCGTTAAAAGGTTTAGGTAAATGGGGTTGGTTAGCAGCTTTTATATACTGCGCAGGTGCCGCCTTAAGACTAGCGCGTTTTAATATCAATACAGGTAGTGTTGATAAAAGCTTTTTTCAAGGTTTACCAAGTCCAGCTGCTGCTTCGATTATTGCGGGATTTGTTTGGTTAGCGGTCGACAGTAAGATACCTGTAACGGACAGTGTAATTCCCTGGGCGATGTTTTTTCTGACCATTTATGCCGGGATTACGATGGTTTCAAATGCTAAGTTTTATAGTGGTAAGGCCCTCGACGTTAGGTACCACGTTCCTTTTGGAGTTATGATTCTTCTTATTTTGGTTTTTGTGCTGATCTCGTCAGATCCACCGCTAGCCTTGTTTTGCATATTTATTGTGTATGCTTTATCTGGTTACTTCCTGTGGTTTTGGGAACGTTTTTTAAAAAGAAAAGAAACAAACCATTAACAACTTCTCAATGTATTAGCCTAATTTTGTGCTTTTAGAGGGATTGTAGTTTTTTGATTTCATGACATTTCGAATATTTGGGTGTATATTAATCACATATGAAAAATAGCTTCATTAAAAACTTATTACTATCACTCCTTGGACTTAGCCTAATTAAATGGGCTGGGGGAAAAGTATTTTAGTAAGTTTTTTATAATACAAAAAATTCTAACCCCAGCCTAAATAGCTGGGGTTTTGTTTTTAGGGTAACTAAGTTTTTGGAGAGAAAGATGAAACATTATAAAAGTGACCAAGTGATTATTTTTGACACGACCTTAAGGGACGGTGAGCAATCTCCTGGTGCGTCCATGACAAAAGAGGAAAAAGTTAGGATTGCTCGCCAACTTGAAAGACTTAAGGTTGATGTGATTGAGGCAGGATTTGCAGCGAGCTCGCCTGGTGATTTTGAGGCAATCAAAGCGGTCTGCGCTGCTGTAAAAGATTCAACGATTTGTTCGTTAGCAAGAGCTAACGATAAAGATATTGCCAGAGCTGCTGAAGCCCTAGCAGGAGCTAACTCTAAAAGAATCCATACCTTCATTGCAACCAGTGCTTTGCACATGGAAAAAAAGCTTAGAATGACGCCCGATCAAGTATTTGAGCAAGCCATTCGTGCAGTGAGTTACGCTCGAAATCATACGGATGATATTGAGTTCTCTCCTGAAGATGGCTATCGTTCGGATCCGGATTTTTTGTGCCGGGTCATTGAAGCTGTTATTAAGGCTGGGGCCACTACTATCAATGTTCCTGATACGGTCGGGTACGCAATTCCTGAGTTATATGGGCAATTTATTCTTAATTTAAGGCAACGAATTCCAAATTCTGATCAAGCGGTTTGGTCAGTGCACTGCCATAACGATTTAGGAATGGGTGTTGCCAACTCATTAGCGGGCGTACAAATTGGTGGCGCGCGGCAAGTTGAGTGCACGATAAACGGTTTAGGGGAGCGGGCTGGAAATACATCCTTAGAAGAAATCGTTATGGCTCTTAAAACCAGAAAAGATTACTTTAAGTTATTTGTGGGAGTTGATGCGACACAAATAGTATCTAGTTCAAAAATGGTATCTCAAATTACAGGGTTTGTTGTTCAGCCCAATAAGGCAGTGGTTGGAGCTAATGCATTTGCGCATGCATCTGGCATCCATCAGGATGGGGTACTCAAAGCGCGAGATACCTATGAAATTATGCGCGCGGAAGATGTGGGATGGAGTGCGAACAAAATTGTTTTGGGAAAACTTTCAGGAAGAAATGCTTTTAAGCAAAGATTACAAGAATTGGGAGTGTCTTTAGAATCGGAGGCTGATGTCAATGATGCTTTTGCCAAGTTTAAAACGCTGGCTGATCAAAAATCAGAGATTTTTGACGAAGATATCATGGCCATTGTTTCCAATGCAGAGCAACACCAAGAGGCAGATTATTTTCGTTTTATTTCATTATCTCAACGCTCAGAGACGGGTGAGAGACCATCTGCAAAAATTGTCTTGAGAAGTGGTGAGAACGAGAATACGACTACTGCTGAGGGTAATGGACCGGTTGATGCAACCTTGAATGCGATTGAAATGCAGGCAAAAAGTGGTGCTGAGCTCCTTTTGTACTCAGTCAATGCAATCACCTCCGGTACGGAGTCTCAGGGTGAGGTGACGGTGCGGCTGGCAAAAGGTGGAAGGGTGGTTAATGGGGTGGGGACAGACCCGGATATTGTGGCAGCCTCTGCGAAAGCCTATTTAGCTGCCTTAAATCGATTGCACGACCCATCGCAAGAGAAGCTCAATGCCCAAATGGCGCCTTAGGCTTCATTTGGGCAAGTTTTAATTGGGGATTAGGGTTTTTTAAAGGAGTTTGATACAATAAGTGGCTTTTCTAAGTATTTTTATTAATTTTTAACACGGCACGAATGAGGTGGTGATAATCACTTCGGTGTTCGCAAGTAAGGAGTTTTAACATGGCAATAACTGTAGAAAACAAAGCTGTCATCGTCAAAGAGCATGGCAGAGGAACAGATGATACGGGCAGTCCGGAAGTTCAGGTTGCTTTATTGACTGCACGTATTAATGACTTAACACCTCATTTTAAATTAAACGCAAAAGACCATCATAGTCGTCGTGGTCTACTTAAAATGGTTTCTCGTAGACGTCGTCTACTAGACTATTTGAAGGGTAAAGATCTAGATCGTTACCGTTCTTTAATTGAAAAATTAGGTTTACGTAAGTAATTGGACCAAAGTGCCCGCATTCAAATGTGGGCATTGTTTTTTAAACCTGAATCAGAGCTACTGAGTTAAGCAATGAAATGATTGGGTATGTGTCATTCCAATAGTGGTTTTCGCCATTTTTAGTAATTTAAATTGCACTTTTAAAACTACCATTGGAATGGCATCCCCTCTTAATGTCGAAATTTCAAACTGCTTTATTCAATTGCTCCGGTGCAACTACGACACTGTTTATTCGTAGATGACAAGTTCCTAAACTTAGGGAATTGTTCTTTTTTGTAATTGGAGAATGTATGAGTATGTTTAATAAAGTCGTAAAAACGTTTCAATGGGGTAATCACACTGTCAAGATGGAAACAGGTGAAATTGCTAGACAAGCTGGCGGTGCTGTTTTAATTGATATGGACGATACCGTTATTTTGGCGACAGTTGTTGGCGCTAAAAATGCTAAGCCAGGACAGGATTTTTTCCCACTCACAGTGGACTATATCGAGAAGACTTATGCGGCTGGAAAAATCCCTGGTGGATTTTTTAGACGTGAAGGCCGTCCATCAGAGGGTGAGACTTTAACTTCACGCTTGATAGACCGTCCAATCCGCCCATTATTTCCAGAAGATTTTTATAACGAAGTTCAAATTGTTATTCATGTAATGTCGATTAACCCTGAAGTTCCCGCTGATATTCCAGCGTTGATTGGGGCATCAGCAGCTTTAGCAATTTCAGGTATTCCATTTAATGGCCCATTAGGTGCTGCAAGAGTTGGCTATAAAGACGGCGCTTATTTGCTAAACCCAACTCGCTCAGAGCAAGCAGAAAGCGAGTTAGATCTTGTGGTTGCTGGTACGCAAACTGCTGTGTTGATGGTCGAATCTGAAGCCTATGAATTATCTGAAGAAATTATGTTGGGTGCTGTTGTATTTGGCCACGATCAAGCTCAAATTGCAATTAACGCTATCAATGAATTAGTTCGCGATGGTGGAAAACCTGAGTGGGATTGGAAGCCTGCAGATAAGAATCAAGCCTTGATTGAGAGAGTTAATGCTTTAGCTGAAGCCGGCTATAGGGAAGCTTATCAAATTCGTCAAAAGCAAGCTCGAAGTCAGAAATTGAAAGAAACAATGTCAGGCGTGTTAGCTCAATTAGCGACCGAAGGTGATTTTGATGAAGTTGAAGTCGGAAATATCATCTTTAATTTAGAGTCTAAAATTGTTCGTCAACAAGTTCTCAGTGGCGAGCCAAGAATTGATGGTCGTGATACGCGAACTGTACGCCCAATTGAAATTAGAACTGGTGTATTGCCAAGAACTCATGGTTCAGCACTATTTACACGTGGTGAAACACAAGGTTTAGTTGTTGCTACCCTAGGGACTGCTCGTGACGAACAGATTATCGATGCATTAGAAGGTGAGTACCGTGATCGTTTTATGTTCCATTACAACATGCCTCCTTTTGCAACTGGAGAAACTGGTCGTGTTGGAACGCCAAAGCGCCGTGAAATTGGTCATGGACGTTTAGCTAAGCGTGCCTTGGTACCAGTATTACCTAAAGCTGATGAATTTGCATATAGCATTCGCGTAGTTTCTGAAATCACCGAGTCTAATGGGTCATCGTCAATGGCGTCTGTATGTGGCGGTTGTTTGGCGCTTATGGATGCTGGTGTGCCAGTTAAAGCTCACGTAGCAGGTGTTGCTATGGGATTGATTTTAGATGGCAATCGATTTGCAGTGTTGACTGATATCTTAGGAGATGAAGATCATCTTGGAGATATGGATTTCAAAGTTGCGGGTTCTGCCAATGGAATAACCGCTTTGCAAATGGACATTAAAGTTCAGGGTATTACTAAAGAGATTATGCAAGTTGCTCTTGCGCAAGCTAAAGAAGGACGCTTACATATTTTGAGCAAGATGCAAGAAGCGATGTCAACTGTTCGTACGGAACTATCTGAGCATGCGCCTCGTATGGTGACGATCAAGATTCACCCTGACAAAATTAGAGAAGTGATTGGTAAAGGTGGAGCTACTATCCAAGGAATTACTAAGGAAACAGGTTGTAGTATTGATATTCAAGACGATGGTACTGTGACTATTGCTTCAACAAGTGCACAGGGATTGGAAGATGCTAAGCGTCAAATTGAGGGAATAACAGCAGAAGCCGAAGTTGGAAAAATTTACGAAGGTCCTGTAGTTAAGATTTTAGAGTTCGGAGCTTTAGTTAATATTCTTCCTGGTAAAGATGGCTTATTACATATTTCTGAAATTGCCCAAGAGCGCGTTAAAGAAGTCAAAGACTACCTGCAAGAAGGTCAAATCGTCCGTGTTAAGTTATTAGCGGCGGATGATCGTGGTCGTTTGCGCTTATCAATGAAGGCTCTATTGGCAGATGAAGCCAGTGTAACTCCAGAAGCTGCACCAGTTGCCGAAGCGCATTCAAACGTGGCTGAAACGCATGTTGAAGAAGCTCCGACATCTGATGTGCCTCCAAATGAGCACCCACAATAAAGCGCTGTTTTCTTAAGCCTATTTTATGCGTGGAGAGTTAATCATCGGCAATTGGAAGTTGAATGGCAATTTGGAATTCAACGAGCTTTTTATGATGAATTTAAATCGAGGTTTAAAAGGTTGGACAAACGATAATCGAAAGATTGTCATTTGTCCTCCGGCGATTTATTTGCACCAGTGCAATAGTTTATTAACTGATGCGCATATTTTATTAGGTGGTCAAGACTTGTCAACTGAGGTTTCTGGGGCATATACCGGAGAAATTTCTGGCCAAATGCTCAAAGATTTCGGATGTCGATATGTTTTAGTTGGACATTCAGAGCGTCGTTTACATCATTTTGAATCTAACCAAGTAGTAGCTCAAAAAACCTTGGCTGCAATTCAGGCGGGATTAACGCCTGTAGTATGTATTGGCGAAACTCAGGCTCAGCAAAGCGAGGGGCAAACGGTTGAAGTGTTGAAAGAGCAATTGAGCGATATATTTCAAGTGCTATCACATGAGGACTGCTTGAAGATAGTCATTGCATATGAACCGATATGGGCAATTGGAACAGGTATAACAGCCACTCCAGAGCAGGTTCAAAGCACGCATGCCAAAATACGAGAAGAAATAAGTATATTGCATCCCACCCTGTCAATGCAGGTTAAAATTTTATATGGTGGGAGTGTAAGGGTGTCAAACGCAAGAGAGCTGATTAGCCTAGCTGATGTTGATGGGTTATTGGTAGGTGGTACATCTCTCGTAGTTGAAGATTTTTTACAGATTTGCCAAATTAGTTAATTAAAAAGAGGACGACATGGAACTTTTGAAGTCAATATTGATCGTGATTCAAGTGATTTCTGCGATTTGTGTAATAGTGTTGGTTTTGGTCCAGCAAGGTAAGGGCGCTGATATGGGAGCTGCATTTGGCTCAGGGGCCTCAGGAAGTATTTTTGGAGCAACAGGCTCTTCAAACTTTCTCTCTAGAACTACAGCTGTTTTAGCTGCTATTTTCTTTGTGACCACACTTTCAATCACCTATATTGGAAGCCATCCTTCTAGTGATATTGGTGTTTTAGGAAAACAATCTGGAGCGCCTGTCACTCAGGTCGATTCAGTGCCGTCTAATGATGCAGTCAAAGAAGATGCTTCCAAAATTAAAGAGGATACTTCAAAAACAAATTCAATACCTAAGTGATAAAGACTTTTTGCTTTAGTGCATAGAAAAGGCTAAAATCTGAGGTAATTTACGTTATGCCGACGTGGTGGAATTGGTAGACACGCTATCTTGAGGGGGTAGTGGCTTAGGCTGTGCGAGTTCGAGTCTCGCCGTCGGCACCAAGTTTTATTTGTGTCATGAAATTGGACTACAATCTAAAGTGTGAAGCATTAAAAAATTGAAATAATTCTTGGAATTTAATTGAATCTATCTAACTATTTTCCCGTCTTTTTATTCATATTGGTTGGTATCGGAGTCGGGTACGGCCCAAGACTACTAGCTGGACTATTAAGTCCCTCTAATCCAGACCCTGAAAAGGTTTCCCCATATGAGTGCGGATTTGACGCATTTGAAGACGCGCGCATGAAGTTCGACGTTAGATATTATTTGGTTGCAATTCTTTTTATATTATTTGATTTAGAAACAGCATTTTTATTCCCTTGGGGAGTTGCTTTAAAAGAAATAGGATTTGCTGGTTATGCTTCGATGATTGTTTTCCTTCTCGAATTTATAGTAGGTTTTGTTTATATATGGAAAAAAGGTGCCTTGAACTGGGAATAAAGTTCAGGGTCAGGTTAAATATTTATGGCAATTGAAGGTTTACTTAAAGAAGGTTTTGTTACCACATCGGTCGACAAATTAATCAATTGGACAAGGACTGGATCCTTGTGGCCGATGACATTTGGGCTGGCATGTTGCGCTGTAGAAATGATGCATGCGGGTGCTTCTCGTTATGATTTAGATCGATTTGGTGTGGTGTTTAGACCCTCGCCCAGACAATCTGACTTGATGATTGTTGCAGGAACGCTGTGTAACAAAATGGCCCCAGCCTTAAGAAAAGTCTATGACCAAATGCCAGAACCTCGTTGGGTTTTGTCGATGGGTTCATGTGCTAATGGCGGTGGTTATTACCATTACTCATACTCTGTAGTTCGTGGTTGCGATCGGATTGTTCCAGTTGACGTTTATGTGCCTGGATGTCCTCCAACTGCAGAGGCATTGATGTACGGAATTATGCAATTACAAGCAAAAATTCGACGTACTTCGACTATCGCTAGAAAATCCTGAGGAATAGATATGATGAATGAGCACTTAAATCATCTTCATCTGTTATTGGAACAACAATTTAAAGATCAAGTCGTTATCGAGTTAGCTCTTAATGAGTTAACCATGACTGTAAAAGATGCCAATAATTATTATTCCGTTGCGCAAACTTTAAGAGATACAGCGGCTTTGGGTTTTGAACAACTGATTGATTTATGTGGTGTGGATTATCAAGATTATCCTGCTGGAACAATGACAGGATTGCGTTTCGGTGTTGTTAGTCATCTTTTGTCAGTAAAACATAACTGGCGCTTAAGATTGATTGCTTGTGTGCCGAATGAGGATTTTCCGGTAATTGCTTCTATTAACAGTGTGTGGAATTCCGCGAACTGGTATGAGCGTGAAGCTTTTGATCTATTTGGAATTATTTTTGAAGGGCATGATGATCTTCGTCGACTATTGACTGATTATGGATTTATTGGCCATCCATTTCGCAAGGATTTCCCTGTGTCAGGTCAAGTTGAGATGCGTTACGATGCAGAGCAAAAGCGTGTGATTTATCAACCCGTAACGATTGATCCTCGCGAAGTTACTCCCAGGATCATTCGCGAAGAAAATTATGGTGGGTAATCATGGCTGAAATTAAAAATTACACCCTTAACTTTGGTCCACAGCATCCAGCTGCGCATGGTGTTTTACGTTTGGTTTTGGAGTTGGATGGCGAGGTGATTCAACGTGCCGATCCGCATATTGGATTGTTGCATCGTGCGACTGAAAAATTAGCAGAGACTAGGACGTGGATTCAAAATGTTCCTTACATGGATCGTTTGGATTATGTGTCGATGATGGCTAATGAGCATGCTTATGTCATGGCCATTGAAAAGCTTTTACAAATTGACGTGCCGATTCGTGCGCAATACATTCGAGTGATGTTTGACGAAATCACACGATTGCTCAATCATCTGTTATGGATAGGATGTCACGGCCTTGATGTTGGTGCAATGGCCGTTTTCCTGTATGCATTTAGGGAAAGAGAAGATCTATTTGACATGTATGAGGCGGTATCTGGTGCGAGGATGCATGCGGCTTATTATCGTCCTGGAGGAGTTTATAGAGACCTTCCAGACCAAATGCCACAATTTTTAGCCGGTAAGATTCGTGGTGAAAAAGGATTAAAAAGGCTAAATGAAAATCGTCAAGGATCTTTGCTTGATTTTATTGAGGATTTTACGAGTCGTTTTCCAACCTACGTTGATGAATATGAGACCTTACTAACGGACAACCGAATTTGGAAGCAGCGTCTAGTTGGAATTGGGGTTGTAACGCCAGAGCGCGCTTTACAGCTTGGGTTTACGGGTGCAATGCTAAGAGGTTCTGGAATTGAATGGGACTTACGTAAGAAACAGCCGTATGAAGTTTATGATCAATTAAAGTTTGATATTCCAGTAGGTGTTAATGGAGATTCTTACGATCGATATTTAGTTCGAGTCGAAGAAATGCGTCAGTCAAATAACATCATTAAACAATGTATTGAGTGGCTAAGAATCAATCCAGGCCCGGTGATTAGTGATAATCACAAGGTGGCTATTCCTAATCGTGTTGACATGAAGAGCAACATGGAAGAACTTATTCATCACTTTAAATTATTCACTGAAGGAATTCATGTGCCTGCTGGGCAAGCATATGCTGCTGTAGAGCATCCAAAAGGAGAATTTGGGATTTATGCAATTTCTGATGGCGCAAATAAGCCTTATCGCTTAAAGATTCGTGCCCCAGGATTCCCCCATCTAGCAGCTCTTGATGAAATGGCTAAAGGTCATATGATTGCGGATGCAGTCACCATCATTGGGACGCAGGATATCGTATTTGGTGAAATTGATCGTTAGGACATATGTAAATGCCAAAAATTTCAGAACAGGGATTAAAAGAAATCCAGCGTAATGTGGATAAGTATCCTGCTGATCAAAAACAGTCTGCAGTAATGGCTGCACTGGCTGTTGCTCAAGATGAATATGGATGGGTTACTAGTGATGCGATTGTTGAAGTGGCACTTCTTTTGGATATGCCGCCGATTTGGGTTCAGGAAGTGGCCACTTTTTATAATATGTACGACGTTAAACCTGTCGGCCATTTCAAAATAACAGTGTGTACTAACTTGCCATGTGAGCTCAGTGGCGGTAAGCGAGCTGCAGAATATATTAAGCAAAAACTTGGTATCGATTTTAATGAAACCACGAGTTGTGGCACATTTACTTTAAAAGAAGGTGAATGTATGGGGGCATGTGGAGATGCTCCAGTAGCTATTGTTAATAATAAGCAGATGTGTGGTTTTATGTCGAATGACAAAATTGATGCTTTGATTGAAGAGTTAAAACAAAAAGCTTCTTCGCTAGCGACTTCTCAAGGATAGATTGATGACTTCTTTGCATTCACGGCACATTAACCCGCTTATCTTAGCTAACCTCAATGGTTCGAATTGGCATATTTCTGACTATGAAGCTAGGGGTGGTTATGTACAACTTAAAAAAATTCTTTCTGAGAAAATACCTCCAGAGCAAGTCATAGCAAGTGTAAAAGCTTCCGGTCTTCGTGGACGGGGTGGTGCTGGATTTCCAACGGGGTTGAAATGGAGTTTTATGCCAAGACAACTACCTGGGGATAAGTATCTTGTTTGCAACTCAGATGAAGGTGAGCCGGGGACTTTTAAAGACCGAGATATTTTAAGATATAACCCGCATAGCCTGATTGAAGGTATGGCAATTGCTGCTTATGCAATGGGGATTCCAGTCGGATATAACTATATTCATGGTGAAATTTGGCGCGAATATGAGATTTTCGAAGAAGCTTTAGAGGAAGCGCGTAAAGCAGGTTACTTAGGAAATAAAATTTGTGGTTCTGATTTCTCTTTTCAATTACATGCACATCATGGTTATGGGGCATATATTTGTGGTGAAGAAACAGCTTTACTTGAGTCTTTAGAAGGTAAAAAAGGTCAGCCTCGTTATAAGCCACCTTTTCCTGCGAGTTTTGGTTTGTATGGAAAACCTACTACGATTAATAATACAGAGACGTTTGCAGCCGTGCCCTTTCTGTTGCAGGTGAGTCCAGAGGCTTATTTGGCTTTAGGTAAGCCTAATAATGGGGGCACAAAAATATTTTCAATATCTGGCGATGTTGAGTTGCCTGGTAATTATGAAATCCCATTAGGAACGCCATTTGCCAAACTTCTCGAGCTTGCTGGAGGTATGCGTGGCGGGAAAAAAATAAAAGCGGTTATTCCTGGGGGGTCTTCAGCGCCCGTGGTTCCTGGCGAGATGATGATGTCGACCTCTATGGATTACGACAGTATTGCTAAAGCAGGCTCAATGCTGGGATCTGGCGCTGTGATAGTAATGGACGATACGCGCTGCATGGTGAAATCACTATTGCGACTTTCATATTTTTATCATGAAGAGTCATGCGGGCAATGTACGCCATGTCGTGAAGGCACTGGATGGCTTTGGAAAATGGTTAATCGAATTGAACACGGTCAGGGTCGTGTCGAGGATCTAGAACTGTTGAATGATGTTGCAGGAAATATTATGGGTAGAACAATTTGTGCGTTAGGTGATGCTGCTGCCATGCCTGTTCGTGGAATGCTAAAACATTACATGAGTGAGTTTGAGTATCACATAGAACACAAGCGATGTTTAGTCCCGCAATACGTTTAATGTAAATATAGAAAAATCTTCCGATAAGGTAAGTAAGGGTAAGTAGGCATGATACAAATCGAAATTGATGGCAAGCCAGTAGAGGTCCGCGAAGGTCAAACGGTGATCAAAGCTGCCCATGATTCTGGGACCTATATCCCTCATTTTTGTTATCACAAAAAATTATCGATTGCTGCTAACTGCAGAATGTGTCTTGTTGAAGTAGAAAAAGCCCCTAAACCAATGCCTGCTTGCGCAACCCCCGTTAGTCCGGGCATGAAAATCTTTACAAAGTCTGAGAAGGCGCTAGCAGCGCAAAAATCAGTCATGGAATTTTTACTGATTAACCATCCTTTAGATTGTCCAATATGTGATCAAGGTGGCGAATGTCAGTTACAAGATTTAGCGGTTGGTTACGGGAAATCAAATTCTCGTTACAACGAAGAAAAACGTGTGGTTTTTCATAAAAATGTTGGTCCTCTGATTTCGATGGAAGAAATGAGCCGCTGCATTCATTGCACGCGTTGTGTCAGATTTGGTCAAGAAGTAGCTGGCGTGATGGAGTTGGGGATGATTAATCGTGGAGAGCATTCCGAGATTTCATCCTTCGTTGGTCAAAGTGTGGATTCTGAATTGTCTGGAAATATGATTGATATTTGTCCAGTAGGTGCTTTGACAAGTAAACCCTTTAGATATGCTGCTAGGACGTGGGAATTGGGGCGGAAAAAATCAATTAGTCCGCACGACTCACTAGGCACAAATATCGTCATACAAACCAAAGCTGATGAAGTCAAACGAGTTGTTCCTCGTGAAAATGAGCATATCAACGAATGTTGGATTTCGGATAAAGACCGATTTTCGTATGAGGGTTTAAGAGCGAATGATCGTGCAACTAAGCCAATGGTTAAGCAGGGCGGAGTTTGGTTAGAAAGCTCTTGGGAAGATGCGTTGAATTATGTCGCGAGCGGCTTAAAAGGTGTCAAGGCTGATCATGGTGCACATAGCATTGCTGCTCTAGCGCACCCTATTTCCTCGATAGAGGAATTATTCTTATTAAAAAAATTAACTCAGGATATGGGCGCGGATCAGATTGAGACTCGCCTACGTCAAAATGAAGTGCCTGAAGCACCTCAAGCCCTATGGTTAGGTATGTCAGTTGAGGAGTTGGCGCAACAACATCAAGTCCTAGTGGTGGGTAGTTCGCTACGTAAAGATCATCCTTTGATAGCAGTTCGTTTAAGAAACGCCACTAAAACTGGAACGCAAGTTTATCGTATTGATGCAGGTGGCGATAACTGGTTAATGCCTAATGCGGGCCAGATCTCTTCTGCTCCTTCTTTATGGTTAGAGAATTTGGCAGAAATTTGCGCTGTGATTGCTAAATCTAAAGGAATTGAATCTCCGGTAGTTCCTAAAAATATTTCTAATCAAGCTCAGGCAATTGCTCAAGGCTTGTTAAAGGGTGAGAAAAAAGCAATTTTGGTTGGTAATACAGCTTTAGCTCACCCACAATTTAATCAACTCCATGCTTTAGTGACATGGATTTCAAATCAGATTAATGGGACTTTAGGATTCCTCGGTGATGGGGCTAATTTTGTGGGCGCTCAAATAATAGGAGCCACAAGTCAAGGGGTTAACGATATTTTAGGAAAAAACAATAAAGCCTATATATTGCTTAATTTAGAACCTAGCCTTGATTTGCCTAACCCATTGCTAGCGCGTCAAGCTTTGCAAGGCGCCCAAACGGTTATTGCACTGAGTGCCTATTGTTCTGAAGATTTACTAGAGCTTGCTGATGTCATTTTGCCAATTACGCCATATACCGAAGGTGCTGGATCCTATGTCAATATCGCAGGCACAGTTCAATCCATATTGCCGTCCGTAAAACCCTATGGAGACTCTCGTCCTGCATGGAAAGTATTACGAGTACTTGGTGGATTGCTGGACCTTGATGGCTTTAACTTTAATACAGTTGAAGAAGTAAGACTCTCTGCCTTGCCAGATCATTTGACTAGTCATTTGAACAATCAGGGATCGGCTCATATTCGAGAAATAACGCTGGTTGCATCCGGATTAGAGCGTTTGGCCGATGTTCCGATTCACTTTACGGACGCTATTGTGAGACGATCAAGTGCCTTGCAATTGACGAGAGATAGCAAAAAGGCAATATGTGCAGGACTGCCATCAAAACTCTTTAGGGAACTTAATCTTAAAGAAGGTGATGCAGTGAAGGTTACTCAGGGTGATGTGTCAACTGTGATGCCAGCGATGTTACAAGAGAATTTGGCGGACGGGGTCGTGCGCTTATCTGCTGCGACGTCCTCAAGTGCTAAGCTCGGGAGTATGTTTGGTAATGTTAGTGTGGAGCGCGTATGAATTTGATACAAATGATTACGAATTATGGAGAATCGCTCTTTGGATCAATGTGGCCAACGGTATGGGCATTGACTAAGATTATTTGTGTTGTGTTGCCTATGTTTGGGGCGGTGGCCTACTTAACGCTTTGGGAAAGAAAGCTCATTGGCTGGATGCACGTTCGGATGGGGCCTAATCGTGTCGGACCATTTGGACTATTACAACCCATTGCTGACGCACTTAAATTGCTATTTAAAGAAATTATTCAACCCGTTAAGGCTAGTAAAGCTCTTTATTTGATTGCTCCGGTGATGGTTATTGCTCCAGCATTTGCAGCTTGGGCGGTGATTCCATTTCAGCCAGAAATGGTTATTTCAGATGTTAACGCAGGGCTATTGTATGTAATGGCAATCACATCTGTAGGAGTGTACGGAGTTATTTTGGCAGGATGGGCGTCAAACTCTAAATATGCATTTTTAGGTGCAATGCGTGCATCAGCACAAATGGTGTCTTATGAAATTGCCATGGGATTTGCTTTAGTCTCTGTACTGATGGTGACTGGATCACTTAATCTTGGGGATATTGTGACATCACAATCCCGCGGTATTTTTGCAAGTTATGGACTTAACTTCTTATCTTGGAACTGGCTACCCTTATTGCCAATGTTTGTTATTTATTTCATCTCTGGTGTTGCTGAAACGAATCGAGCACCTTTTGATGTGGTGGAAGGGGAGTCTGAGATTGTTGCGGGTCATATGATCGAATATTCAGGGATGACTTTTGCCATGTTCTATTTGGCAGAGTATGCCAATATGATTTTAATTTCTACCATGTGTGCTACGCTTTTCTTGGGTGGGTGGTTGCCTATTTTAGATGTACCTTTATTAAGAGATATTCCAGGATTTTTCTGGTTGTTTTTTAAGGTATTTTTATTACTTTCAATCTTCATTTGGCTTAGGGCGTCTTTTCCGAGATATCGTTATGACCAAATTATGAGACTAGGTTGGAAAGTTTTTATTCCTTTATCTGTATTTTGGGTTGTCGTTGTAGGCGCATGGATTGTGTCGCCTTGGAGTGTTTGGAAAAACTAATTGTTTAAACAGGAATGATGATGAGTTCTATTCGTGAATTTTTTAATAGTCTGCTACTGAAAGAGCTCTTTCAGGGCTTAGGCTTGACCGGTAAATACCTGTTTGCGCCTAAGGTAACGATTCAGTACCCAGAAGAAAAAACACCGATGTCGCCAAGGTTTAGAGGCTTGCATGCTTTGAGAAGATATCCGAATGGTGAAGAGCGTTGTATTGCATGTAAATTATGCGAAGCTGTTTGTCCAGCGATGGCCATTACGATTGAATCTGATCAACGAGAAGATGGCTCACGTAGAACAACAAGATATGATATCGATCTAACGAAGTGTATATTTTGTGGCTTCTGTGAAGAGGCTTGTCCCGTAGATGCGATTGTAGAAACGCACATTCACGAATACCATGGGGAAAAACGTGGCGATTTGTACTTTACTAAAGATATGCTACTGGCTGTTGGCGATCGTTTTGAAGAAGAAATCGCTAAGAATAAAGATGCTGATGCCAAATACCGTTAAGACTTCCTTTGTATTGGAAAACTATGAATCTTGATCCACAAACACTTTTCTTTTATGGCTTTGCGGCAGTGCTTATTATTGCGGCGCTTAAAGTGATCACAACAAAAAATCCTGTCAATGCTGCATTATTTCTAGTGTTAGCATTTTTTAATGCTGCTGGGATTTGGATGCTTCTTAAGGCAGAGTTTTTATCTATTGCATTGATTCTGGTCTATGTGGGTGCGGTAATGGTCTTGTTTTTATTTGTGGTGATGATGCTTGATTTAGATACGACTCATTTGCGTGCTCAATTTAAAGATTATTTGCCGCTTGCCAGTTTAGTTGGAGCTGTTATTGCCGCCGAGATGACATTAGTTTTAACTAGAGGGTTTATTGGAACGAGCTCTCCCCTCCCCTCTATATCTCCTAGTGGCGAGAGTAATACGATGAGTTTAGGCAAATTAATTTATGGCGAGTATGTCTTTGCATTTGAAATTGCGGGCGTTATTTTGCTAGTTGCAATTATTGCGGCTGTTGCTTTAACACTTAGGCGAAGAAAAGATCATAAGACACAAGATGTAGCAGAGCAAATCCGCACACGTAGTCAAGACCGAGTTCGGATTGTCACGATGTCAGCAGATGATGCTCATCGCCAGGATGGGAAATAATGATGTCAATTACATTAGCTCATTACTTAGTTCTTGGAGCAGTTCTCTTTGCAATTAGTATTATGGGAGTGTTTCTTAATCGAAAAAACATCATTGTTTTATTGATGTCGATTGAATTGATGCTTTTAGCGGTTAATACTAATTTTGTAGCTTTCTCCTACTATTTAGGCGATATGTTGGGGCAAGTATTTGTTTTCTTTATATTGACTGTTGCAGCTGCTGAGTCAGCAATTGGCCTGGCCATTTTGGTTATTTTGTTCCGCAAGAGCGATACGGTCAGTACGGAAGATCTTGGACAGTTGAAAGGCTAAAGCGCTAACTTTAAAAAACGATGAATACACTTAACGCTTCTTTACTCCTTGCAATTCCTTTAGCTCCATTAATTGGGGCCGCAATTGCTGGTATTTTTGGTACAAAACTTGGCGGCAATTTGATTGGAAGATCCGCATGCCATACCGTGACTATTCTTGGCGTAGCCATAGCATGTGCCTTATCTATCTTTGTCTTAATGCAAGTTTTAGACGGCGCACGTTTTGATGCAAACATTTACGAATGGATGCGCTTAGGTAATGAGCGTGTTTTACCAATTGGGTTCCTCATAGATCCGTTGTCTTCGATGATGATGGTTGTTGTCACTTTTGTGTCTTTGATGGTTCATATTTACACCATTGGATATATGGCTGAGGATGAAGGCTACAATCGCTTTTTTGCTTATATTTCCCTATTTACATTCTCAATGCTGATGCTTGTAATGAGCAACAATTTCTTACAACTCTTTTTTGGTTGGGAGGCGGTTGGTTTGGTGTCTTATTTGTTGATTGGATTTTGGTACACGAGACCAACTGCCATTTTCGCGAATATGAAGGCATTTTTAGTCAATCGGGTAGGAGATTTTGGTTTTATTCTAGGTATTGGTCTAGTGTTTGCTGCAACTGGTTTTATGAATTATCAGGATGTTTTTGAACAGTCCTCTACGATTGCTGCTCAGACTTTGCCTGGCACTGACTGGAACCTCATGACCGTTGCATGTATCTGTTTATTCATTGGCGCTATGGGTAAATCTGCACAGTTCCCACTTCATGTCTGGTTGCCAGACTCTATGGAAGGCCCGACTCCAATTTCTGCGTTGATTCATGCTGCAACGATGGTCACAGCAGGTATTTTTATGGTTAGTCGGATGTCACCATTATTTGAATTCTCAGATACTGCACTTTCATTTATTCTCATCATCGGTTCCATCACAGCTTTGTTCATGGGATTCCTAGGAATTGTGCAAAATGATATTAAAAGGGTAGTCGCATACTCAACACTATCGCAGCTAGGTTATATGACAGTAGCCTTAGGAGTATCGGCTTATCCTGTTGCTGTTTTTCACTTAATGACACATGCGTTTTTTAAAGCTTTACTATTTTTAGGGGCAGGAAGTGTCATCATGGGGATGCACCATGATCAAGATATGAGGAACATGGGTGGATTATGGAAATATATGCCCATAACATGGATTACATCGCTCGTTGGAAGTTTAGCTTTGATTGGGACACCATTCTTTTCAGGCTTTTATTCTAAAGATTCCATTATTGAAGCGGTTCATGAAAGTCATTTATATGGTGCAAATTTTGCTTATTTTGCAGTGATGGTTGGTGTGTTTGTGACTGCGTTTTATTCCTTTCGAATGTACTTCTTAGTTTTCCATGGTAAGGAGCGATTTGGACATGCGCCTGTTCAACATCACGCTCAAGAGGATGATCACCATGAAGAGCATCATGGCTTGCCTCCAGGACAAAAACCACATGAATCACCTTGGGTAGTTACTCTACCGCTCGTACTTTTGGCTATACCTTCTGCGTTGATTGGATACATTACGATTGGTCCTATGTTGTTTGGGGGTTTCTTTGAAGACTCTATTGCTATTGATGCTGTAGCTCATCCAGTGATGGAAGAACTCTCGCAGGCTTTTCATGGTGCATTCGCAATGGCCATGCACTCTTTCACATCACCTGTTTTATGGTTAGCTTTAGCTGGAGTGTTGACATCGGCTGTTTTTTACCTGTGGATGCCTCAGATACCAACGGCGATAGCCAAGATTTTCGCGCCGCTTAAAAAGGTTTTAGATAACAAATATTATTTAGATGACTTCAATCAATACGTATTTGGAAAAGGAGCGCAATTGCTTGGTAATGGGTTTTGGAAAAGCGGCGATCAAAGTGTTATTGATGGATTTATGGTTAACGGTAGTGCCAAATTAGTACGTTGGTTCTCAAGTTTTGTGCGGCAAGCTCAAACTGGCTATTTGTATCACTATGCATTTGCAATGATTATTGGAGTTGTAGGTTTAATTACCTGGATTCTTTATACCCATTTGGGCTCAATTGGATAAGCGGTAGAACATGATTCTTTCTTTAGCAATTTGGATGCCGATTGTTTTTGGCATCATTCTTTTAGGCACTGGGTCTGATCGGAGTGCGGGCTATGTGAGAGGCTTTGCACTAGTTGCTTCTTTGCTATGTTTTATAGTGACTTTGCCACTTGTCATCGATTTTGATACCAGTTCAGCTGCAATGCAGTTTGTTGAAAATATCCCTTGGGTAGCACGGTATGATCTCAACTATCATCTTGGCGTAGATGGACTATCAGTATGGTTTGTGGTTTTAACTGCTTTCATAACAGTAATAGTGGTTCTTGCTGGCTGGGAAATTATTCAAGAGAAGGTTGCTCAATATATGGCTGCTTTTCTCATTCTCTCAGGCGTAATGATTGGAGTATTTGCAGCGCTTGACGGCATGTTGTTCTACGTGTTTTTCGAAGCAAGTTTGATTCCAATGTATATCATCATCGGCGTATGGGGCGGGAAAAATCGTGTGTATGCAGCGTTCAAATTTTTCCTCTACACACTTATGGGGTCTTTACTCACGCTTGTTGCAATTCTTTATCTCTACAACGCCACGGACTCATTTAGTATCTTGATTTGGCAGCATGCCAAACTTAACTTTAAGGAACAACTGTTCCTATTCGGAGCTTTCTTTGTGGCTTTTGCAGTTAAAGTACCTATGTGGCCGGTGCACACATGGTTGCCAGATGCACACGTAGAGGCGCCTACGGGCGGATCTATCGTACTAGCCGCAATTATGCTTAAGCTGGGTGCCTATGGGTTTGTCAGGTTCTCTTTACCTATTGCTCCTGACGCTAGTTTTTACTTAGCCCCTTATGTCATTGGTCTTTCTATCATTGCTGTTATTTATATTGGGCTCGTTGCTCTTGTGCAAAAAGATATGAAAAAGCTTGTCGCATACTCCTCGATAGCTCATATGGGATTTGTTACGCTTGGATTCTTTATATTTAATCCGTTGGGGGTTGAAGGCGGCATCGTTCAAATGATTTCACACGGCGTAGTTTCTGGTGCTATGTTCTTTTCTATTGGGGTTCTCTACGATAGGATGCATACAAGACAAATAGCAGATTTTGGGGGCGTGGTTAATACAATGCCTCGTTTTACTGCGTTTGCCGTTTTGTTTGCCATGGCAAATTGTGGGTTACCAGCTACATCAGGATTTGTTGGGGAGTTTATGGTGATTTTAGGCGCTATAGATTTTGATTTCTTAGTGGGTTTATTAGCATCTACTGCTCTAATTCTTGGCGCAGCCTATTCACTTTGGATGACAAAAAGAGTTTTCTTTGGAGATATAGCAAATGATCACGTCAAAGAGCTTAAGGATATTAACTCACGTGAGTATTTTATTTTAGGAATACTTGCTCTTCTCACGATTGCTATAGGCGTTTATCCTAAACCAATGACTGATATCATTCATCCTTCGGTGATGGAGTTACTTAAACACGTAGCAATTAGTAAGATATAAAGTACAGGAACTCATATGCAAGCATTAGACCTCATCGAGATACTGCCAGAGTTAGCTCTGTTAATCGTAATATGTTTTATATTGTTAGTAACTCCTTTTTTCACTGAGTCACAAAGTACAGATGAAGACGTTTTCTTCACGCCATCGGGGACCGGTGCATCCTATAAGCTAGCACTTCTTACATTATTAGGTTTAGCAGTTTGGTTTGCAACGCGTGCTAGTGATGCACCGCAACTGATTATGAATGGTCTCTTTAAAGTAGATCCATTGTCAAATATTCTTAAATCTGTATCTTCATTAGCTGTTTTTGCTACTTTGGTATATTCACAAAAATACCTCAAAGATCGTGCTTTATTTAGGACGGACTATATTGCTTTAGCTTTACTTGCGTTATTAGGCCAGTTTGTCATGATTTCTGGGGCAAACTTATTAACGCTATATTTAGGACTAGAGTTACTAGCCTTATCAACATACACTTTAACGGCGATGAACTCCTCGCAGACTAAAAGTATTGAAGCGGGAATGAAGTATTTTATTTTGGGAGCCTTATCCTCTGGATTTTTGCTATACGGTATGTCGATGATTTATGGAGTGACTGGATCCTTAGCGCTTAATGAAATTCTAGGAGCGACTTCTGATGATGCTGTGATGCGCTTAGTCCTTGGATTTGGCCTCGTATTTTTATTAGCTGGACTAGCATTTAAGTTGGGGGCTGCACCATTTCATATGTGGGTGCCCGATGTTTATGAAGGTGCTCCAACTGCAGTTACTCTATTGATTGGCGGGGCTCCTAAAATTGCTGCTTTTGCTTTAACCTTTAGATTAATTGTGGAAGCTTTGCAGCCTATTCAAACTGACTGGGCGCCAATCTTTATGTTTCTTGCTGTGACTTCCTTGCTTATTGGGAATATCACTGCGATTGCTCAAATCAATATGAAAAGAATGTTGGCTTATTCAACGATTTCTCATATGGGATTTTTGTTATTAGGTTTTATGTCTGTTTATGACGAGTATGCTTATAGTGCCTCTTTCTTTTATATTATTGTTTATGTGTTGTCGACCCTTGGTACTTTTGGTCTATTAATGCTTCTTTCGCGCAAGGGATTTGAATGTGAAACCTTAGATGATCTCAAGGGATTAAATAAGAGAAGTCCATGGCTAGCATTCATGATGTTATTACTAATGTTTTCCTTAGCTGGAGTTCCTCCAACGGTTGGATTTATCGCCAAGCTTTCTATTTTGGAAGCGCTGGTTGATGCGGGTTATATCGGCTTGGCAGTGATTGCTGTGATTGCTTCTTTGATTGGTGCTTTTTATTATTTACGTGTGATTAAGGTCATGTACTTTGATGAACCCGTTGATCTTAGCCCTATAGAAGCGACTAACTTCGCAAAAGGTATTTTGTCTATCAATGGCTTATTCGTCCTCGTTGTTGGAATTTTTCCTGCGACTTTGACGGCGCTATGTTTGTCTGCGATGCGTACGACCCTGCAGGGTTAGTATTGCTCTCTTTCCTATTTTAGGATCCGAATGAACACTCCTTTTGAATATGGTGTCCCTTTTTCTGATTTGTCAGACGGGGATGAGCATTTGAATGAAGAAATGTTAAATAGTGAGTTGGTATACGACGGCTTATTTCTCAAGCTATATAAAGACAAAATTAGTTTGCCCAATGGTCAGCAGGCTATTCGAGAATATTTGACGCATCCAGGTGCTGTTGCAATTATTCCGATGCTTTCTGATGGGAACATTCTATTAGAAAGACAGTTTCGATATCCTTTAAAAAAGTCAATTTTAGAAATCCCAGCGGGCAAACTTGAATATGGTGAGGACTCTTTAGAATGTGCCAAAAGAGAGTTGCAGGAAGAAACAGGTTATACCGCCAAGAAATGGCACCTATTGGGAACCATACATCCTGTCATTTCATACTCCACAGAATTTATTGATATTTATCTTGCCCAGGATTTGCTTAAAGGGCAGGCCAAGCTAGATGACGAAGAATTCCTTGATATATTTACCGCTAATTTTGCACAAATGCAATTATGGATTCGAAATGGGCGGATCACTGATGTTAAAACAATCATTTCGTATTACTGGTTAAAAGACTACTTAGGTAGTTTATCCAGGGACTAATTATAGGTTTTTGAATGAAGTTAGCATTTTTGTGACAAACTTCTATTGCAATTCACAAAATTGGTATCATGTATAACTTATGAAAGTTTATAACCTATCTTGTTCAATGAATCACCTTTTTGAAGGGTGGTTTAGTTCTGAGGACGATTTCAATGCTCAGCAAAATAAATCAATACTATCTTGTCCTATTTGTGACAGCGTGAAGATTTCTCGTCTTCCATCTGCACCTTATTTAGGTGCGAAGACATCTACGAAAGTTGACGAATCAATTCAGCAGGCTTCCAACTCTTTAGCTAATATACCGGCGGGCGTTCATCAAATCGATTCAATGAGCTTATCACCTGCAGAAAAAATGGAATTTCAGCAAAAACTTCAGGCCACGATGTTGCAGGTTGTTCGTGATGTCATGGAAAAAACAGAGGATGTGGGTGAATCTTTTGTTGATGAGGCAAGAAAAATGCATTATCACGAAGCGCCAGAGCGAAGTATTCGTGGTGTTGCCAGTCATGAACAGGCATCTGAGCTGATTGAGGAGGGTATTGATATCTTTGCATTGCCCGCTGTTTCCGTATTGAAAAATACGCTTCAATAAGCCAAGTTTTTTAATGAAAAAGCCCCAGTTCAGATGAACCGGGGCTTTTTTGTATTTAAAACGGTTACTTAATGGTAGGCATAATAAAATCATTTCCTTTAGAAATGCTTTCCGGCCAACGTTGCATGATACTTTTTTGTTTAGTATAGAAGCGAACACCTTCTTTACCATAGGCATGAACATCTCCGAATAAGGATTTCTTCCAGCCACCAAATCCGTGCCACGCCATAGGAACTGGAATAGGTACATTAATACCAACCATACCTACCTGAATTCTCCTTGCAAATTCTCGAGCAGTATTGCCGTCACTTGTAAAGCAAGAAACGCCATTGCCGAATTCATGGGCATTAATAAGGTCAACAGATTGTTTGAAGTTGTCTACGCGTACGCAAGATAAAACGGGGCCAAAAATCTCTTCTTTATAAATCTTCATATCCGTTTTGACATGATCAAATAGCGTACCACCTAACCAGAACCCTTTTTCAAATCCGGGTACTGAAGCTTTGCGACCATCGACTAAAAGTTTGGCACCTGATTTTTCGCCTTCATTAATGTAACCTGTAATTCTTTGACGAGCCGCTTCGGTAACGATTGGACCCATTTCAGCATCGAGTTCCATACCATTTTTTACTTTTAATGTTTGAGTTCTCTTAATTAATTCAGGCATGATTTGATCGCCTACAGATCCTACGAGGACTGCCACAGAAATTGCCATGCAACGTTCACCAGCAGAACCATAAGCCGCTCCAACAAGAGCATCAACAGCCTTATCTAAATCTGCATCTGGCATGATGACCATATGATTTTTAGCTCCGCCGAGTGCCTGTACCCGCTTGCCATAATGGGCGCCGCGCTCATAAATGTAGTTTGCAATTGGGGTTGATCCAACGAAACTGAGCGCCTTAACATGCTCGTTTTCAATTAATGCATCAACAGCTTCTTTATCCCCTTGAACGACATTAAATACTCCGTCAGGTAAGCCAGCTTCTTTAAATAGCTCAGCCATGAGGATGGATGCTGAGGGGTCTGTTGGGCTAGGTTTTAGAATAAAGGTATTGCCGCAGGCAATAGCCATTGGGAACATCCACATTGGAACCATGACTGGAAAGTTAAAGGGAGTAATGCCTGCGACTACACCCAGGGGTTGACGCATAGTCCAGTTATCGATATCGGTCGAGACTTGCTCAGTAAAATCACCTTTAAGAAGTTCGGGGATACCGCAAGCATATTCAACAACTTCGATACCTCGAGTGACCTCACCTTGAGCATCGGTATATACCTTGCCGTGCTCAGAAGTAATGATTGCAGCGATCTCATCGCGATGAGTATTCATTAATTCTAAATATTTAAACATAATTCGTGCACGACGAAGCGGTGGAGTATCTGCCCACTTCGGAAAAGCCTCTTGGGCAGCTTTGACGGCCAAATTCACATCATTTGTGTTTGCTAAAGCAACGCGTCTAGCTAATTCGCCAGTTGAAGGATTAAAAACATCTCCAAAGCGAGTAGAGCTACCGGCGTGCGTTGCTCCTGAAATAAAATGGACGACATCTTTTTTGGAAGTGTAAGCTTGATTAGACACGAATTCTCCTTTTTTAATTGTTGGTATATTTTACCTTTAGAGTAGGGGGTGTGTAGAAAATAGATAAAAAGTTGATTAGCCAAGCGATAATAGTAAATTACTTCATTAAAGATAGATTAGAAACAAATGGACCAACAGTTTATAAACCGTGAAACTTGGCTTTCACAAGCAGTTTCGATTTTAGAACCTATTTTTTCTCAGGTTGGATTTGGTATTCCGCCACTTAAAGTTTCATGTGGATTTGCTGCCTCTAGCAGTCCAAGAACCACTTTAGGGCAGTGTTGGCCAAGAGAACGGTCTGGAGATTTGGTTAATGAAATTTTCATATCTCCACGGATTGAAGAGCCAGTTGAAATTTTAGATACGCTAGTACATGAAATTTGTCATGCGATCGATGATTGCCAAAGCGGCCATGGCGCAGATTTCCAAGGGATCGCTACAATGGTTGGGCTTGAAGGGCCAGCGAGAATGGCTCATGCTGGCGAGGGATTACGAATCAAGCTTGAGACACTGAGTAAAAAATTAGGGCCATACCCGCATCGGGCTTTAATTTTTCCACCGCCAAGGCCGAGTAACTCCTCTCGAACTAAGGCAAAATGTACACAATGTGGATACGAAGTGACATTATTAAAAAAGTGGGAAAGTTATGGTGCACCCATTTGTCCAAAGGATAAGGTGAGGATGGAAGAGTTTGGCAATGAAGTCGTAGTAGAAGATGAAGAACAAAAATTAAAAGATAAAGAAATCAAAAGGGCGATTAGTTAATTATGGAAAAGAAAAAATTTGAAATTGCAGTGATTGCCGGTGACGGAATTGGCCCTGAGGTCATGCCAGAAGGTATAAAAGCTCTTGATGCAGCGGCAAGACAATTTGGCCTTGAATTTAAATTGAATCACTTTGATTTTGCCAATTGTGAGTACTTTCTCAAGCATGGACAAATGATGCCGGATAATTGGTTTGATCAACTTGTTCCTCATGATGCAATATTCTTTGGCGCAGTTGGCATGCCTAAGTTAGTTCCAGATCATATTTCCTTGTGGGGGAGTTTGATACAGTTTAGAAAGCGTTTTGATCAGTACGTTAACTTAAGACCTGTCAAATTAATTCCGGGTATTCCTTGCCCTCTTGCTAACCGAAAGCCTGGGGATATTGACTTTTATGTTGTTAGAGAAAATACCGAGGGTGAGTACTCCAATGCTGGAGGAATATTGTTTGAAGGGACTGATCGCGAGTTTGTTCTTCAAGAAACGGTAATGACAAGACACGGCGTTGATCGAATTCTTAAGTATGCATTTGAGTTAGCAAGTCAGAGACCAAAAAAACATTTAACCTCTGCAACAAAGTCCAATGGAATTTCTATCACGATGCCTTACTGGGATAGTCGTGTAGCTAATATGGCTAAAGGATATCCAGATATTAAGGTAGACCAATTTCACATTGATATATTGACCGCTTTTTTTGTGCAGCGTCCTCAGTTCTTTGATGTTGTTGTTGGTAGCAATCTCTTTGGAGATATCTTGTCAGATTTGGGTCCTGCATGTACTGGAACCATTGGTATAGCCCCATCGGGAAATATCAATCCCGAAAGAATATATCCTTCATTATTTGAACCGGTTCATGGTTCTGCACCTGACATTGCTGGTAAAGGGATTGCTAATCCTATTGGGCAAATTTGGAGTGCTGCAATGATGTTAAATCATTTGGGTCATCCAGAAGCCGGAACTGCAATCGTTAATGCATTTGAGGCTGTTCTAGCTGCCGGTCCTGCTCATGCTCCAATGACGCCTGATATGGGTGGTACTGGAACTACGGCTGACTTTGGTAAAGCAATTGTTGATGCGATCAAAAAATAAGCAGAGTACTTAATTGTTAAAAAGACTTTCTGTTCTAGATCAATCTACTGCGGTTGCTGGTAAATCTCATACCACGACAATTCAAGAGACTGTAGACTTAGCGATCCAATGCGAGTTGTTGGGGTATGAGAGATTTTGGGTATCAGAACATCACAGTCATCCTAGTATTGTAGGGACCGCTCCAGAAATTATGATGGCTGCGATCGCCTCTAAAACTAAAAATATTAGAGTAGGTAGTGCGGGTGTTATGTTGCCGCATTACAGTGCATTTAAGGTTGCAGAACAATTTCGAGTTCTAGACGCTTTAGCGCCTGGAAGGATAGATCTTGGTGTTGGACGAGCCCCTGGGAGTGATCAAAGAACAGCGCGTATTCTTAATCCAGACATGGGCGCTGCGGAGAGGTTTCCCTATCAAGTACAAGAATTAAATTTATGGTTAAGAGATTTGCCTCTTCCTGATGGTCATCCTGGCAAGGGGGTTCACGCCTATCCTGCAAGTGAAACCACTCCTAATATTTGGGTTCTAGGTAGCTCAGATTATGGAGCTCAAGTAGCAGCTTTGTTAGGAATGCCTTATGCATTTGCGCACTTTATTACGGATGGTATTGGAGCAAAAGAAGCGATTGATCTTTATAAAAATAACTTTAAACCTTCAGAATGGCTTAAAGAGCCTCAAGCCATTGCTTGTGTCTGGGCTTTAGCGGCTAAGACAGTTGAAGAGGCTGAATTTCATTTTCTAAGTAGGGCGCGTTGGAAGCTTGATCGCCAAAAAAATGCACAGGGCCCCATACTCTCATCAAAAGATGCTCTGCTTGATTTAGTGCCCCAGGAAATACAGTTCATTGATCAAATGAAGAAGAAAGCTTTTATTGGAAATGGTAAGGATGTTGCTCAACAGATGAGAACTCTGGCAGAGAATTTGGGTATCGAAGAAATAGCCATTATCACATGGGCTGCAGACTACCAAGTACGCCTTGATTCATATGCATTAATTTCACAGAACTTTTATCAAAAGCAGGAAAGCACCTTGTGAGGAGGAAAGCAATGAAAAATCTACTCTTAAAAATATGTGGGGTCCTTTTTTGTCTGAGTCTAGTGTCTTGCGGGGTGAATGCAGATGATGTGTCTAAACAATCTCTCAAAATGATGCAAGAGAAATTTGACACAGACGCTGATTTAAAGCCATACGGATTAAAGGCGCGTAGTGCTCAATTTGTAAAAGAGGATGGAACGAACAAGTTTAAGGGGGTCGTAAAGGTTGAATCAAAAGATGGGATGCATGATGTTAGCGTTACAGCTACAACAGATGGAAAAAATATCATTTTGGATATAGATCCTCAGGGCTTTTCTTTTTTGATGATGGAGAAGTTAAATCAATCCATCAAACAACTTCAAGACTTATTTAAGGGCTTAGGAACAAACTAAGGGTAAGGTCACCCTTTGAGACCACATAACATAATGATTGAAAATTAGGCCTTTGATTTGATTAGGCATCTAATTATAATTACAATAATAATTACATAAAAAATGAAAGTTTATGCATTATCAGAAATCAAAGATTTTAATTGTGGCATTTGTTTGGACCCTAGCTTTAGCTGGAACTATAACAATAGCTTGGTTCATTAATCGACCTAAAATTACCACATTAGTCCATGTCAAAGAGCCTAATAAACCTGTTTTACATGTAGGCCAAGATCGTGTTGATTCTAGATTAGATATGCAAGCCATGCTTTTGACTGGGAGAATTCCTTCGAACGGACTTCCTCAGAATATGAATAAAGAGGACTGGGATAGTTTTTCAACCTTAGCTAAAAGCAGTTGGCAAAGGTATGAGGGGCAAATAGGAAAACCTATGCAGGTGTGGGCAAGTAAAGAAATTTCTTCTACAAGTCCAAGTGTTTTTTACCCATTTTCTGGCCCTGACTTTACCACTTTGTATCAACTTTTTCCCCAGAAAAGTCACTATGTGATGGTTGCTCAACAGCGAGGTGAAAAGCTTGTTGATTTATCGAGTTTGAGGCCAAGCTCTGCTGGGCAAACGCTTGAGGTATTGGGTTCTGCATGGAAAAGTTATGGCGTTGACGGTTTTTTTGTCACAGAATACCTTTATAAATACTTGTCTACTAATAAAGTAAAAATAGGCGCTACCACTTTAATAGCTTCATTTTTAAGTCTCCATGATTTTTCAATACTAAAAATTGTGCCCATACATGTAACTCCACAAGGTCAGGTTGAAGAGCTTGCTCAAGATGATTCCTGGAATTCCGTAAGGTTTTATTTGGCCAAAGATGGTCGAAATGTTCAATTAGATTATTTGTCTTTAGACTTATCGGATGGGGGATTAAAGGCGCGTCCTGAAAATTACGAATTTATTAAGTTGATGTCAGTTAATCCAACTTTATTAAAAGCCGCCTCTCATTTGCCGCAGCACCCTGGGTTTACTATGATTAAAGAGGCTATGTTAGAGAATGCTCCCTATATTGTTCAGGATGAGACTGGTTTAAATTACAAACCTTTAAGTGCAAAATTTGAGACGAAATTGTACGGAGCTTTTGTTAAATCATATAAAGTTTTCCAAACTTATAACAAAGAATTAGCACAGGCCTATTTAGAAAGAGATGATGAAAGTCCACTGCCATTTAGGGTTGGTTATTATAAGGATGGAGCTTATGCTGTTATTGTGGCTAAGCGAAAACAGCCCTAATTAAATAATGGTAATTAACTTTTATTTATAAAA
>CAIJNI010000069.1 GCA_903821995.1 uncultured beta proteobacterium
GGTCACGACATTATAAATTCCAGGAAAACCACTCATGACTCGAGTCATCAATTCAAGAGGTTGACCTTGAGCAATTTCTTCAAGAGAGCAAGCAAAAGGAAAAACATGCGAGCGTCCTGAATCATAGGATTCATTTGGGGTAACAGTGGGATACCAAGGACTGTCCCAAACCTTGAGTGTTTCGCCAGTATGGAAAAGTGCTGATCTTTGACAACGATCCGTGGCATGTAAAAACTGTCCTACTTGATTTTTACCCTCTTCTTCAAAAGAACTGTGACTTCTTTCATAAAGGTTGTAAATAAAAATATATAAAACTCCAACCAATACAAAACAGAAAATAGCAAAGCTCAGTTTAGTCAGGAGTTTTATCATTCTCATCGCTTAAGCTCATACCTAACTTATTGAATACTATATTTCAATTTACCAGTTTAACTTTTAATGCCACTCGCTCTAACCTTGGGATAGGCATGTCAAGCAATGCCTTAGCATTTAGTGGTGCTAACCACTCTCGAATCATTGCTTGATCCTCTGGGGTATTTGAATAAAATTCATCCAATACACCTTGAACTTTCCACAAAATGAATGGCAAAGCTTCTCTTGTGAAAGAGTTTTCTCCCATTGGACAAGTCACTGAACCAATCCCCCTTGGCAGAGGTCTATCTTTTGAAAAACCATCTTTTTTCTGGATCAATAAATCATTAATGCCATTGACCATAGGAACAAACTCACTAAAAATACTTTTTAAAATGGGAGTTAGAGTTTCAGGGACAAAATCATTACCATGATCTAAGAGTGGATATTTTTCTTGTACTTCAAGATAACTCATCGAAGCCATACGATCAATCCAATTTCTTAAATTTGGTAGAGGATCAATCCAATTTCTTTTAGGCCATGGATCACGTCCTAAGTGGCCATACATAGTTCCCACTAATCCAAAATCCCCCAACATAGGACGATCGCCTAATAAATAAGGGTGCTGACCAAAGTGCTGATTAATTTTAGCCAACATATCAACCGACCAGTCTTCCATCATTTTGAACTGTTCAGGAATAATTCCAACGCGAGGGCAATAACTTCGTAGTACCGGAACAATGACTTTTGCAACAGCCATATTTTTTATAAACCGCGGTGCAAAAGGCAATAAAGCATCTCCAGCATCTTTTTCAAATAAAGGATAATTTTCGTTGTAACTCCAACGCGTATGCATTGCCATAGGCATCCACCATTCGTCACCCCAGGCTTCAAACAAGCTACTCACAAAACGTCGTTTAGCACCAGTTGGAAATACGCTTGGCTCTAAATAGCGCTGCTCCATCCTGTCAATAATATTACGCGTATCCTGCAACCATTCACCTTCGTTCGTCTCAAGAACTGGCATTACACGTGCCCCAGTCTCTTTATAAATTTTATAGGTCAAGTTATATAAATTGACGGGCTCATCTATAAAGGGAATTGCTTTATAAGTTAAATAGCACCTTGCTTTACCAGCAAAATAAGATAAGTGCCAACCATGAAGTTTATGTTGTTTGGTCATAAATTTGCCTTGATAAAATCAATTAATAATCCAGCCACTTCAGGGCCTTTGTCTTCTTGAACAAAATGTCCAGCGCCACGTATTCGCTGATGCGCTTGCCCCTGACATCCAGGAATGTGTTTTTCAAATGGTTTCTCCGCTCCTTTAGTCATAGGATCCCTTGTTGTAAACAAGGTAATAAATGGCTTTTTCCATTGTTTAAAAAATTCCCAAGCGGCAACATTATTGAGATGTTCAGGATCTTTTGGACTCATAGGAATCAGGCTTGGAAAGACCCTCGCACCAGCTTTAAAGAGATCAGATGGAAACGGTGCATCGTAAGCATCAAGTTCGGCTTGACTTAAAGGGACGACACAAACTGCTTTGACTACTTTTTGAATTCTAAAATAAGGGCTGTATTTTGAAAAAATAATCCATACTTTAAGTGGCCAGGGAATTAGCTTGTTATCAAACCCCGTAGGAAGACCACCATTAGATAAAGCAATCTTAGAAAACCGATCTGGTCGAACGTGCACTAACCTGAGTCCAATTAAAGAACCCCAGTCCTGACAAAATAATGTCAATGAAGCAGGCGTATCAATTTGATCTAACCACCCTGTCATCCATTGCACATGCTTCAAATAGGAGTAGTCACTCTTTTTAGTGGGTTTATCCGATCTCCCAAAACCAATGAGATCTGGGGCTAATACCCGATACCCTGCAGCAAGTAATACTGGAATCATTTTGCGATAGAGATATGACCAAGTCGGCTCACCATGCATCAAAAGAATCGCAGGAGCATCCTTTGGCCCCTCATCAATATAGGCTACACGCAAGCCATCAACTTCAAGATAATGTGGCACGTACGGAAAATTAGGTAGTGCTTCAAAGCGTGATTCTGGTGTTCGAACAACTTGTCTTAAAGAATTCGACTTTGGTTGAGCCTGTAAAGTCACTGAAATCTCCTAAGGTTATTTGAGTTATTTTGACAACTTGATAGAGAATACAATACACTTGTGTATCTAGCAAGAATATTGCATTTATTTATATGCCATCAATTTTTAATAACGGATCCTATGTCTTCTCACAGTCTTCAGTTTACGGATGTCGCAATTATCGGTTCTGGTTTTTCTGGTTTGTGCGTAGGAATTCAACTCAAGAAGTCTTCTCAAAATGATTTTCTGATTCTTGAAAAGTCCCAAAATGTTGGTGGTACCTGGCGAGATAATTCCTACCCAGGTGCGGCTTGTGATATTCCGTCTCATTTATATTCATTCTCGTTTGAACCAAATCCTGATTGGACTAGGGTCTACCCTGTGCAAGCAGAAATTGAGTCCTATATGAATCACTGTGCAGACAAATATGCATTGCGCTCCCATTTACTTTTTGGCACCGAAGTTAAATCAATTACGTATCAAGATATTACGAATCGCTGGTTAATCACTTCAGATTCAGGTGCGCAAATTAATGCAAGAGTCGTAGTTTCTGGTACAGGCGGACTCAGCCGTCCATCCATCCCCAAAATTTCGGGCTTGGAAAGCTTCGCAGGTAAAGTATTTCATTCATCTCGTTGGGATCATGAGTACGATCTTCGTGGAAAAAATGTTGCTGTTATCGGCACTGGTGCTTCAGCAATTCAGTTTGTCCCCGAAGTCATTCCACTAGCCAGTCAACTAACACTCTTTCAAAGGACACCGGCGTGGGTTGTTCCTAAGAGAGATGGCGCCTATAGCCCGGAACAGCGCTCACGCTTTAAACGCTTTCCGTTTTTACAACATATCAACCGTACATTGATTTATTGGCAACATGAGTTTCGTGCTCTATTTTTTACACAATTTCCAAGCCTACTCAAGCGACTCGAACCAAAGGTAAGAAGTTATATTAATTACCAACTTAAGAGTCCAGAGTTACAAAAGAAAATGACACCAAACTATACCTTTGGTTGTAAACGAATTTTGCTTTCTAATAATTTTTATAAATCGTTAAATGAACCTAATGCACTTGTTATTACTAAGAGTATTACTGAAATAACACCGACTGGAATTAAAACTCAAGATGGCATCACACACCCTGCAGACACCATTATTTTTGGAACTGGCTTTTTAGTTGCCGATGCGGGCCTGCCTTTTCCTGTCAAAGGAATTAAGGGTCTTGATTTAGGCAATATATGGACAAAAGGTTCTTCAGCCTATTTGGGCTGTACTGTGCCAGAATTTCCGAATCTGTTTTTAATGACTGGCCCCAATACAGGTCTTGCTCATAATTCAATGATTGTGATGATCGAAGCACAAACAAAATACATCATGAGTGCTTTGAAGCAAATGAAAAAACACAATGTCAAGAGTTATAACCTTCGCCCTGAGTCTTTAATTTCCTACAACCAGACAATAAATCATCGTATGGCTAAAACAGTTTGGTCTATTGGTGGCTGTAAGAGTTGGTATATCAGTAGTAATGGCCGCAATGAAACCCTATGGCCCGGCTTTACCTTTGAATTTATTCTAAAATCGAAAAACTTCAACCCGAATTTATATGACCCCATTTACGCTTAAAAATTCTCGCGCCATCATCACCGGTGCTAGTAGAGGTATCGGTGCGGCGATTGCACTAGAACTTGCTAAAAAGGGGTGCAACCTCGCCCTATCAGATTTAAGTGTTGAAATGCTCAGCACAACGGCACGTGATGCTCGAGCACTTGGTGTTGAAGTGACTGAACATGCACTAGATGTGAGTGATCCGTCTGCCATTAAAGTATTTGCAAAAAGTATTATTGAAATGCATCCTGATACTAATTTACTCATTAACAATGCTGGCATTTCATTGATTGGATCCTTTTTATCAGCCTCTGAAGAGCAATTCGAAAAAGTGATGAATATCAATTTTTGGGGCACTGTCAATATGACCCGTGCTTTTCTTAGCCACTTCAGATCACTTCCCCAAGCACATATTGTTAATCTCTCAAGCCTATTTGGTATAGTAGGCCCAATTCTACAAACGGCTTACGCCTCTAGCAAATTTGCTGTGCGTGGCTTTTCAGAAACCTTATTGCATGAACTAGAACATACCGAAGTTGGTGTGACCGTTGTTCACCCAGGCGGTATCAAAACAGCTCTGGTTCAAAACTCATTATTTGCTCCAACAATGCAAGAAGATAAGCAGATGAAAATGAAAAAAAGCTTTGATAAGATGGCTCTAACAACTCCTGAAGTGACTGCGGCTCTTATTGTTTCGGGAATTGAGAATCGTAAAAAAAGATTACTTATCGGAATCGATGCTAAATTAATCACTATGTTATCGCGACTTTTTCCTGTGCTCTATTGGAAATTATTAACCTTTTTTCAAGGTAAGAAAGTAGATACATCCTCATGAATACCATAGAAAATATGCAAAGAATTTTTGCGCTACAAAAAACAGCTGCAGATCAGCAACTCACTCACGACGCAAAAAAGCGCCAAGAACAACTTAATCTCCTTCTCAATTTTATTAAAACGCACGAGACGCAGATTCAAGATGAAATTAGTTTAGATTTTGGCAACCGTTCTAAACATGAAACACTGACCGCAGAAATTATGACTTCTTGTGAGGATTTAAAACACACTTTAAATCACTTTAAAAAATGGATGAGACCTGAAAGTGTTTCAGTACCTTTCTGGCAAAAGCCTGGTAGCGCAAAAATTATGAACCAAGCCATCGGCGTTGTTGGGATCATCGTACCCTGGAATTACCCATTATTTTTAGCTATTGGTCCATTAAGCGCAGCTCTTGCAGCAGGTAATCGTGTGATGATCAAAATGTCTGAATTCACACCTCACTTCTCCGAATATTTTAAAAAATCACTTTCTGAAATTTTTCCAGAGGAAGAAATTGCCGTTATTACTGGCGATAGCCAAGTTGCACAAGAATTTTCTAGCCTTGCCTTTGACCATATCCTATTTACCGGTTCAACTTCAGTTGGACGCCATGTCATGCGAGCTGCGGCGGAAAATTTAACGCCCGTTACCCTCGAGCTTGGTGGCAAATCACCAACTTTAGTCACCGATCATTTTTCAATTAAAGTTGCCGCAGAACGAATTATTTTTGGAAAACTATGTAATGCTGGACAGACCTGCATTGCGCCTGATTATGTTTTAGTTCCAAAGCAAAAGGTTACTGAATTTATAAAATTCGCTCAAGAGGCAACTGCCTCAATGTACCCGACTCTAGAAAATAATCCTGATTACACAAGCATCATTAATAATCGGCAAAAGACCCGCCTACAAAGTTATGTCGATGAGGCATCTGTTGACCCTACGAATAAAGTGATACCCCTTCACACGGAAGCACTTCCTCCTTCAAGTCGAAAATTGACTCCCAGCATAGTCATGGGATCTTCGGAATTAAAAGTCTTTGCAGATGAAATCTTTGGCCCTATTTTGCCAATTGTTCCCTATGACACTCTAGATGAAGCTATTAGTTATATCAACGCAAGACCTAAACCTCTCGCCCTATATGCTTTTAGTGATAATCAATCCGAAATAGATCAAATTCTGAATAACACGATTTCTGGTGGAGTAACAATCAATGATATATTTCATCATTTGTTGAGTAATAACCTCCCCTTTGGTGGTGTTGGACCTAGTGGTATGGGACATTACCACGGTAAATCAGGCTTTGACACTTTCTCAAAACAAAAAGGTGTATTTAAGCAAAGTCGATTTAACGCAGGAAAAATGCTTTACCCACCCTACACAAAACTTCATGAACGTGTCATGCGTTTTATTATTGGCTAATGGCTTAATTTATTCTGGAGTGTAAGAAAAACTTAATCCGGCAGACCCTTCAAGTCTGCGGATTAAAGAAATCCCCATGGCTGAAGCTGGCGTCCATACTCCACCAGGTACTAACTCCAAAGAAATATCTTCAACCAAACATAAAGCACTCTGCCCAATCATTTGGGATGTTGAGCCATAACCGGGATCTTTATTGCCTTTCACACTGATGGTAATCGAAGCATCAGAGGTATAGCCCGTGTATAGAATTTCAAAACTTCCATGTTCACGAGCCTGCAAATCCGGCCCTTCTCCAGGCTTTGGCAATACAAAAGTTTTAAGAATCCAACGCGTCGGAGCAATCGCTAAAAGAATATTTTGTATCTTATCTCTTTGAATTGCTTTTTTAGCTCGAGCCTTCCCTGCTTCACCGTCCCCCATCATGATCATTTCATCATATTGAAAGTCTTTACCCCAAGCAAAATTAAGGAGGTAATTGCTACGATGGATATTTTTAATATTAATAGGAGCCATCACAAAAGGTGCTAACCATGACTGGTGTGTCTCATCATAAGAAAGATGATGACTTGAGGCTTGCTTTGGCCCTTCAAATCCAGGGGTTAATGCAAAAGGATTTTTCATCAGCTTTAACATACCTTGATCCTTAATCGCACTTTTAACAGTCGCTAAAACACTTGCAATTGTTCCCCCTGAAAATGTGCCTTTCATAGTCTTTACTCGACCACTAACGCGTGAACAAGTTTGACCAAGCTGACTATTCGCAGTCATTTGTAAAAAAAGAACTCCTAAATCAAAAGGAATTGAATCAAAGCCACAAGAAAATACAATTCTTGCACCGCTGGCTTTAGCCATGTCCTCAATCTGAGGAATCATCTTAGCCATCCACGTAGGCTCACCGCATAAATCAACATAGTCTGTACCGGCTTGTGCGCAAGCTTTTACTAAGGTATCACCATAGAGCTGATAGGGGCCAACAGTGGTTAATACCAACTTAGCTTGCCTAACTAGAGATAAAATTTGCTCAGAGTTATTCACATCTGCTGTAATTAAATTAACACTTGATGAAGCTTTAATTTGAGTGTGAACAGCTAGTAGCTTAGAAGCATCACGGCCAGCCATAGCCCAGGTAAACTGATGACCAGCATCGCTTAACTTTACAAAATACTCAGCAACTAAACGTCCAGTAAATCCTGTTGCACCAAAAACCACAATATCAAGCGCTTTATTCACATCATCCTTTTTAATTAAAAGCCCAAAAAATACTAATTTACATTTGCATCATTATCTTCTGTGAATTATATTATGTATAGATACAATGGTGTATGTAGTAAAAATATTAGGAGACGATATTGAATTTACTTTTCTCACCAAAAGATGAAGAATTTCGAGCATCTGTAAGAGAGTTCGCGAAAAAAAATATGCCCCCTGACACTTCAAAACGTGTTGGAAACGGACTAAGAATTCATAAAGAAGATATCGTCAATTGGCAAAAAATTCTTTATAAAAAAGGCTGGGGAGCTGTGTCATGGCCAGCTCAATTTGGTGGCCCGGGCTGGAATGCTACCCAGCAGTATATTTTCGAAGAAGAAACCTCAGCAGCTAATGCACCAATTCAACTTCCATTTGGCTTAAAAATGGTTGGTCCTGTCATTATGGCCTTTGGCAATAAAACCCAACAAGACTATTACTTACCACGCATCATCTCTGGACAAGATTGGTGGTGTCAGGGCTATTCAGAGCCAGGATCTGGTTCAGACCTCGCTTCCTTAAAAACAAAAGCAGTCGATCATGGCGACCATTATGTGGTTAATGGTCAAAAGACTTGGACCACGATGGCCCAATATGCTGATATGATCTTTTGCTTAGTCAGGACAAGTTCTGAGGGGCGCCAACAGGAAGGAATCTCTTTTCTACTCATCGATATGAAAACTTCTGGCATCACAGTGCGCCCTATCATCACACTAGATGGAGAACATGAGGTTAATGAAGTGTGGTTCGAAAATGTTGTTGTCCCAAAAGAAAATTTGGTCGGTGAAGAAAATAAAGGTTGGACTTATGCTAAATATTTACTAAGCCTAGAAAGAACCAATATTGCTCAGGTCGGTAAATCGAAACGTGAACTTAAACGCCTAATACAAATTGCCCACTCAATCGAAGCAGATGGGCAACGCCTCATCGATCAACAAAGATTTAGAGATCAAATTGCACAAGTGCAGTTAGAGCTGAATGCTCTTGAAATTACTAATCTTCGTGTGATTAGTGCTACTGATAAAAAGGTAGGTCCAGAAGCATCTTTATTAAAGATACGTGGATCTGAAGTACAACAGCGACTCACAGAACTGATGATGCAAGCCTTAGGCCATTACGCGATTCCTTTTATTCCACAAGCGCTCGAGCTTGGTTCTAGCAGCACAGATATTGCTCCAGATTATCCAAACTTTGCACCAGCTCTGAGTGGTACTTATTTTAATTATCGTAAAACTACAATTTACGGCGGGTCAAACGAAGTCCAGAGAAACATCATCACGCAAATGATGCTCAACCTCTAATTAATTTGAAAGTCTAAGATGAATTTTGAACTCAGCCCTGAACAAGTTGGTATCGTTGATAGCCTCAAACGTTTTTTAGTTAACGATTATTCTTTTGATAAACGCCAAAAGTATTCAAGTCGTCCCCAAGGATATAGTCAAGAGGCATGGCAAATGTACGCTGATTTAGGCTTACTTGCACTACCCTTCCCAGCTGAATATGATGGTCTTGAAGGCTCGTCGATCGACACTTTATTAGTAATGGATACACTAGGCAAAGCCTTATGCTTGGAGCCGTATATATCGACTGTGGTGATGTGTGGCACTCTTTTAGTAGAATCTGGCTCAGAAGCTCAAAAACAAGAGCTCCTCCCGAAAATTGCCAGCGGCCAAATTAAGTTAAGTTTTGCACATTTTGAATCACATATGCGCAATACCTTCCATCTTGTCAAAACAACAGCCACCTCAACATCTGGAACTTGGAGCATTAATGGCCATAAGCATGTGGTTCTTGATGCACCCTCTGCTGATTATTTGATCGTTAGCGCACGTACGAAGCAGAATCAAAATTCTGAAGATGAATCTGGTATCTCACTATTTTTAATTAAGTCTTCAACACCTGGTGTAACCCTTCATTCATATAAAACTCAGGACGGTGGAATGGCGGCTGATATCGAATTTAATAATGTTCAATTGTCAGCAAATAATCTTTTGGGGAATGTAAATGATGCCTATCCGATGATTGAAAAAATCCTATGCTTTGCCAATGCCGCATTATGTGCAGAAGCAATTGGTGTAATGACAGCGCTCAATGAGTTCACACTTGAGTACTTAAAAACTAGAAAACAGTTTGGGGTGCCTATTGGGAAATTTCAAGCACTTCAGCACCGCATGGGAGATATGTTTATTTCAACTGAACAAGCCAGATCTATGGCCTATTTAGCTGCTCTGAGCTTAAGTGATGTTGATTCTAAAAAGCGCAATCGAGATTGTTCCGCTGCAAAAGCCTATATTTGTAAAGCGGGTCGCCAAGTTGGGCAAGAAGCTGTGCAACTCCATGGCGGCATGGGAGTCACGAACGAGCTAAATACAGCTCATTATTTTAAAAAAATGACCATGATTACTCAAACCTATGGCGATTATGATTACCACTTAGATAAGGTGAGTAGTTTTTTAGTTGATTAAACGACCAGAAAATAATGGACTAGCTGTTTTAGAAGCCCATTTATAAATTGTGGTTTTGTGGTATGGCTCATATCATTCCACATTAACGCCGTCTTGGTGCACATTCTGCCCATTTAAAAATTTCCTTTTAAAACAATATTTATTTAGCAAATTAGATGCGTTATCGTTGAATGATGTAAATTAGTAGTTAATCAATTGATCATTTAATCTTTTATAGGACTAATTTTATGAGCATGACTCCGTCAGAACGCACAACTTATTCAGCTATTGTTGATAGACCACCGTTAAAACTTCCCCATAATGCCAAAGTCATTATTTGGTCAATCGTCAATTTAGAAGTGTGGGATATTTCAAGACCCATGGCAAGACAGGTTATTCCGGCACCAACCGGACAAGCCTTAATGCCTGATGTACCGAACTGGGCATGGCATGAATATGGCATGAGAGTTGGATTTTGGCGCTTTAAAAAACTATATGACAGCCTTGGCATCACGCCTACTCTTGCTCTGAACGCACGAGTCACCGTAGATTACCCAAGGGTTGCACAAGCTTGTCTTGATGCAGGTTGGGAATTTATGGGGCATTCCTATGAACAAATGCCAATGCATAAAGTAGAAGATCAAAAAGGGATGATCGACAAGTGCATCAATACTATCGAAAAATTTACAGGTAAAAAGCCAGTCGGTTGGCTTGGCCCCGGTCTAACTCAGTTATTCGATACCCCAGAACTTCTTGCTGCAGCTGGCATCAAGTACGTCGGTGACTTTCCCTACGATGATGAACCAACCGTCATTAAGACTGCAAATGGTCCCTTAGTCACATTACCCTATACCGTTGAAAACAACGATATCCCCATGATGATCGTACAACACCATGAGGCAGAGTACTGGACTAAAAAGTGTACAGATACCTTTGATCAGTATTACCTCGAAGCACAAGAGCGCCCAAAAATCATGTCGATTGCAATTCACCCCTACATTAGTGGTCAACCTTTCCGAATTAACTATTTAAAGAAGGTGTACGACTATATCAACCAACACGAAGGTGTGGTTCATATGACGGGTGAACAAATCTATGACTGGTATAAAACCACTTTATAACGAGACTAAAACCCACCCTTCATGTCCTTTACCCTTTTTCAAATCTTGAATGGTTTAACATTTGCGGCTTTGCTTTTTATCGTCGCAAGTGGGTTTACTCTCATCTTCGGTTTGATGCGCATTGTTAATCTAGCTCATGGAGCTTTTTATCTCCTGGGTGGATACGTCGCTTACGCTGTTGCTACTCGTTACGATAGTTTTCTGCTCGGGTTAATAAGTGCTGCTATTGTGATTGCATTGTTGGGCTATGTTGAACAACGGATCTTGGGTTTAGTCAAAGGAGTAGATTTATATCAAGTACTGATGTCATTGGGGCTCGCTTTAGTACTTAATGATTCATCATTAGTTCTTTTTGGTGGGGATACTTTTAGCGTACCTATTCCAGAATTATTAAAAGGACCTATCATACTTGGAGACATGAGTTATCCCCGCTACCGTTTGTTTGTTCTTCTCATCGGCGTGGTGATCTTTATTGCTTTATGGCTGCTCATGAATAAAACCCGTTTGGGTGCCCTGATCCGCGCCGGAGTTGATGATTCAGAGACAATTCAAGCACTGGGCATTAATATTCGACGCATTTTTATGATTACCTTTATGTTGGGGATGGCACTAGCAGGTATTGCCGGAGCATTAGGAGGTGCTTTTTTATCTCTCTACCCAACCGCAGATTCTGAAATCTTAGTCCTTAGTCTTGCTGTAGTCATTATTGGCGGAAGAGGAAGCCTACTCGGGGCAGCCATCGGAAGCGTTACAGTTGCTATGCTTTCCACATTTGGTCAGGTGTGGTTTCCAGAGCTGGCCTATTTTGTAATATTTGGACCTATGGCTCTATTGCTCGCATTTAAACCAACGGGCTTATTTGGTAAACCCGCGTGACCCATGATTACGAACTCTCATCAATGAACTTTCTCAAAAAACCCCTTCTCCTGATATTAGTATTGGCAGCTCTAGTCATGCTACCTATCCTGGTTGGTAATTATCAAACTACCCTCTTAACCCTCGTCCTCATTTATGCCCTGCTAGCAATGTCAGTCGATATCATGGCAGGCTTTGCTGGACGAACGCCATTGTGTCATGGTGCAATTTTTGGTTGTGCAACCTACGGCATGATGTATTACGTATCTACTCTTGGAGGCAGTACCCTGACAGGTGCACTTTTCGGAATTGGGCTTGCACTCATCGTCACTCTAATTTTCGCAATCCTAGCAGTAAGAACCAGTGGTGTTTATTTTTTATTATTAACCCTCGCTCTTGGGATGATCATTTGGGGAGTATGCCAACGATGGACTTCTGTATCAGGTGGGGAAAATGGAATTCGTGGCAATATTCGCCCTGATTGGTTAATGGATCCTTTTAATTTTTACTATTTAGTATTAGTCGTCGTCATGATTGCAAGCTGGGTCATGTGGCGCTTTGTAAAATCACCTTTTGGTCTATCTCTCAAAGGTATCCGTGAAAGTGAAAGCCGTATGCGAAGCCTGGGCTACAACACAACACTCCACCTGATTTTAGGATTTTTATTTTCCGGTTTAATGGCTGGGTTGGCAGGTGTTCTCTACGCACTATTTAATAGCTTTGTAAGCCCGTCAACCGTTGCATTAACTCAATCTGTTAAAGGTCTATTAATGATCATTATCGGCGGTGTAGGCACTTTATTTGGTGGTTTTGTGGGCGCCGCATTAATTATGGGCCTAGAAAATATTGTCAGTTCGTTCACAGAACGATGGTCCATGGTACTAGGATTCATTTTTATTTTTACAATGATTTATGCACCTGAAGGAATTTTAGGAAAAATCCTAAAACTCCGAAATTCATCATCCAAAAAATCAACTTTAGATCATCCAAATAAACCCGTTTCTTAATTTTTCACAGGAGAGCATTATGAATCGTCGAAATTTTATCAAGTCTACATCTGCATTAACAGGACTTGCAGTTTATGGTTCTTTTACAGAATCTTTTGCACAAAGCTCTGAACCTATTAAGATTGGTTTACTAACTCCATTAACTGGCGTCATCGCTGCTGGTGGAAAAGAAATCGCTGAAGGATTTAATTTATTCTGGGATCAAGTCGGTAGAAAAGTCGCTGGACGTGAAGTTCAAATCTTCATAGAAGATGATGGCTCAAACCCAGATATCGCTCTTCAAAAAGCACGTAAGCTCACCGAACAAACTAAAGTAGATTTTTTAGTAGGAGATCTTTTAGCCAATACTGGACTTGCCGTTGCTGAATATGCCAAAACAAATGGTATTCCTTATTTTATTCCTGTTATTGCTGCTGATGATTTAACACAGCGTAAACGTATTCCTAATGTCATCCGCGTTGCTGGATATACTGCAAGCCAAACAAGCCATCCTCTTGGCGATTACGCTTATAAAAAATTAGGCTATAGAAATATCATGACCATCTCTCAAGACTACACCTTTGGTCATGAACAATGTGGTGGATTTTGCCAAGTGTTTACAGAACTCGGTGGGAAAATCTCTGGTCAGTTATGGAACCCCCTCAATACCCAAGACTTTAGTCCCTACTTTGCGCAAATTCAAGCCGCTAAAATTGATGCACTTTTTGTCATGGAAACAGGCGCAGACGCTAACCGATTTATTGCACAATGGAATAATTTTGGACTTAAAGGAAAAATCCCTTTACTGGGAGCCCAAAATGCAACCGATCAATCTGTGATTAGAACAGTTGGCGCAGATGCTGAAGGAATGATTTCTGCAGCTCATTTTGCAGAAGGTAGCCCAAATGTAGATACTCAAAAATTCGTCGCTGAATATAACGTGGCCTATAAGCAATATCCATCTATCTATGGTTTTTCACATTACACTGCAGCGATGTGGCTTTATGAAGCAATGAAAAAAGTGAATGGAAATGTTCAAGATCGGCCAAAATTCTTAGCCGCAGTTCGAAGTATTACTTTAGAATCTTCACCCCTTGGACGCCCAGTCAAACTAGATGACTATGGTAATCCCGTGTATGACGTATATATTCGTAAAGTAGTCAAACGTCTTGATGGCAAATATTGGAACGTTCCTATTGAAACCTATCCTAATGTTAGCCAATTTTGGAAATATAAACCCGAGGAATATTTAAAACAACCTGCTTATTCCAGGACTTTCCAAGGGATTAAAAATCCATAATGCATTCTTTATTACTTCATCTTGAAGACGTGGGAGTCCATTTCGGCGCTTTGAAAGCAGTCGATCAGGTCTCCTTCGATCTTCATGAAGGCGAGCGTGTCGCTATCCTAGGCCCTAACGGGGCTGGGAAAACAACCTTATTTAATGCCATTACTGGAATAAGTCCTGCTACAAAAGGATCAATTAAATTAGGGGCTGATATCATTACTAAAGCTTCCCCAAATCGTCGCGCCAAACTAGGCATCGCAAGAACCTTTCAAATCACTAATCTATTTTTTGGTTTGACGATCGAAGAGAATCTTCTTCTTGCCACACGTGGTCTGCAAATGAGTAAATTTTCTCCATGGAGATCAAATCAAGCTAATGCAGATGAAAGAGATGTTATTCATTCAGCACTAACAAGATGTCAACTTGACAATAAACGCCAAACTCTAGTTAAAGATATATCCTATGGCGAGCAGCGACAATTGGAGCTCGCCATGTCACTAACAAGTTCACCTAAAATATTATTACTAGATGAACCTGCAGCAGGACTATCTCCGGCCGAACGCGGTAATATGGCTGAAATTATTCGAAGTTTACCCAGTGATTTGGCCCTCATATTAATCGAACATGATATTGAACTCGCCCTTGGTCTAGTTGAACGCGTCATTTGTATGTATCAGGGAAGTATCTTAGTCGAAGGTAGACCCGATGAGATTAGAGGTAATCAACAAGTTCAGGAAATTTATTTAGGAAAGCCAAGACATGTTACAAGTCATTGATGTTTGCTCTTCCTATGGCGAAGCGCAAGTACTTAATAAAATATCTGTAACAATCAATCCTGGTGAAATTGTCGCCTTACTCGGTCGTAATGGCATGGGGAAAACCTCTCTTGTTAGAACCATCATGGGTTTGGGATCACCCCACCTGACTCAAGGTGAAATTTTAATGCAGGGGCAAAGCATTATAAGTCTTAACTCAAATTTGATTTCAAACTTAGGAATCGGCTATGTCCCACAAGGAAGACGATTATTTCAATCATTAACAGTACTAGAACATTTAACAGTTCTTGACAACAAAAAAACCAATACATGGAATGTTGATCGTGTTTTAAAAGCTTTTCCACGCCTTGCCGAAAGACTGCATCACCGCGGTAATCAACTTTCTGGTGGCGAACGTCAAATGCTTGCTATCGGTCGTGCCTTAATGACCGGCCCTAGTATCATGCTCATGGATGAACCAACAGAAGGTCTTGCACCAGTCACGGTAGAATTAGTTGAATCCATTTTAAGTACCTTACGAGATGAGGGTCTAGGCATTCTTCTAGTTGAACAAAATCTATATAGTGCTTTAGCAGTTGCTAATCGCGTATACATTATCGAAACAGGACAAATTGTTTGGGAAGGTTTACCTAGTATTCTACTTTCTGATCAAAAAATCCTAGAGCGCTATTTAGGCATTCATTAATGCCTCTTCATTCATCCGCCTCTTCGTTAGATTTAATCTCAATGGATTTAATTAGTGTTGCTAATGCTATTGCAAGCAAACAATTAAGCTCTTATGAAGTAACTAGCTGGTGTTTAAATCGTCTAAACTCTTTTGGAAAAGCACTTAATGCCGTATTTTGGATCGATCACGAAAATGCACTTCATCGAGCCAAGCACCTTGATGAGATGCTCTCGAAAAATGAATCAAGAGGTTCTTTACATGGTGTACCTCTTGCCCATAAAGATATCTTTTCAGTTGCAGGACAAGTTCGTCATGTGGGATCAAAAATTTTACGTGGGTCAATCATGGATCAAGATGCCCATGTCATTGACTTACTTAATCAGGCTGGTCAAGTTAACTTAGGTTCTTTACACATGGCAGAATTTGCATTAAGCCCAACAGGATTCAATGGACATTATGGTCATGCTCTAAACCCCTGGAATACAGAGTATTGCCCTGGGGGATCGTCTAGCGGCTCTGGGATTGCTGTGGCTGCGCGTTTAGTCTTTGGATCATTAGGTAGTGATACAGGTGGCTCCATTCGACACCCATCAGCTATGTGCGGTGTTACTGGACTTAAAACAACTCGACGCTTGATTGGCGATACAGGATCTTTCCCACTGTCTATGACTCTGGATTGTATTGGTCCAATAGCGCAAACTTCTAGAGATTGCGCCCGCCTACTGTCACACCTCGTGAATGAACCCAAGGATTACGAAACAAATCTAGATGGCGATCTTAACGGTATTCGTATAGGTGTTCCACATCAGTATTACCGAGATTTTATAGATGCACAAGTCAATGCAGCACTCCAAGAAAGTTTATCTGTTCTAAAAGAACGTGGTGCGACCATTGTCCATTTTGAAATGAACGAAGGACCAAGTCAAAAATTAATGCAAAAAGTAAATTCAATGATGGCCATAGTGATGTCATTTGAAGCCGCAACACTTCATCAAGACTGGTTAAAATCTCGCCCAGAAGATTATGCAGAACAAGTTCGTCTGCGTATTGAGCCTGGCTTTAATTTTAGCGAGCAGGTCTATTTTGATGCTATTTCTTCACGATTGATGATTCAAGATGAATTTTTATACGCATGCGGGATGGGATTAAAAAATCAACGTATTGATGTGGTCCATGTACCCACCTTACAAATTCAAACACCAACGATTAGTCAAACCACAGTTGGATCATCCAGCGAAATTCTTTCCTCATTATCAAAGGTCACCCACAATACCCGAGGAGTTAATTATTTAGGATTGCCTGCGATCAGCGTACCTGCAGGATTTTCATCTGCTGGTTTACCAATGGCATTTCAATTAATTGGAAGAGCACACGAAGAGGCACGGTTACTAAAGATTGCAGATGCCTATCAAAGTGAAACTAGTTGGCATCAAAAAATACCCACATTGACTCATTAAAATCTCATGCTGAGGAACTGTCGAGGCAACCCAATTACCCGCCATTTGTTTATGATATCTCTTGATTAGAGATATCATAAACAAATTCAATTTAAGCAAAAATTAGTGAAATATTTTGAGAACTTGACTACTTTGCTGATTAATTTGACTAGCTAAATAGTAGTTAATATTTTGTTGGTTATTGTAAGCACTTAACTGCTGTTGCAGAGTTGGCAAATCTGGGGTTTGCAACGCATTTACAGAATTATCCAGGCCAGTTGCAGTGCTACTATTCTCTGTTTGTAAAGTCTGAAGGTTAGTCTGACTAGCTGTTAAGGAAGCTTGCGCATTACTCACAGTGGTGAGAGACTGCTGTAGGACAGACAAGGCTTCAGCTGCGCCAAGATTAGTTGCCCCAATAAAAGCACTTGGAGGAGAGAAATAGGGGTTAACAGGTGGAACTGCCAATGCGTTGGCGGATATATTAAGAGATGATAATGCTGTCACCAAATTATTTAACGAAAACCCTGATACAGTCGTTGAAGAAGAGGTGTCTGATCCTAAACCTGTCTGAATTGACAAACCATTATTTGAATTTAATAAATTACTGCCATTAACTGAAGCACTCTGGACAAGATTACTGACCTGACCAGCAATCGAAGAAAAAGATTGTTGGAGTGCAGCTTTATCAGTTGGCGAAGTTGTTGATGAATTAGAAGATGAAGCCAAGGATTGAAGTTGCTTGAGCAATCCAGATATCTGTTGTAACGCGGTTTGAGATACCCTCACCACATTACTCGCCTGAGTAATGTTAGCTCCATTCGCAGTTAAATTGCTTGCTTGTGAAGAAAGTTGAGTAACAATACCTTGCACTCCGGCAACAGGACTAACTTGGTTATTTGCAATCTGGGACTGAGCATTAGCAATGTTACTTTGATTTGTAACTATGCTTGCATTAACTTGCGATGGAATAGTGACTGAATTGGCCATAAATACCTCTTTAACTATATTTGAAAACAAATATTTATATTCAAATGTTAACTAAACGAGGCTAGCTTTTCAATTTTAAATTTAATAAAAATATTAAATTTAGTAAGCAATTTTCCTAATAAAAATCTCTGTCAATTGGCTTCAAGAAACCTTTTCTCCAACAACTTCACCAGAGTCTGTCCATTGAGCAAATCGACCCGCTTTTTTAGCTTCTTCCGCCGAAAAATTAAGCTCTACTTTTAATCCGTTTACTGGTTCACGCATAAATAATTGAAATAAATCAGAGTTATGCGCTTTACGCTCACTGAATTCAACTCCATTTGAGCTTAAACGATCGACGAACTCTTCAATACCTTCACAATTGAAACAAACGTGATCGATACGGCCAGAACCAGGTGCACCAGCTCCAGAATAATCTTCATTGGCTTTATCACTCGGTGTACTCAAATACGTATTTTGATGATCCGAATGCTTCGCTTTACCAATGTGAACGACATCTTGATCGCCGATATACAACCAATAAACAGGAAAACCAAATTCTGGATGATAACCACTTCTAAATCCCAAATTATCACAAAACCAATCCCGCGTTGCTTCTGGATCGTGCGTCAATATTAATATATGCTCCATGAACTTAAGTCCCATCAACTTCTCCCTCTATAACTTGTAAGTGATCAATGGAGGTATATTTACATAAAATAGTCCCTTGGAATAGCGTTATAAGGGTTATTACTAGATTTATTGGCAATTACCTAAACTGATTCATAAAAAAAATAGGAATTGACGCAACTGTTCCTCCGAATAATGCATAAATTTTCCTTCCATTAATGCATTTAATGATTTTTGAGACATTCCTAATCGTTGTGCAATTTGCGCAGAAGACAGCTTTTGGTTTGAAATCCTGAGAAGGATAGTCTTAACAATTTGGAATTTTCTAATTTTTTCCATTGCTAAACATTCTTTTGGACTCATTAAACTCTGGTCCTGAGTCGCCAAAAGAAAGTCTTGATCGACATCAAACCTTTTCATACGCAAAGCTCAATGGATATTTTACTCAAAAGAGGTTTAATAGCGTGAGCCCTAATATCATCTTCAAAGCCAAGAAGCTTTAATGCTTTTATTAATTTTTTCTCTGAAATATGGTTTAGAGGGGATTTTCCAATTTCAGAAATTTTTAAATAGGGATCCTCAGTGCATAGACTCAAATCCTCTTGCAATAGTTTGACTTCACACACTGCTTCTAAAATCTGCTTTGCAGGCTTTGACTTGATGTTCTTACATGCTTTCTCAAACTCCTCAAATGATTCAAGAGAATCTTCCGAGTCTAAAATCATCGTAATGTGTGTGAACTTGTTCTTTGCGGATTTCATGAGTTATCTTTTCTTTCAAATAAATTAGTCTAAATTTTTAGTGAACCGTAAATTTACGCATCACTTCTTACTTAAAATAATATCGAAATTAAGAAGACCACAAATTACTAAAGCCTTATATTTAAAGAGGCTAAGGGTCTAACTCAAAAGACAATAGCAATGAATAAATTTCGTAAATGGCTAAGAACTATTTCTAATACTTGAATCAAGACAAGTAAAATTATCGGCGAAAAATCTAAACCACTACTAGAAGGTAATTTATTGCGTATAGGGGAAAGTAAAGGTTCTACAAGTAAGGAAATATAGTACTGCGTTGGGCTATTATTTTGAACCCAAGATAATAAAATGTTAATGAAAACTAACCCAGTAATACCCGAGAGAAAAATACTAAACACATCAAAAATACAGTTGATCAAAAGTACGGAGATATTAAAGCTTAAAAATCCTCTCAATAAATCAATAATGATATTTTTAAAAATTATCGCAAATAAAGCACCTAAAATACTAGCGAGATCAATTTTTCCCCAATGAGGTAATAACTTTCTCAATGGCAGTACCAACCAATCAGTAACTGGGAAGATCAGCGCTGCAAAGGGATTTCCTGATCCGGGTGATGTCCTAATACTTAAAAAATGCATGAAGGCTCGAAGTAAGCAACTACCGGCAACAATGCTAACAACAATATTTAAAAGGAGATGGATGATTTCTAAAAGCACTGAATGTAACCCTCACATAATAGATAACAACATTATGCCCCGAGAGGGTTATTTCATCAAATTTGATGAAATTGTCGATGACTATTTGTTTATCTCGTGAATCTTTAGAGATAAGCCTTCAGCAAATGGCTCTTCAATTTTCTGAGCCATCAAATCCATATGCTCATGCAATTTAGTAGTAGGCCTTAATATTCTAACGCGCTGATCCTTCTCGTTCACATCAATACTGACCCAATCTTTTTCAATCAGACGTTTTAAATGATAACGAATTCCCATATCACTGTGGATGCCAGAATTTAACAATTTCTTGATGGTTAGGTCTTGACCCAAGTGATGATAATGCATGACAAGTAGTAAAATGTCGTAAGGTATAAAAGAGTGCCCTATAGGTAAAATATTTGTTGTTATTTTTCTTATGTTTATTAGAGCTTCACAATAGTTTTTATTTTTACTTGAAAGGGTACTAAATTCTTCTTTAATCATTATAAATTCCTTAGATTTACTACTCTAATAGAGTAAGAATAAAATAGGGGATTTATTTTGCTAAAAAGTTAGTACACTTTTTTTATATTAAATTTTGTTGCTAATTTAAATAGATTATGGAGATAAAATTTCTATTTTTTAAATTGAGTTTGTCTAAGGCATCAATGCTAAAAAAATAAATAGCTTATTTCAACCTGGTAATAAATTATCCTTATGCATTCAAAGTTTCAAGCTCGACGTCAAACACTTCTATCACTTAGAAATATTTTAGTGGGTCCTGCCTTTCTTTCCACCACAAGCGTAGCATTCGACACTTTAGGTCAAAATGAAACTAACCACCCTTTTCATGATTTAACCCTTTCCCACTCTGATTCCCAAAGGTCTCTTTCTATTCGCGTTAGACTCCCATTGTCCCAAAAGAAGTCTCCTCTAATTATCTATTCTCCAGGTTTGGGTAGCGGCATTTCTAATGGTCAGGCCTGGTGTATTGCATGGCAAAAGGCTGGCTATGTGGTCATCACAATTTCTCACCCCATATCAAATGATTCTATTTGGGATACTACACACACCTTATTTTTAAATAATATGCATGAGTCAATTGCAAGTCCTCAATATGATTTAAGAGTAAAAGATTGCCAATTTGTCATAACGCAAGCCCTTCTTCCTCAAGCTTTACAAGCTCCTGAATTAAGATCTTTATCCCTGAATGAGGTGATTGACCCAGATCGCATTGGGATTGCAGGTCATTCTTTTGGGGCACTTACAGTCCAATCTATTAGCGGACAGTCATTAAAATCTCAAATAGATCCGAGAATTAAAGCTGCAATTGCACTTTCACCAGGTGCAATGACAATCCAAAGCGCCAAGAAAATGTCTGCAGTGAAGATTCCATTTTTTTGTATCATGGGCGACCACGATAATTACGTCACCTTCAAAAAAGGAGAAAGTCAAATTCGCTTAGGAATGCCCCTTGAAAAAAGAAAAACAGTTTTTGACTATCTACCAAAGGGCCAACGGCAACTACTGATTATTCATCATGCAGATCATATGAGTTTTGCTGGTGAAGCAATTGATAGCAACTCATTTAGCAGAGATATTAACAATGAACTAGGCACAGATCAGGCTACCTGGGACAAAGTTAGCAATGTAACGACTACTTTTTGGAACCGTTATCTTTTACAAACCAATTCTAATATCAACTTAGATCCTCAGAAGAACCTCTATAAAAACGAAGTTCAAAAACTTCTCTCTCCTCAAGATATAAGTGATATCAGTTAACCATCTTCTTTAAACTATTCGCTATAAATAGGCTTTGGCATAGTCATAAAACTATCCAAAATATGATACGGAATGGCTACATTTTTTTCTTGAAAACTTGCATGTGCGATACCGTGCATGACTGAAAAATGCTTGTCAGGGTGTGGTAACAAAGTAAAGAATTCCATCAAATCACTAAACGCTGCGATACCGTCGTATTGACCACGCATAATGAGGATAGGTAAATTAAGCTTTAATGGATCAACTAAAGGTAGATTCATCGACATATCTAAATAAGTTCCCGTTGGCATTGTGTCGTCTAATTCAGTAACAGCCTTAGCAAAAGCTTCAACCACAACTGGATCAGCAGTACCCGCATGATCTCTTGTAAAAACACTTTCTATCATAGCTTTGTCAACAGGGCGACGATTAGAATTTTGCCATTGCGCAATCCGTTTCTTTCTCTCGGTTAAAGTAGGACTTCCTTTTCCAGTCCAAACGAATGCATCAAATGCCGCGCGACTTACTTTCCCAGGATTGTTTTGAATGTATACCGCCAATTTTAACGATCCAGAGGAGATGCCATAACCAAAAATACTCGACTGCCCGGTCTCTTGCAAAATAGCATCTACAGCAGCAACGAGATCCTCAGCACCATTTTTGACGTTAAAGTTAATATTCCTAGCCTTATCTGAACGACCATATCCCTCGTTGTCGATACACCATGTGTCATAACCTAGCCCAGCGAAGTAGTCCATAGTTGAATACTCAGGCCGACCTTCTACAAAAAGGTCAAACGTTGGAGTCCCAGCCATAGAAGAGCCATGAACAAATAAAATAGTACCTTTTGTGACTTTAGTAGGTTTTTTGCGCCACAAATATAGTTTGACACTGCCACCATCGATAGGCTTATTAACCCAATATGACTTTCCCTTAAATTTAGTACCAAGTTGCTTAGTTGCATTTGACTGAGCATTGACTTGACTAGAAACCAGACCAACACTAGCTAAAGCCCCAACCATTAATGCATTTCTTCTTGTTTGTGATTCCATCATCGTCCCCTTTTACATTTAATTGTGCGCACTGAGTTAAATAATCCTAAACATTGGGATCATAAAATACCAAGCCTTCAATTTGCTTGGCATCAACTGAGTTTAACCTTGCCCTAAGTTCAATCGTATTTTTATCAGGATCTCGTATAAAAACAGACACATGTCCATCACCAAAAGTTACTGGACCTTGTGTAATCTTAATATGATGCTGCTTTAATGTTTGTAAGACCTGATTGATATCAGCTACCCTCAAAGCTACATGGGTAATTCCAGTGTATTTAATAGGCATATCCATCAATATATTTTTGTTATCCTGAGATACGCCATTTACAATTAAATTAAGCTCTACTCCTTGAGTATTTTTGATAATAACCACAGCATCAAAGTCAACCTCAAGCTCTAACTCAAACCCTAAAATCTGATAAAAGGATAATGCTCTATTTCTATCAGTAACGCGGATACCAATGTGGTCAATTTTATCTATCGTGATCATAATTTTATGCTAACGGGTTGTTAGAAGTTCTTACTGACATCCTATCACTACCAAGGAATATTTTGGTTTTCAAAAGTTTTATAGGAACCTGTGTCATTTAAGCTAAGCTTTGATATCACCTGAGCAATACCTTTTGAACTTTGTTCAACGCTTACATTAGCACCCGCACCACCCATTGCGGTCTTCACCCAACCAGGATGTATCACAGTAAAAGCGATATTTGGATAGTCATTTGAGGCTGCTTTCATGGCCATATTTAATCCCGCCTTCGATACTCTATAAAGCCAACCATAACTTCCCTGCGCCTGAGAAATACTTCCCATGCCACTTGTAATCAACCCAAACTTTGCTGGCAATCCTTCAGAAACCCTCTTGAGCTTAGGTGCAAAATGAGAAATTGCTGCCATTGCACCATATACATTAGTACGCATCACGAAGTCAAATTCTTCCCGAGTAGGTATCGATTGAGATCCAGAGGGCGACCCAAATACCCCAGCCACAAAAATAAGCGCATTAAAAGAAACGTCCGCCGGAAGTGTTAACAGCTTAACCCAGTTGGAATCAGTTACATCGATATGAGTTACATGAGCACCCAACGCTCTTAACTCATCTAAATGAAGCTGATCTCGAGCGCTTGCATAGACATTCCAACCTAGGGATAAGTACTCTTGAACTAAGCCACGACCTATTCCTCGAGACGCTCCGATTATTAATATATTATTTTTCATTTCCAACACATAAATACTGTTTAAAATCTTAAATTAGTAAGGGACTTTTTTATAAAACCATAAAATCCCAAGTTAGCGAAACTTTACTAGGCTTATCAAACTCAGTAATATTATATTTACTAGAAAGGATAAAGTGTTAAATCTCTTCAAAAACCTTCTATTAAAGCCCAATATTAAATTGCGTCAAGCAGTTCCAGAGAAACTCGATATGGCGCTAATTAAAAAATTTAGTCAGCAATTAGCCACAGAGGCAAATCATTTAAGCGTCGGAGTTATCAAAACAGATCATAAAGAAATTGCTGCTTTTACTGAAACTTTTTTATCTTGTGCCTTTGCACTTTTATACGTAACAAAATTTGAACTCATCAAGGTCTACGGCAAAGATTCAACAATAGTATTTGAACCTATTAAAAAAAATGTCATCGCCTGTCTTTTTACGCGCCTAAATTTGTTAGTGTCTTTTGAAAATTTCCAGATCAATACACTTAAGTTTTATCAAAATGAAGAAAAAATATATTCACATTATCCAGAATTATCTTTTGATGATGGAACTGTCCTAGAAGGTACTTTGCTTTGGGAGATTTCAAACCGCATCTCTCGACATGCCACCTCTCACATGACTCCGAAAGTACTCCAAGAAGATATGATGTATTTTGGGAAATCTTTAAGTAATTTAAATATTACCGCCGTTGTTAGTGATTTTGTTTTACCCGATTAATTCTAAAAGTGAATATGAATGAATACACGACATAAAGCCCCCAATGTATTGGGCATTTTTAAAACGGGAGATATTTTAAAACACGTCAAAACTGGGGGAACTTATGAAGTAATTGGCTTAGCGACAATAGAAGCCACACTTGCAGCAGCATATGTTTATAAAGCACAGTCGAATCAATCCCTCTGGATTAGACCACAACAAGAAATGGAAGATGGCCGATTTGTGGTTTTAAACCGGTAGGAAGAAAAATTTATTTCTCTTCCTACCTCGATACATCAGTGAATTTTTTTCACTGTATTAGTTAGAGTGCCAATCCCTTCAATCGTCAAATCAAGGACATGACCATCAAGCAACCATTTCTGCGGCGTCATTCCAAGAGCCACACCCGATGGTGTGCCCGTAGCAATAGTATCTCCAGGCTCAAGTGTCAAACCAGCCGATAAACTAACTAAAATTTCTTCACAACTGAAAAGCATATCTACAGTATTAGAGTCTTGTCGAATTTCGCCATTAACCTTCAAACTTAATTGATGTCCACTTGGACTTCCAAATTCATCAGCAGTCACAATGCAAGGACCAATAGGACAGTATGTATCAAATCCCTTACCTTTAAACCATTGACCATGAGCTTTTTGCGCATCACGAGCAGAAACATCATTAACAATGGTGTAACCAAAGACTGCAGATAATGCGTTTTCTGCAGTCAGGTTAATCGATTTCTTACCAATCACCATCGCAAGCTCAACCTCATAATCTAACTGCTGAGTTACACGACTATCCCAATGAATTTGATCTTCATGACCAATCACCCCTGTCGTTGGCTTAGTAAATAATTCAGGAACAGGTGGAAATGTAGGATCAACTCCTCTAGCTCTTGCGCCTTCTAAAATATGGAGTTTATAGTTCCTACCCACGCAAAATATATTTTTATTATATTTTGGAATTGGAGAGAGTAACTTCACAGATGACAAAGCTAAAGCACTAGGGTTAAGCTTCAAAAGCCTATTTGTGTCTTCTAAAGCAACATTACCAGCATCAATAAAACCTAGCATCGTGTCTGGAAAATCTTTATGTAATATCTTTTTCCCTTCAGCGACTAAATCAATGACATCACCTTTGTCATTTAAAACACCAAGGTATTGTTTGGCTTGTGAATCACTCTTTAAAACATAAGTTACTAATTTCATTCTGCTCTTTCTTAAGACGTATTCTATAAATTAATAAACTATCCTCTAACTGTCGTAAACGCACCAGGTAAATGGAATTCTAAAAAACTGACACTTTCATTGCCATTACTATCAGCAACACATAATCCATGACGATCAGTCATTGGAAATATAGTTGCTTGCCCACGACCAATAACAACATCCTGACCATTAACCGTAAATTTATTTTTTCCTGAAAGCATAATGAACATACTCTCAGCATTAGGGTGCATATGCATGCCAGTAACTGTTTCTGGTTCATAAACGACAATCATCGCATGTGCGCGCTCTGTTTTAGCCGATTCTTTGCCAGCAAAATAAATTCTTTTCTTCTTTTGCTCTGGTACTTCAAGAACAGGTTGAGTTGCTCTTTTAGAAACTTTTAACCCATCTGAAAATCCTGGCAACTTTCCTGAATCAGGGCTACTAGGTGGAGGTGCCAAAACACTGATAACTTCAGCTCCATGAGAACTGGTATTCGTGATCGTATATGAGTTACCCTCTTGTACTGCACTAAATGTGTCCTGAGGCATAGCTTGTGAGTTTCCCAAAGAGCTTATTTCAACAGCTCCTGAAAAAGAATAAAAATATTGATCTGAACCAACGGGAACTTGCCCTTCAAAATGACCTCCAGGCTCTAAATGATATATGTCACACATCATTTGTGTTGTCTCAGAGCTCGTAAACGTTCCACGTTTTGCGGCTACCCCAACTGCTTCGTAATTTAACTTTGTGAACTCTACAACCTGACCCATTACGTCTCCTTATTTTTAGTGAAATTAATTCTGAACTATTTTTTCTTTAGCAATAATTTTCTTAAAAAACACAATGTCATTGGTGACTAGCGTTTTAAATTCTTCTGATGTTGTGCCATTCGGCTTTGTTCCTAAATCGATCAAACGCTGTTTCACATCAGGTTTTGAAACAATATAGTTAATTTCTTTATTTAATCGATCTCTGATCGCTGGTGGCATATTGGGAGGGGCGGCAATCCCTAACCAAGACTGAAACTCAACTCCCGGAACAGAGTTTGCAACCGCAGGAACACTAAACGCCGAAACAACACCCTTAGGAGCTGTAGCTCCGATTCCTCGTGCACGACCATCTTTGATAATGCCTGCACCTAATGGCATGGTATCAACCATTAAGTCCACTCTACCTGCCATCAACTCAGTAATTGGAGCTGTGCCTCCCTTAAATGGCACATGGATTACATCAAGTCCAGCCTCAGACATCATCCACTGCCCCACCAAATGCATTGCAGTGCCAACTCCTGAAGATGAGAAACTATATTTTCCCGGATTTGCCTTGGCTTTAGCGATAAAGTCCTCGAACGATTTAATTTCACCCGTAGAACTCGATAAAACTACCAAAGGGTAAGTAGCAACAACACTTAGCCATGTGAAGTCATCAATTGGTTTAAATGGTAAGTCTTTTTTCATCGCTCCAGAACTGGAATGAGCACTAGAAATGAATAAAATAGTGTACCCATCTGGAGCTGATTTGGCAGCAACTTCACTTGCTATATTGCCACCAGCACCTGGACGATTATCAACTACTACATTTTGACCTAAACGATCGCTTAACTCTTTTGCCATCAATCTTGCCACCAGATCAGAACCACCTCCTGGTGCAAAACCAATTAACATCTTAATCGGTTTATTTGGCCATGCTTCATCAGATGCAAAAGCTTGATGAGCAATGAAGCTAGAAAACAATACAAGGGTAATACTAATTTTTTTGAATAACGAATAAAAACTAACTAAATAAAAGGTTGCCTTCATGTTTACTTCCTTTATGTTTGAGCATTTATCACGCAAGTTTTTTTATGACACGACCAAGGGTGGCAACAAGATTTTCAACTTCTGCAGGAGTCGATATGAAAGGCGGACAAACAACAATGCCATCACCCGAAATACGCACAAGAATTCCATTCTCAATACACGCCTCTAAGACATGCATTCCCCTTAACCCAGGCTGGTCTTTCATGGGCTCTAAATCGATTGCAGCAGCTAACCCACAATTACGTATATCAAGAACCGTTGGAATACCTTTTAATGCATGAATTGCATTTTCTAGTACAGGCTCTAATGCACTTGCGCGTTTAACGATGTCATCCTCTTCAAAGATGTCCAAAACCGCATGTGCTGCTGCGGTTGGCATTGGATGACCTGAATAGGTATAGCCATGAAAAAACTCGATGACTTGTTCTTGTCCGCCTTGATTCATGATGGTGTTGTAAATATCCTCTCGAACAATCACACCACCCATAGGGATAACCCCATTGGTGATCGCTTTAGCAAAAGTGATCATGTCAGGTGTAACACCAAAACGCTGTGCGGCAAAGTTCGCACCTAGACGACCAAAGCCCGTAATCACTTCATCAAAAATTAATAGAATGCCGTGTTTGGTGCAAATCTCACGGATTTTTTGGAGATACCCTTGAGGTGGAACAAGCACCCCAGTAGAACCTTGCATCGGCTCTAAAATAACTGCAGCAATAGTGCTGGCATCGTGCAATGCAACTAAGCGCTCTAAATCTTCTGCAAGATGAGCTCCCCAAGTGGGTTGCCCCCTAGAGTATGCCATTTGCGATAAATTGTAGGTATGGGGCAAATGATCTACCCCAGGAACCATTAAAGAAGAAAACATCTTCCGGTTAGCAGAGATACCGCCAACAGATATCCCACCAATTCCAACACCATGATAAGCACGTTCACGCCCTATCATACGAAAGCGCGATGCATTTCCTAAGCTACGGTGATAGCCAATTGCAATTTTGAGGGAGGTATCAACCGCTTCAGAACCAGAATTAGTAAAAAATACCCGGTTTAAGCCCTCCGGAGCCATATCAGCAATCCGCGTTGCTAATCGAAAAGTCTCAGCACTTGCCATTTGAAATGCCGGACAATAGTCCATCGTATTGAATTGCTTTTGAATGGCTGCACCAATTCGTTCAACACCATGCCCTAAAGGAACACACCAAAGCCCAGAAAGTCCATCAAACAACTTTCTACCCTGGTCATCATAGTAATATGCACCATGAGCTGACTGCATTATTTTGGGTGTTTTTTTAAAATATCGATTTGGAGTATATGGCAACCAATATGCTGACATATCAACCCCGAGAGAGGTCACTAGTTTATTCATAGCGTTTAAACACCCTATATGGTTATTTTATTTGTTTAGGCTTCCTTTATATTACAGCGGTTTCAAGGTTGAAGTGCAAAAATTGCTGCATGATGCTGCCTAAAATCAAATGCCTCGGGGGTGAACAACTGGGCAGGACATTTGAACCCTAATGATTTCCGAGGTCTCGTGTTGAGTTGCCACGCAATTCGATCTAAGTCCTCTTGGCTAAAGATACTCAAATCTTCGCCTTTTGGCAA
>CAIJNI010000070.1 GCA_903821995.1 uncultured beta proteobacterium
ATCCATACATTGCTAAGGCATGCTCCTCGAGTATAAATCCTAGTTTATTTGCGATTTCGTGTTGTCTGGCTTCAATGGCTGCGTCAACAAACTCTTCAACATGACCGCAGTCTAGGCAAACGAGATGGTCATGGTGGACCCCTTCATTAAGCTCAAAAATCGCCTTACCTTCAGCTTTTCCAGATTCAAAATGATTACGCAGCAGAATTCCAGCTTGTTCAAATTGCGTCAAAACGCGGTAGACGGTTGCCAAACCCACTTCGAGGCCCTCCCTTGAAAGAGCCATATAGAGGTCATCGGCACTGTAATGGGCGCCTGGATTTTGATGAAAAAACTCTAATATCTTCATTCTTGGGCCGGTGACTTTGAGGCCGATATTTCTTAAGTCGTTGGATGAAGAAATGCTCATGATAGAAAAGACCTGAAGTAAAATTAAAATTTAATGAGTACAGCATGACTAACGGGTTAAAATTACAAAATAACATGTTACCCCTTCATATGCACTTTAACCCACTATACATACTTCATTCTATCAAGCCAATAATGAAAAAATGCTTTTCTAAAATCAGGCTTATGTTTTCAATGGGTTGTGTAATCTCACTTGCACTCACGGGGTGCACTAGCCCGACTAAGAATACCGCAGTTAACCCTATTGCTGAAAATGTAAAACCACCTTTAATTTCTCGTATATTTAAACCATTTCGTCCTGATATTGTGCAGGGTAATTTTATTTCCAAAGAGCAATTAGAGACTGTGCGTGTTGGAATGACAAAAGATCAAGTCAAGCAATTGTTAGGGACACCCTTGCTGAATGATGTATACCATCCTGAAAGATGGGACTATATTTTTTCCTACAAAAAAGGCGTCACACAAGAAGTTGAGCAGCGACGTGTGACGGTGATCTTTAACGGAATATTACTCGCTTCTATTTCGGGGGATGAATTGCCTTCAGAGAAAGAACTGATTGCTGAAGTGGATAATTTAAGAGCAAATCGTCCTAAGGCAAATAAAGCAGTTACTCAAGATCTCGGTGGTAACGCGCCTAAGACAGTTCCTGCTTTCCCTGAATCCAGTAAACCAGAATCAGGAAGCTCTTCTCCTGGTGGTCGTTTGTAAATAAGGCGGTTAAACCATGACAGATCATTTACAGATTGCTATTGCTGGCGCAACAGGTCGGATGGGTAAGATGCTGATTGAAACCGTCTCTGCTGCACAGGATGCAAAACTTGTTGGTGCTTTAGACATGGCCCATCATCCATTATTAGGAACAGACCCGGGCGCTACTCTTGGACTGCTAACAGGAATTTTGATTACAGACCAGATTGAGTATGGCTTAAAAGATGCACAATTCCTGATTGACTTTACTCGCCCTGAAGGTACTATGGCCCATCTTGCTATAGCAAGTGCGATGGGTGTAAAAATGATTATTGGTACGACTGGACTCACAGAAGAACAAATAGAACAGTTGCATGCCTACGCTAAGAAAACAGCAATTGTTTTTGCTCCCAATATGAGTGTGGGTGTTAATGCCACCTTTAAAATTTTAGAATTAGCTGCAAAAATTCTGCAAGAAGGCTATGACGTTGAAGTCATTGAGGCGCATCACAAACATAAAGTAGACGCTCCGTCTGGCACAGCCCTAAAAATGGGTGAGGTCATTGCCCAGGCGCAAGGGAAAAAATTAAAAGAAGTTGGGGTATTTTCAAGAGAAGGTCATACGGGGGAGCGGGTTCCTGGAAGTATTGGATTTGCCACAATTCGTGGCGGGGATATCGTGGGTGACCATACCGTATTATTTGCAGGAGAAGGCGAGCGGATTGAGATAACACATAAGTCTACAAGCCGAATGTCTTATGCGCAAGGAGCACTTCGTGCTGCGCGGTTTTTGAAAAACCACGCGACTGGTTTATATGACATGCAAGATGTATTGGGGTTAAAACATCTCTGAACTCTTGGAACATTTTTGTGGTTTCAAAAATAATCAATTGATTAAAGTGATACGAAAAGAAAAATAATTCATGACTCAAATGTATGATCACGAGCTTGTAGAAGCACAGGCTCAGCGCGATTGGGATGCGCAAGATATTTACCGCGTCACGGAATTTGCTAAAACTCCTGATGGGAAGTTAAAACCCAAATTTTATGCTTGCTCCATGTTGCCCTACCCTTCTGGGAAATTACACATGGGCCATGTTAGAAATTACACGATTAATGATGTCATGGCTCGCCAATTGCGGATGCAAGGTTATAACGTATTGATGCCAATGGGTTGGGATGCATTTGGTATGCCTGCAGAAAATGCTGCGCTCAATAACCAAGTCCCTCCAGCACAGTGGACGTATTCGAATATTGAGTACATGAAAAAACAAATGAAGGCTATGGGGCTTGCGATAGACTGGTCAAGAGAAGTGGCAACTTGTTCTCCCGAATACTACCGTTGGAATCAATGGTTATTTTTAAAAATGTTGGAAAAAGGGATTGCGTATCGTAAGACGCAAGTGGTTAATTGGGATCCGGTCGACCAAACGGTCTTGGCTAATGAACAGGTCATTGACGGCAGAGGTTGGCGCTCAGGCGCACTTGTTGAAAAACGTGAGATTCCTGGTTACTACCTCAACATTACTGCTTACGGTGATGAATTACTATCAGATCTCGAGTCATTGGGCTGGCCTGAGCGGGTCAAGCTGATGCAACAAAACTGGATTGGTAAAAGTTTTGGGGTGCGTTTTGCTTTTACGCATGACATTAAAGATTCTGCAGGTCATGCCATTGGGGACGGCAAATTGTTTGTCTTTACGACGCGTGCAGATACGATTATGGGGGTCACCTTTGCCGCCGTTGCACCAGAGCATCCCTTGGCGACTCATGCGGCATTAACGAATCCTCAACTGAGTGAGTTTATTGAAAAATGTAAACGCGGAAGTGTGATTGAAGCAGACCTAGCAACGCAAGAAAAAGAAGGTATCCCAACGGGTCTTGTTGTGTCGCACCCCTTAACGGGTGAGCAAATTCCGGTTTGGGTCGGAAACTATGTACTCATGAGTTATGGTGATGGTGCAGTCATGGGTGTTCCTGCGCATGATGAGCGTGACTTTGCCTTTGCGCTCAAGTATCAATTACCCATTAAAGATGTGGTGAGTATTCCAGGCCAATCTTTTGATGCTTTGACTTGGCAGGAATGGTATGCAGATAAAGAACGCCCAACCCTTGTGCATAGTGGTAAGTATGACGGGTTATCCGTCAAAGAAGCGGTAGATGCAGTTGCACAGGATTTATCCTCAAAAGGATTGGGTGAGAAAAAAATCACTTATCGCTTGCGTGATTGGGGGATCTCTCGCCAACGTTATTGGGGCACGCCCATTCCGATGATTCATTGCGGGGATGACAAAAACCCAGGATGCGGCGTAGTACCAGTGCCAGAAAAAGACTTGCCGGTTGTGTTGCCTGAAGACTGCATACCAGATGGGTCAGGCAATCCATTAAATAAGCGTCAAGACTTCCTCAACTGCGTTTGCCCATCGTGTGGCAAGTCAGCGCGCCGTGAGACCGATACGATGGATACCTTTGTCGATAGCTCCTGGTACTTTATGCGTTACACCTGTCCTGATGCGACAACCATGGTGGATGCACGGAATGACTACTGGATGCCAATGGATCAGTACATTGGCGGAATTGAGCATGCAATCTTACATCTACTTTACGCTCGTTTTTGGACTAAAGTTATGCGAGATTTAGGACTTGTTGATTTTAAAGAACCCTTTAGTAATCTGTTGACGCAGGGAATGGTTCTTAATGAAACTTATTTCAAAGAAGAACAAGGTGGTAGGAAGCAATGGATTAATCCAGCCGATGTTGATATTGAAACGGATGATAAGGGACGACCTTTAAAAGCATTTTTAAAATCAGACCAATCTGATGTACAAATTGGTGGTGTTGAGAAAATGGCCAAGAGTAAAAATAACGGTATTGATCCACAATCTCTGATTGATAAGCATGGGGCAGATACAGCTAGATTATTTACCATGTTTGCGGCGCCACCGGAGCAGCAACTCGAATGGTCAGATTCAGGTGTAGAGGGTGCTTCGAGATTTCTTAAAAGACTTTGGAATTTCTCTCAGAGTCAAATGAGTGTCCTAAAAGAGATACAGACTAAGTCCAATCATGCACCATTAGATAAAGCTGGAGTGGATTTAAGGCGGGATATTCATACGATATTAAAGCAAGCTAATTTTGACTACAGTCGCCTTCAATACAATACGGTAGTCTCTGCATCGATGAAGATGCTTAATGCGCTAGAGCAATCTAAAGATCAAGCACCTCAAGTAATCTATGAAGGATTGGGTATTCTTTTACGAATTCTCTATCCCATAGTGCCGCACATGACCTTTGTCTTGTGGAAAGAGATTGGATTTCAAGTCACTCAAACTGTGCTAGAAGCTCCCACACAAATTATTGATGCTCCGTGGCCTCAAGTGGATGAGTCTGCACTAGTTCAAGATGAGCTTACCCTCATGCTTCAAGTTAATGGAAAGTTAAAGGGGGAGTTCACTGTGCCAGCTACCGCCAATAAAGAGGCTATTGAGCAACTTGCTATGCAGAGTGAGGTGGTTAAGAGAATTTTAGGAGATGTTATTCCTAAGAAAATCATTGTTGTACCAGGTCGTCTTGTAAATATGGTAATTTAGACAAATGACCCGTCATTTTCAAGAACACAAAAGAAGCTTTTTAATAAAGGCCTTTTTAGTATTTTTGTTTCCGATCATGGCATCAATTGCCGCGTGTGGATTTCATTTGCGTGGCGAAGTCATTCTTCCCTATAAAACGATCTATATTGGTGGCGCAATGTCCCAAGAACTTCGGCAATATTTGATCCGTTATTTAGAGACTGGAACAAACGCGAAGGTGGTGACGGTCGCAGCGCAAGGGGAGATGATTTTAAATATAATTTCAGAGACTAATTCACAGCAAATATTGTCGTATAACTCTGCAGGACAGATCACTGCCTATCGATTGGTAACGCAGGTGAAGTTCAATGTTGCAGATCAAGAAGGTGAACAGCTTTTGCCGGACTCCGATATTTATCTGACTCGGGATATGGACTTTTCAATTACAACACCGGCTGCTGCTGAGAATCTCCAAATTGAGCTCACGACAGATATGCGTCGGGATATTGTGTCCCAAATGTTGCGTCGAATTGGCTCATTGCAAAATCGCAAGCCAAAATAATCTAATTCATCGAGAATCATTTCTATGATTAAGATTGAGGCCCTAGAGAAGCATCTCACCCAAGTTAAAGTGGGTTCAGAATCTCCTAAGTGTTTATACGTCATCAGCACCGATGAGCCTTTGCTGTTGATGGAGACGCAGGACAAATTAAGGGCAGCGCTATTGGCTCAAGGCTTTGCTGAGCGTGACGCCATGATGGTAGAAAAAACATTTAATTGGTCAAGCCTCGTTTCTGCCAACCAAAACATGTCTTTATTTGGAGATAAAAAACTTATTGAGTTGACGATTCCCACCGGAAAACCTGGGCGAGAGGGTGGCGATATGTTGCGTAGTTATGCTGCGCAAATTAGTCTGGCAGATCAAACTAATTTAGATACAGTCACTTGTATTTATATGCCTAGGCTAGATACGGCCGGTTATAAAAGTGCTTGGTTTACGGCCTTAGATCAAGCTGGATCGGCGGTTCGAATTGAGAGTTTAGATAGAACAGTTCTGCCTCTTTGGTTAAAGCAAAGGCTTAAAGTCCAAGGTCTAGAAGTTGAACCCGGAGAAGCAGGGGAGAGGAGTTTAGAGTTCTTAGTGAGCCAAGTTGAAGGAAACTTGATTGCTGCGCATCAAGAAATTCAAAAGCTTGGGTTGATGTTCCCCAAAGGAGTGGTGTCTGAGGAACAGTTCAGAGATGCCATTTTAAATGTTGCACGTTATAACGTTTTTCAGCTCTCAGAAACCTTCCTTGAGGGCGACATGAACCGAATCAACCGGATGTTAGATGGCCTCAAAGGAGAAGGTGAGGCCCTTGTTCTCGTCGTATGGAGTCTTTCTGAAGAGATTCGCTTATTAATGAGTCTTAGGCAAGAAGTTGATGCAGGTGGTAATTTAATGGGTGCAATGAAAGCTAAACGTATTTGGGGTAAAAAAGAACAGTTATTTCCGGGGGCTGTTCGTCGTATGAATATGGCAACGATTCAGAGGGCTACAAAAATGATTGCAGATATCGATAAACAATCTAAGGGGATTGCAGCACCAGAGATGCCTAAAGATCCCTGGGATGGACTACGCCGGATTGGTGGGCTCTTTAGCTACCAATAAATGAATTTAGATAAATGTACGTAAATAGTGGAAAATAAGCATTATCTGGATAAATATTTTTTATGACTGAAATTACTTCTGCACTTCATCAACCTTCCGTTGAAGCTATTCAAGCTGAGATGATAGAGATAGGTAAAAAAGCCCGCTTAGCATCAAGAGCGATGGCTAAAGCATCAACGCAACAAAAAAATACAGCATTACTTCATATGGCGAGTGCTATTCGTGCTCAAGCAGAGGCTCTTAAAACAACAAATTCAATTGATCTAATTCGTGCAAGAGCCGATGGTCATGATGCTGCTTTTATTGATCGCTTAACGCTAACTGATAAGGTCATTGCAAGTATGGCTGAAGGGCTTGAACAAATTATTGCCTTACCTGATCCGATTGGCGAGATGCTTAATTTAAGACAGCGTCCCACAGGAATTGAAGTAAGTCAGATGCGCGTCCCTCTTGGAGTGATTGGGATCATTTATGAATCACGTCCTAACGTGACGATTGATGCTGCCGCGTTATGTATTAAGTCGGGTAATGCTACGATATTAAGAGGGGGTTCAGAGGCTATTGAATCTAACACAGCACTTGCGAAGATAATTCAAACTGCTTTAGAAAAAGCAGGGCTTCCTGCCGAAGGTGTGCAAGTCGTGAAGACCATAGACCGAGCAGCTGTTGGGTCGATGATTACGATGAATGAGTATATTGATGTGATTGTGCCTCGGGGCGGTAAAAGTTTAATCGCGCGCCTTATGAAGGATGCGCGGGTGCCGATGATTAAGCACTTAGACGGTATTTGCCATACCTACGTTGATGAGTTTGCTGATTTGCCAAAAGCCATTGCGGTGTGTGACAACGCTAAAACACAACGGTACTCTCCTTGTAATGCGATGGAAACCTTATTAGTTCATTCAAAGATTGGTGCTAAATTACTGCCCCCGCTGTGTAAGATTTATCTCGACAAAGGGGTTGAACTCCGAGTGTGCAGAAAGACTAAGGGTATTTTGGCGCAAGCGGGTTTTGAAGGAATGATTCGATTGGTTGATGCCACAGAAGCAGATTGGCACACAGAGTATCTTGCACCTATTTTGTCGATAAAAGTTGTTGATTCTCTGGATGATGCGATTAAACACATTAATGAATATGGTAGTCATCATACCGATGCGATTATGACGGAAAACCATCTTCATATGAATCGCTTCTTAAAAGAAGTCGATAGTGCAAGCGTGATGGTCAATGCCAGCACGCGTTTTGCAGATGGCTTTGAATATGGACTGGGCGCTGAAATTGGAATTTCTAATGACAAACTCCACGCACGGGGCCCGGTAGGTCTTGAAGGCTTAACCTCCCTCAAATATATTGTTAAAGGTAACGGTTCAATTCGAACTTAATTGCTTCTATTTGAAGAATCTTTGAGCTTAGAGTAAGCAGTCACTAAAATAAAAAGGAATTGAAATGGGTATGACAGGGTATTTATGGGTGAAAGCACTTCATATCATTTTTATAGCTTCATGGTTTGCGGGGCTTTTTTATTTGCCAAGAATATTTGTCAATCTAGCGATGGATAGTAATCCAGCTGTGCAGGAAAGGTTACTGGCCATGGCGACTAAATTATTTAAGTTTATGACCATCTTGGCCATACCCGCTGTGGTTTTAGGGTTTATTTTATTTTTATATTATGGTGTGGGCCGAAGCCCAGGAACAGCTTGGATGCATGCTAAGCTATTTTTAGTGGTTCTTGTGATTGGTTATCATCATGCATGTTGGGGGATACTCAAGAAGTTCCGAACTGGGATGAACAAACACTCACATATTTGGTTTAGATGGTTTAATGAAGCGCCAGTGCTTTTGCTCACACTTGTGACTCTTCTTGTTGTTTTAAAACCCTTTTGAAATTATTTGTTGTTTGTCCTCGTGGCCTTGAAACTCCTTTACATGAGGAGTTAAGTGCATTAGTCCAAAAGTTCCTAGAGCCCACGACTGAATCGAACGCAGAGCTCAGAGCTCAGTTGAGTTCTACGATTATCAGTCCAATTCCTGTCAAGCCCACTGGCGGTATAGAAGTATCAGGTTCGCATACTTTAGTCATGTTGATTAATCTCTACTCCAGAATTGCTAGTCGGGTCTTAATGCAACTAGCTCATACGACCTATCGTAGTGAAGATGATATTTACAATACTGTTAGAGGTCTAGCTTGGGAAGATTGGTTTGATCCCACGCAAACCTTGAGGGTTGATACGACATCACAACGTTCTAATTTAACCAGCCTTAACTTTGTCAATCTCAAAATTAAAGACGGCGTATGTGATCGTATGCGCGAGGTCAAAGGCGAGCGTCCTGATATCGACCGTGCAACGCCGGATGTCAGAGTCATGGCGTTTATTAACCAAACACATCTCTCGGTTTATTTAGACACTTCAGGCGAATCCTTATTTAAACGAGGATGGCGAGATGAAAAAGGGGCTGCCCCGTTGAAGGAAAATTTAGCTGCGGGTATCTTGGCGCTGACAGGATGGGAGCCTTCTCAGCCATTATTTGATCCGATGTGTGGTAGTGGTACATTTTTAATTGAAGCCGCTCAAATCGCTTTGCATATACCGCCAGGAGCTATCAGAGCCGGCTTGGTAAAACAAGATCATACCAACAATGAATTAGACACACCATTTTTAAGAGAAGATCAAGCTCCAAAAAATCTGAAGCTGAATACAGAAGAAACTCTTAAAGTAGAACTAAATAAAGCAGAACTAAATAAAGCAGAACTAAATAAAGCAGAACCCATGCCCACCATTGCTCAAGAGTCTTGCGTCATCAATGAAACTTTAGCGGACGCGCTTGAAGAAGAAAAGCCTGCTTCTGTATGGCAAGCGCCTATCTCAGAGGTTACAGGTCAGCCTATCGTGACGGTTAGAGTTAATCAGCCGATTACATCCGGTCACCGGACCCAGAATCTTAAAACAGACCAACAACCCGTTTCTTTAGAAAGTAAGAGAACACGTGTTCTTGATCATCGAGACGATTTACCAGAACAACGACAAGTGCGTCGAGCACAACAATTCAAACCGACGAGAGTTGACTTGGTCAGTGAAGTTCAGGGGTTTGGCTTTTCAAGACTAAAACCTTTTGCGCTAAAAAAAGAAATGCAATCGTGGGAAACCTTAAAGCAAGGTGCGACCCAAGAGATGAAGTTTTTTTCTAGAGAGACTTTGCATATTGCTGGATCAGATATTAATGAAAAAATGGTGGCGATGTGTCAGAGAAACTGGCAAAAGGCGGGGTTACCTGGTAAGCCTGTAGTGAAGCAAGTCGACGCCTTAGTATCCAAAAATCCATTTCAAACGAATGGTATCTTGCTGTTTAATCCTCCCTATGGTGAGCGAATAGATATTAAAGGTGGTCGTGGCGATGACGAATGGGAAACTCAAACTTTTTCTAACGATAAGATGCAACGCGGCGCAAGGGATCCTTTGCCTAAAAATATTACTGATCCAGAATTTGTGGAGTTTTTGGCTCAGTTTGGAAGACACCTCAAAAACCAATTCCCCGGCTGGCAAGTCGACGTCTTAACCGCTGACATGGGATTGCCAGGTCAGCTCAGAATGAAAGAATCCAAGCGGACACCATTATTTAATGGTGCGATTGAATGTCGCTTATTTCGGTTTAACATTCTAGAAGCAATTCGTTCAGCCTGATTTTTACGCATCAGTTGCTAGTGAACGTTCCCAAGTTAAAATAAAGAATATCGTTAATAAATAAAAAGAAAGCTATTTATGGAATTCAATACTTATATGTGCCTCATTTGTGGATGGATGTATGACGAGGAAGCTGGGCTGCCTGAAGAGGGTATTGCACCTGGAACATTATGGAAAGATGTGCCTATTAACTGGACCTGTCCAGAATGCGGCGCACGCAAAGAAGATTTCGAAATGGTTGCTATTTAAGGAGCATTGACGATGACAACTAATCAAGAATTATTTGATCGGGCGCAGATTACAACGCCAGGTGGTGTGAACTCCCCAGTTCGTGCATTTCGATCGGTTGGAGGAGTTCCCCGATTTATCAAGCGAGCACAGGGCGCATATTTTTGGGATGTTGAAGATAAAAAATATATTGATTGCATCGGTTCTTGGGGACCGATGATACTCGGGCATGCGCACCCTGATGTCGTTAAAGCGGTTCAACGAGCAGCTGAGAATAGTTTTAGTTATGGCGCTCCGACTGAGGCTGAAATCTTGATGGCAGAAAAGATTGTTGAATTAGTGCCAAGTATTGAGCAGGTAAGGCTTGTATCCAGTGGTACAGAAGCTACGATGAGTGCGCTAAGGTTGGCTCGTGGTTTTACTGGACGTGACTTGATTATTAAATTTGAAGGTTGCTACCACGGTCACGCCGACAGTTTGCTTGTCAAAGCAGGCTCAGGCTTATTGACATTTGCTGAAGAGGGGATTGATCTTGCAACGAATGCACCCTCTTCTGGCGGCGTTCCGCAAGACCTCGTTAAACATACCTTGGTGTTGCCTTTTAATGACTTAGCAGCGCTTCAGGCCGCATTCAAACAATTTGGTCCTCAGATTGCTGCGCTCATTGTTGAGCCGATTGCTGGCAATATGAATCTCGTGCAGCTCTCACCTGAGTTTATAAAAGCCATGCGCGAGCTGACGAGTCAGTATGGATCCGTTTTAATTTACGACGAAGTGATGACTGGATTTCGGGTTGCACTGGGTGGCGCTCAAAGTATTCACGGTATTCGACCGGATCTCACTTGCCTGGGAAAAGTGATGGGTGGTGGGATGCCAATGGCAGCGTTTGGTGGTAGAAAAGACATTATGGGTAAGCTTGCTCCGCTCGGAAATGTTTATCAGGCCGGAACTTTATCCGGCAATCCTCTGGCGGTTGCTGCAGGGCTCACCACTTTAAACTTGGTTAGTCAACCCGGATTTTTTAAAACGCTCTCTACTCGGCTTACACATTTACTTACCGAGATGACAACATTAGCTCATGCTGCAGGCCATGATTTTGCAACGGATCATATTGGTGGGATGTTTGGGATTTACTTTGCCAAACAAAAACCAAGATCACTTGCGGATGTCACAGCCTCTGATATTGAGAAATTCAAGCGATTCTTTCATGCGATGCTCGATCATGGAGTCTATTTAGCGCCGTCAGCGTATGAGGCAGGGTTCTTATCAATAACTCATGATGAACGGGTGATTGAAGAGATGTTATCAGCTGCTAAAAAGGCATTTAAAAAGATATAAACAGTATTGAAGTAATTACTTGCTAACTTAAAATGTATCACATTATATTCGAATAATGCTACTTTAGTATATAATGTGATACATGCCTAGCAAACCACCCGTTATATTTTCGAATGAAAAAAAAATTCTGACCAATTTCGGTGAGCGGATACGGCTTGCCCGACTGCGCCGTGAAATATCAGCAGAAACACTAGCGGCACAGTCGTTGATCTCGAGAATGACACTCCACCGAGCAGAAAAAGGATCACCGGCTGTTTCACTGGGAGTTTATTTAAGAATAATGGCTGCCCTAGGCTTACAGAGTGATTTTGATTTACTGGCTAAAGATGATGTGCTCGGTCGTAAATTACAAGATTTGGAATTAGCGGCGAGGAGGGATGATAATGAAAGCAAATCAGCTCGAAGTCTGGATTGATATTGCAATCCTATCCCCTGAGCCTAAAAAGTTGGTGACTTTCATCAAGATCACGGCATTCTTAGGTTTATTTATGATCGGAAATGGCTCGACAATCCCAAAAGATTTGCGATTGATCCTGATCCAACGCTTGGTAATTTTAGGATTCTTCTAGATTCATCCCCTAATCGCTGGTGACAAACTTTAATGAAGCGAAGAGAGGCTATAGAAGCTAAGGATCAAAAGTGCTAATGAAAAACTTACAAGCTTGGGACTTCTTTCTCGGCGTGCAAGATGTAACAAGACAAGGTGCACTTAGGCTAAGGTATAAAGATACATCAACCAGATCTTACCGGTGTCATTAAAACGGCAGAGTTTTATGAATTCACTCAATTAGAAGCTCAGACAATCGTAGATGAGATCCTGCTAGTCACGAAAACTTGGAAGGAAGAAGCCAAAAAAAGCTATAGTTAATGCAGAAATAGAGCTAATGAGCTCAGCATTTAAGAATTAAAGCCCAACAGGTTTCACAAGTCCTGGAACTTGAATAAACTGTGGGGTTTTTTCTATCGACATTGCAGTCAGATCCCCACCCCACACGCAACCGGTATCTAAACCGACGACATTGGAGCGATTAATTAAACCAAGTGTTGACCAGTGCCCAAAAATGGCTCGGTATTTCTCTGTTTTACGTTTGGGGATTTCGAACCAGGGATAGTAATTTTTAGGAGCCGTAGTCAAACCTTCTTTACTGATGAAATCCATTTCACCTTTAGTAGAGCAAAAGCGTAATCGTGTAAACGAATTGATAATCACGCGTAAGCGGTCAGGACCTTTGAGGGTGTTAGACCACTTAGAGGGTGTATTACCGTACATATTTTCTAAAAAGGTTCTGTAATTCTTTTTACGAAGTGCTTTTTGAACCTCAGAAGCTAACTCCATGGTTTGATTAATATCCCATTGGGGTAGAACCCCTGCATGAATAAACAAATTGCTACCATCAAAAAGTGCAACAGGACGATGGCGCAACCAATCGATTAAATCACGTCGATCAGGCGCACGCAAAACATCGTCAATCGTATCTAAGGACTTTGGACCCCGGATATTAGCATCGCGAGCTAGAAGATGTAAATCATGGTTCCCTAAAAGGCATTCTGCCTCACCTTGTTCCTGCCAGGACTTGAGTCGGCGTAATGTTCCTAAAGAGTCAGGGCCTCGATTAACGAGATCACCCACACAGATAATTTTGGAGCCTAGAGGAAGTTTACTCACGAGTTGGTCAAGTTGCGTTGAGCAGCCTTGCACATCACCAATCGCGTAAATTTGATTCATAAGAAAGCTTTATAGAAGAACACTATTCAAACATTGATTTTAAAAGAAATCCCAAGAAAGAAAATAAACTTTTAAAAATAGGTATTTATCATTCGTTCGAGTCAGATGATTTTACAACGCTAAAGCGTTGTAATGTGTTTAACCTCGCTTGTGCATGATCCACAATGGGTAAAGGGTAGTTGTCATCCAGACGAATTTCAGCAGATTCTAATTCAATAGCACCTGCTAGCCATGGCGCATGAATTGATTTATTCGATAGTAAAGACAGCTCAGGACAATACTTACGAATAAATTTACCGTCTTTATCAAATTTCTCAGATTGGGTGATGGGATTAAATATTCTGAAATACGGCTGAGCATCACAACCGCTAGATGAAGCCCACTGCCAGCCACCGTTATTAGCAGCAAAGTCGAAGTCATTCAGTTGATCTGTAAAATAAGATTCACCCCAGCGCCAGTCAATACCAAGATCTTTCACAAGAAAGCAAGCAGCGACCATCCGCAAGCGATTGTGCATATAACCCGTCGCATTGAGTTGTCGCATCGCGGCATCAACGAGTGGATAACCGGTCTGACCAGTACACCATGATGCAAATAGTTTTTGAGCATGATCACCGGATTCCCAAATAATTTGATCGTAGCTGGGCTTGAATGAAACACCGTTTGCTAAGCGAGGGTGATTCGATAAAATCATAAAATAGAAATCTCGCCAGACGAGTTCGTTGAGCCATGTGCTAGCGCCTAAACTTCCTGAGCTCATGATGCGAAAAGATTCTCGCGCTAGTGCGCGAATAGAAATTGTCCCAAAACGAGAGTGGGTGGACAAATAACTTGGACCTTTGATCGACGGAAAGTTACGAGTGGCTTGATACTGATCCATACGACCTAAAAAATCTTCATAGAGTTGCGAAGCGCCAGACATCCCAGGACGTACGAAGGTATCAATATCCGTTTTATCAAATCCCATCGACTCTAAACTGGGCATATCGTGGCGAAGTGTTTTCGGAATTTTCCCGAGCTTTTCAGAATGGCTTGGGATGTTAAAGCAAGGGTAAGGTGCTAAGTCATCGGGAGTGAGTCTTTTAAACCATGCATTTTTAAAAGGGGTAAAGACAGAGAAGGTATTGCCTTGCTGGGTGAGTACTTCTCTTTTCTCAAAAATGACTTGATCTTTAAAGCTCATAAACGAAATGTTCAGAAGTTTTAAAGCCTCTTCTACTGCGTGGTCTCTTGCAATAGCAGAGGGTTCATAATCACGGTTGGTTAAAACGGCGTCGACGCCAAGTGACTTGGCTAGGGTAATAATTTCTACTTGGGGGTCGCCATGGCGAACCATGAGTCCACTTGAAGGCGATTTACTTTTTAGTTCGTGATTAATTTCTTCGAGTGATTGCCAAATAAAATCAACGCGGCGATCTTTCCTTAGTCCTTTTTTTAGAAGAGGGTCCAAAATCGTCTTATCAAAGATAAAAGTCAGAAATACCTCATCATAGGAGGATAGTGCCGTGCTTAATGCGGCGTGATCATAAAGGCGTAAATCACGTCTTAACCAAACAAGTGCTCGAGTCATTGTTTCTTATCCGAAATTTTTAATGTTTATATTGGAGGCAGTGCTTAAAATTTTATATATTGAAATATCACTTGATTTTAATAGAATATCAAAATAAGTAGGCATACGATTTGATCTAAGATAAGATAGAATCATGAGCTTTTATACCGACGACGCCTCCCATTTATCCAATCAATTATTGATTGCTATGCCCGGTATGCTAGATGATAACTTTATAGGTACAGTGATTTATGTGTGTGAGCATAATCCTCAAGGGGCTATGGGGCTCGTGATTAATCGCCCTACAGATCTCGATCTCATTGATCTTTTTGAGAAAATTGAGCTCAAATTAGAAATCGCACCGATCGCACCTATACTGAATCAGCCTGTATTTATTGGAGGTCCCGTTCAAACGGAGCGTGGTTTTGTTTTGCATCCGCAGGCCGATGATATTCGGTATAACTCCTCACTGACTGTTCCAGGTGGCTTAGCAATGACGACATCAAAAGATGTATTAGAGGCAGTATCTCAAGGTCAAGGGCCAAGTAAAATAATGATGACCTTAGGTTATGCAGGTTGGGGAGCAGGACAGCTTGAGGATGAAATTTCTCGTAATGGTTGGCTTAATTTAGCGACTAATCTTCATCAGATCAATGAGATTGTTTTTGATACCCCGTATAAAAATCGTTATCAAAAAGTGATGTCACTCATCGGTATAGATCCCAATCACTTGAGTGGCCAAGTGGGGCATGCGTGAGCAAGAAAGTCTGATGCAAACCATACTAGCTTTTGATTTTGGGGAAAAGCGCATTGGTGTTGCAGTAGGAAACACACTGCTTAAACAAGCGCAAGCACTTAAAACAATTCATCATAAAAATGTTGATGAAACATTTAGAGCCATTAAAAAAATCATTGATGAATGGCAACCATCTCATATTGCTGTGGGCTTACCCAGGCATCCTGATGGGCAGCCTCATGAGATGACTGCAAAAGCGACCCGGTTTGGCAACCAACTTCACGGACGATTTAATTTGCCAGTGACTTGGGTCGATGAGCGTTATTCATCTGCAACGGTGAGTGATGTAGGTGGAGATATTGATGCTCAGGCAGCGGTTTTGATCTTAGAGCAATATTTCAATGAAAGCAGTGCCCAAAGCTAAAACTGAAACTGCAAGTCATGAGCTACGCACGGTGAAATACTAAAACACAGGATGCTGAAGGATGGGCTCGTCATTTTTATGAATTTAGAGAATAAAGCCATAAAAACAATCATATTCATAAAATAAATCCAAAATTCCTGGACTATGATTTACATCAGATTTCAATTTTGCCCAGCAAAAGGAAAAATCATGCCTCAAATCAACTCATATCAAAAGGATTTTGTTTGCATAAATATATAGTTGCACATCAGAAATTAGAGTGGAAAATCCCTTTTGAGCATAAGTTGGTCACAGTGGGTCCGTATAGAGAACCAGGAGCGATATATTCTGGGGATTATCTCAGTGAAGATATCAACCTCAATAGAACTTTTGCAATTTACAGAGCTATTCCTGCAATATTAAAAGACATGGAAAATTTACCCGATGATGATTACGTCACCATGTTGGGATATCGAGCATATTTTGGGAGACATTTAAGTTCAGATTACACCCATTCTTTTTTAGATAACTTCACCAATTCAGAGAGCCCTGATAAGCAGTACCGAAATATAATGTCTCCTGAGGAATTGCAAAATGACTGGCAGTCCAAAGTTCTTCTCGACATGCCCGTAGGATATGATTTATTAACTTGTAAACCCTTAGGGATTGGCGCAAACATCATGAGTCAATATGCAATTTCGCATACGCATTTAGATGACTTGTTATTCGGGTTGGCTCACGCTGTGAGAGCTGGAATTATTAGCTCTCAAATCGCAGGTCTTGTGGCGAGTACAAGCACGATCCACGTAGCCATATTTGCCTCAAAAGTTAAATTTTTTAGGGATTTATTTGAACGAATTTGGTGGTTAATTACTACCTATTATGAAAAAAATCATATACAAAGAGATGGTTATAACGAGAGGTCATTGAATTTTATGGTTGAAAGAATCATCTCTATTTTTCTGATTGGAAAGATTTATGGGGAGAATTTTCCAGCCATATCCACAGACATGATTGCAATAGATCAGAATTTAGAATATCAAATCACAGTCAATGGTGTATAGGATGAGTGCGAATCAAATAGAACAACCCACAACTCAACAGCCCGTTGCACAGCAAACCATAGGTCAGTTTGGTTATCGGCCGACTATATATGAAAATTTACGCCGTATTTTTTCCAAAGGACTCATCAAAATTTTGTTTCTCAATGGAAAAAACAAATTTTCTAATGTATTTATGCAAATGCTAGATCCACATTACTCAATCATTTGGAACGGGCAGTCCAGTAAAAATAAAGTGATTCGATTTAGAACAGGGCACGGAAGGCTTTTATGGCGCGCCAATACGTTCTATAAAGAAGAACCTATGATGATTAATTGGCTCAAGACCTTCAATCAGGAGGATATATTTTTAGATATTGGTGCCAATGTAGGGACGTATACCGTACCAGGTGCTATTGAATCTAAATTAACCTACGCCTGCGAACTAGATCCCATCAATATAGGGTTATTAAAAGAGAACTTGTTTCTCAACGGGCTCACCCATAAAGTCATTATCATGCCATTTCCGGCAACAAGTAAACATATGGTGGCAGATATTTTTTATCGAGATTTTTCAAGAGGAGATGCATTGCAATCGATTGGCAATGAAACTCCGCTTAATACGATCGAGGGAAGTGGTAAACATGTCTCGTTGCAATTAGGGTTTCCTTTAGATTCGATTTTTGAGCAATTTAATCTCGAATATCCTAGCAAAATTAAAATCGATGTAGACGGTAATGAAAAAACTGTATTTGAAGGTGCTACTCAAGTAATTTTTAATGCGGCTGAAGTTTACTATGAGGATAGTGGCCTAAAAGATAGCGAAGATATCATCAATCAATTTATCTCACATGATTATCAAATCGTTAGTAAAGAGCGCCCCAAAAATTCTGAGGTCGGATGTAACCTGCTATTTCGCAAGAAGACAAGTTAACACCACATTCAAATAATTGATCAAAGTAATCTAAAACCGTATCCGAACCTTGATTATTTGATGTAGTAGCTTAAGCTTTGAGTTGTTCTACGACTTTCATAGCGTGATCAATCGTGTCATCAATGTCAACACCATAGATATAAGCGCCTGCACGGCCGATCGAAAAAACACCATCGGGCATTAAGTTAATGTATTGGTCAGCTTTAGCCTTTTCAGCTTTAAATGGCATGGGGTAGTACTTACCATTTAAAGAAGGAATCTCAAGTGTAATTAAGGTGCTATCAGACTTATGCTGCGTAAACTTTTTATATTCAGTTACTCGGGTATATTTTTCATCACTAGAGTAATAAGTAAAGTAAACATTTTCTGGTAGAGCAAATTCAACAGGTAGGACGATCGGAATTAAATCGCGACCACGATAAGGCAATTCTCCATAACAATAATCAAATAATAGATCTGGAGAGATTGTGTTAACAATCACATCATATTGGTGCTTCTCGTTATTAAACACAACGGTTTTATTTTGGATATCAAAATGAGTAATTTTAGTATTTAAGAGAACTGTTGTACCAACAGTAGCAATATCAAAATAATCGTCGTAGCCATTGGGTGCAATAGGATAAGCAGAGATCGCTCTATCCCAAGCTGCTCGTGCACCTTCTTTAATAGTGACGCCTTTGGGAGACCAAGCAAAATCATCGATGGTTTTATTGTCATCAATCATCCACATTTTTTTGGAATAGGTATCTACGAACTTGCTATAGAGTGATTTACCAATCGAATAAATCCAGTACTCTTCAAAGTTAGTAGCAAGCGCAGCTTTGTTGGCTTTCCTTTTTTCCTCGGGGCTTAACTTTGCGATCTGTTCAGGACTCATCAGCGCAAGTGCTTCTAGATTTAAATCTTTTAACTCTTGATTAATCTTTGCGGAATCAGGCATTTTTGAGAAATCATCTGCATGAATCGGATAGCTATAAAATGCCTGATCACGTTCAACATAGGTTGAAAATTCATGTTCAGCGCATCGTCTGAGTGGACAGTATTTATTGAGATACTCATAAACATGGTTCCAAGGCGTTAAAAAATGTCTTGGACCAAGGGTATACGGGTGGCCACCCATATATTTTGTTCTAACTCCAGCGCCTAGGTAGGGTGCCGATTCAACTAGTGTGACGTCCCAACCGCCCAATAATTTTAATTGGTGAGCAGCAGCGCATCCGGCAAACCCTCCGCCAATAATTAATGCTTTTTTCATTCAAGTCCCTAATCAGTGGAATTAGTTAGATATTGCTAAGAAGTTTAAAACAGAACTTGATAGGCAAATAAGACATTTAGGGGATAAAAGTCGTCTTATTCGAGCAAATAGAACTCAGTTAATCATTCAAAATATTATAAAAATATGCTGATATTCCCCAAAAGCATGCCATCAAGTGAGTTCATTACATGTTACAAAGTTTTCTTACAGAATCTGAAGTAGCCATTTCCCAAAAACTACTTGAAGATGGGTATGTGATCAGTCCTGTGGACAATCTCCCTGGTTTAAATGAGATTAGAAAAATGATTGTGGAATTAGCGTGCCATCATTTAAAAATAGATTACCCGAGCGATCCAGAGCATTTTTTAAATCATATCCATGACTTGGTGACTGTGGAGAATCTCAATAGTCTAAGATTAGCGATTTTTAGAGGTATGAATGACTTAAGTTGGCTCAGGCCTACTTATTTCTCATTGGGGAGGTCAAATTTATTTTCTCTCGTGGGCAATGAATTGGCAATGCAGAACCGAGTTAATCCATCTATTCAGTTGCCGATGGATAACTCATCACTTTTAGACATTCATTCTGATATTTTTAGTGGCGAGACACCATTTCAGGTTGTGCAGTGGTTGCCCTTAGTCAGTGTGTCTGGTAAAAAATCTATGTTTATTTTATCGCCAGAGAAAAGTAAAGCAGTGGTGAAAAATCTAAAAGATATTGGCGATATGCCAAGTGTCTATGAAGTGGTTCAACAGGATCTGAAATGGTTAGATATACCTTATGGCCATGTACTGATTTTTGACTCAAGTTGTTTACATGGCAATGTGGTGAATGACTCCCTAGAATCACGGTGGTCTTTAAATTGCCGGTTTACTGGATTATTTACACCCTATACAAGTTATGAGAAAAAGTTGGGTTCATTTTATTTGCCAATTACGACTCGTGCAGCAACCAAGATCGGTATCAGATATGTTGAACCTGGCGGGTTCAAGGAATAAGCCATGAGCATCATTAAATCAGGCTATCGAGGGTATGTGTTTGCAAGGGAATTTGGCGGGGCCAAAGTACCTATCCCCATGCAATCTTTGGCATTAAGAGACTATTGCCAAAGAAAAGGCTATATCTATAAGTTGCATCAAGGTGAAAATATTTTTCCCCACTCTTATTTAGTTTTGGATGGAATTATTAATCATTTAAAAGACCTCGAAGGTCTTTTAATGTGCAGTATGTTTATGTTGCCAAAACGCAGTAGTCGAAGAAAAGAAATATATCAAAAGATATTTGACCAAGGTGCTAGCTTGCACTTTGTCCTCGAAGACACCGTACTTCGTAACTTTAACGACACCATACTCGTTGAAGAGATTCTTGAGATTAATAACTTATTGCCACTTTGTCCAAGTGGTCTTGTGCTTGAAAATTCTCACAACGAATG
>CAIJNI010000071.1 GCA_903821995.1 uncultured beta proteobacterium
AATACTTGCTTTTGTAGCAAATAATACCTTGGTGCGAGGAGGGGGACTCGAACCCCCACACCATTTCTGGCGTCAGGACCTAAACCTGGTGCGTCTACCAATTTCGCCATCCTCGCACATTTAAACCATTATTTTACAGTCTTTAGCAAGTGTGAGGCTAAATTCAATTAAAAGATGAATCAACGAGCACTGCTGCTTGAGTTTCTATTGCCTCTTCATTACCTAGATAACCAAGATTTTCATTAGTTTTAGCCTTTATGTTCACGCGGGAGCTTTCAATCTGCAAAGCTTGGCTAATATTGACTCTCATTTGTGGCAAATAATTTTCCAACTTGGGCTTTTGACAGATGATGGTGCAATCAACATTTAAAATACTGTATCCGCCCCCCATCAAAATACTAGCGGTGGTTTTTAATAAATCCAGACTATTTGCATCCTTGTATTTCAAATCTGTATCTGGGAAATGTTGCCCAATATCGCCTAAGCCTGCAGCTCCAAAACATGCATCAATAATTGAATGAGTCAAAGCATCAGCATCTGAGTGGCCAAGTAATCCCATCGGGTGATCAATAAGCACCCCCCCTAAAATTAAATCTCTACCTATCTCCAATTTATGAACATCGTAGCCTTGGCCAATCCTAATTGAACTTGATTTTAATTGTGCTTTTGAAGAAATACCACTTACTATAATTTTTTCCATTGTATATAAATCATCCTGATAGGTAACTTTAAAGTTTTGTAAAGAACCTAAAATTAATAAAGGCCCGACTTCGTTATTTTCAAACAAGCTTGCCTCATCTGTGAATACAAGATGCTTATTAATTGCAGAAGTTAGAGCCTCGTATAGATCTTTCACTTTAAACATTTGAGGCGTTTGCGCCAACCATAATTTATCTCTTGGTATCCCAGATTCGATTTGGGCATCAAACAATAATGGATTATGAGACTTTTTAATACTATCGCTAATAGGTAAAGCAAGAATTCCACCAAAATTATCAGATTTGGAGCGGACCACTTTAATTAAACTTAGAATCAGTTGTTGTGTGATGCCTGGTCTCGCAGCATCATGTACTAAGACCCAATCATTCTTAGAAATACCCGATAAGAGCATCTCCTCTAAAGTACGAAGCACTGTTTCTTGTCGGGATGGACCGCCGGTTAATGTTAGCTTGAGTTTATCGGAAATTGGCCAATTGATTTTAGTATGTTCACTCTGATCAGGAGATAGTCCAATCCAAATTGATTCTATTTCACTTAATTCAATAAAACGTTCCAATGAATAAAGCACCATGGGCTTCCCATCAATTAAGGAAAACTGTTTAGGTGTAGTTCCACCCATTCTTTGTCCAATTCCTGCACAAGGGATTAGAGCGTGGCATTTAGTCATTTTTGATAATTATTTATTAAGGGAGTACTAGAGCGAACAAACATAGATCAATTCTATAATGCTTTCATGGAAAACTCTTCACAACCACTTACGCAAACAAATAGAAAACTGTTTTTAGATCCGCCTCTTCCTAAACCACAAATTGGGAAAAAATATGAGTTCAATCAAATCATTGGGTCAGCTGATGCGGCTTTAATAGCCCAACATGCTGAAATATATAGAGAAAACTTCTCCGTATTAATAGTTATTTGTAGCAATTTTGATGATTTAAATAGACTTTACGATGAAATCGCCCTATTCAATAGTTCATTAATTGTAAGAAAGCTTCCCGATTGGGAAATCTTACCTTATGACCACTTTTCCCCACATCAAGATCTAATTTCTGAAAGATTAGAAACACTTCATCGATTAAACAAAGGTGATTGCGACGTCTTGCTTCTTTCTGTGAGTACATTCTTACAACGAATGTCTCCCCCTCAATTTATTTCCTCAAGGACTTTTTTCTTTAAGCAAGGTGAAAAAATAAATCAAGTTATGCTGAGAAATAAATTACAAGAAATTGGCTATGATCCTGTGTCTGCAGTTATTAGGCCTGGCGAATATAGTATTCGTGGCGGACTAATTGATTTATTTCCGATGGGATCAAACTTACCTTATCGTATAGATCTCTTTGATGATGAAATAGAGAATATCAAAACGTTTGATCCAGATACTCAAAGAAGCTTATTTCCAGTAAAAGAAATCAAACTACTCCCCGGTCATGAATTTCCTTTTGATGAGGCCGCAAGAAAGTTTGCACGTGGGAAATGGAGAGAGTATTTTGAAGGAGACCCTTCAAAATGTTCTATGTATAAAGATTTAGCGCAAGGAATTGCTAGTCCTGGAATTGAATTCTATTTGCCTTTATTTTTTGACCGTTTAGAATCTATCGTTGATTATTTTCCAAAATTTACACAATCCCCTTGGATATGGATACAGGGGGATATTCAAGAATCTATTTCCTCGTTTTGGGAAAATGTAACTGAACGGCATAAGTTCTTATCACATGACGTTGAAAGACCAATAGTTAATCCAAATGATATTTTTATTAATGAAGAACAATTTTTTTCATTAATAAAACCCTACCCTAGAGTAACTTTAAAAAATAATGCTATCGAAAACGATGCCGATAATAAATCGTTTTTAACCATCCCCACCATTTCAATTAACAGAAAATCTGCTGATTCAATATCTTTGCTTCGCCAATTTTCATCAGAAACAAAATATAAGATTGTAATTTGCGCTGACACTCCCGGGAGAAGAGAAACGATTAAGGATTTGATTGATAACTCCTCATTTTTACCCTCAACTAATATTCTTAATCTAGAGTTTCATGCTGGTATTAATGAGTTTATTTCAAGTGGTCATAATTTTGGACTAATTGTTGCACCAATTTATAATGGCTTTATTTCCGCTTCATTAAATTCTTGTTTTATTTCTGAATATGTATTATTTTTTAATTCTGAATCGAAGAGAAAACGTTCAAAGAAAGAATCCTCTACAAATATTGATAGTATCGTTAGAGATCTATCAGAGTTAAATGTGGGAGATCCTGTTGTACACTCTGAGCACGGCATAGGAAGGTATCAAGGACTTATTCTTATTGATACGGGTCAGGGAGACGAAGAATTTTTATTCTTAAACTATGCCAATAGCGCAAGTTTATATGTCCCAGTGCAGCAGATACACTTAATCTCAAGGTACGCCGGCTCAGATCCAGAACATGCTCCATTACATAACCTTGGCTCAGAACAATGGGAAAAAGCGCGAAAAAAAGCTTCTGATCAGATACGAGATACAGCCGCTGAGCTCCTTAATATATATGCACTTAGAAGCATTCGAAAAGGCCATGCATTCGAATTCTCTCGCACAGATTACACTATTTTTTGTGAAGGTTTTGGATTTGAGGAAACGCCAGATCAACTATCTGCAATATCGGCAGTTATCGAAGACATGACAAGCGGAAAACCAATGGATAGGTTAATTTGCGGAGATGTGGGATTTGGAAAAACCGAAGTTGCTTTAAGAGCTAGTTTCGTTGCAGTAATGGGAGGAAAACAAGTAGCAATACTTTGCCCAACTACATTACTTGCAGAACAACATGCAAACACTTGGCGCGATAGAATGGCAAACTGGCCGGTAAAAATTGTAGAGATATCTCGATTTCAATCAACTAAAGAAGTTAATACTGCACTAAAAGCTATTGAAAATGGAAATGCTGATATTGTCATAGGCACACACAAAATATTGACTCCTGAATTAAATTTCAAAAGGTTGGGGTTACTAATCATAGATGAAGAACATCGTTTTGGAGTTCGACAAAAAGAAGCATTGAAATCCCTTAGATCAGATGTTGATATCCTAACACTAACAGCAACTCCAATACCCAGAACACTCGGTATGGCCCTTGAGGGAATTAGAGAACTATCTGTTATTGCAACTGCACCTCAAAAAAGGTTATCAATTAAGACCTTTTTGCGCAGAGAAGGTGAGGGTATCATTCGAGAGTCTGTGCTAAGGGAAATAAAACGCGGCGGTCAAGTATATTTTTTACATAATCAAGTTGAGACCATCGAAAATAGACGTCTTTTCTTAGAGAGAGTTGTACCAGAGGCAAGAATTGGAATAGCACACGGGCAATTACCAGAAAGAGAGCTGGAAAAAATAATGCATGATTTTGTCTCAAAAAAGATAAATCTTTTGCTTTGTAGCACCATCATTGAAACTGGTATTGACGTCCCTTCTGCCAATACAATTATCATACATCGCGCAGACAAATTTGGCTTAGCTCAACTTCATCAATTGCGGGGGCGCGTTGGAAGATCTCATCATCAAGCATATGCCTATTTACTTGTCCCCGATCCTGAGGCTCTATCAAAACAAGCTAAATTGCGACTAGATGCTATACAAGCAATGGAAGAACTAGGATCTGGCTTTTATTTAGCAATGCATGATCTTGAAATTCGTGGCGCAGGAGAAGTCCTAGGTGATAAACAATCTGGCGAAATTCACGAAATCGGATTTCAGTTGTATAGCGAAATGTTAAATAGGGCTGTAAAGGATTTAAAGAATGGAAAAGAGCCAGATTTACTAACACCAATGCATCAATCCACTGAAATCTCATTGGGAGTTCCCGCTCTTCTTCCGAGCGATTACTGCCCAGATGTTCATGAAAGGCTATCAATTTATAAAAAACTAGCTTTATCAACTGATAATGAACATATAAATTTAATTTTTGAGGAGTTGATAGATAGATTCGGGAAAATTCCCGATAAAGGTTTAGCATTAATAGAAACGCATAGATTACGGTTAGGTATATCTTCTATAGGCATAAAAAAACTTGATGCAAGTAATACATCAATCCTCTTACAATTTATACCAAATCCCCCTATTGACCCTCTAAAAATTATCAAGCTCATTCAAAATAACCCATCTTTCAAACTTTTTGGACAAGATCGATTAAAGATAACCCCATCACATCGAGATGACTTTAGTACTTTAACTAAGCGGATCGAAAAAATAAAGCAAACTATCGCCTATCTTGAAAATTATTAAAATGAATATAACATTTATACACTCATCATCAGATTCAAATAATTTTATTGAGAAAGCCCTTCAGCTTTTCCCCTTTTTAAAAATTAAAAGTCGTACAAAACAATGCTCTATATTTGAAAGTGACGTTAATATCACAACAGATATAAAGACCGCCATAAGAAATTTCTCAATTTCTTATGCTACTGACCTCATCATTTCACCCCATGAATTTAATCCAACTCAAATTAAGATACTTGCCATTGATATGGACTCAACACTGATCAATATTGAGTGTATAGATGAAATTGCTCGAGAAGTTGGACTTGAAAAAGAGGTCTCAAAAATTACTGAACTAACAATGAATGGAGAAATTAAAGATTTTTCTGAGAGTTTAAAATTGCGTGTTAAGTTACTAAAAGGTGTTCCCTTAAGCGCACTTGAACATGTCTACAACAACAAATTAAAATTTAATCCAGGCGCAGTGAATCTTTTATCTAGCGCTAAGTTACGTGGATGGAAAACCATATTAGTCTCTGGCGGGTTTGATTTCTTCACTAATCAACTTAAAGAAAAATTAAACTTTAATGATGCATTTGCAAATCAATTAGAAATAGTAAATGGCTCACTTACAGGCGGAATTGTTGGGACAATTATTGATGGTAAGCAAAAGGCTGAAATTGTGGGTAAATGCGCCCTAAAGTATGGCTATACAACAAAGAATGCTTTAGTGATAGGAGATGGTGCAAATGATTTACCCATGATGTCTTGTGCGGGGCTCTCTATAGGATATAGAGCAAAAACGATTGTTAAGGAAAAGGCCGACGGCTTTTTAGACTTCGCCGGCCTTGATATCATTTTAAGTATCTTTTAAATCAAGTTAAAGTCTTTCAAAAATTACCGCAATTCCTTGTCCGCCACCAATACACATAGTTACAAGGGCATATTTTCCTTGACAGCGGTGAAGTTCATAAATGGCTTTAGTAGCAATAACAGCACCTGATGCTCCTATTGGATGTCCAATAGCAATAGCACCCCCATTGATGTTGGTTTTTCCAGGATCCAGATCTAATCCTTTTGCAACGGCTAATGCCTGTGATGCAAAAGCCTCATTTGATTCCACCACATCTATATCAGAAATTTTTAAATTTGCTTTTTTTAAGGCTAATTTAGATGCCGGTATAGGTCCCTCACCCATTATATGATTAGGTACACCGGCCACTGCATAAGAGACAATTCTAGCCAATGGCTTTAAACCTGATTTAGATGCAACTTCAGCAGAAGCCAAAACAAAAAAAGATGCCCCGTCATTAATGCTTGATGCATTTCCAGCAGTCACCGTTCCATTTTCTTTAAGGAAAACAGGTTTAAGCTTGCTAAGACTTTCAAATGAGACTTCTGGGCGAACACCCTCATCATGTTCAAAAACAATATCACCTTTGCGACTTTTGATCACAATGGGAACAATTTGTGATTTAAAGCGCCCTTCACTCTGAGCAACTGAAGCTCTTCGTTGGGATTCTGCCGCTAATTGATCTTGCTCCTCCCTACTTAAATTCCATTTTTTTGCCAAGTTTTCTGCAGTAATACCCATGTGACCAACTCCAAATGGATCTGTTAAAGCTGAGACCATCATATCTATCATCTTAGTGTCATTCATTCGAGCACCTGATCTCATAGCAGGTGAACCATAAAGTCCTCTAGACATTACTTCAACACCCCCACCAACTGCATAATCACAATCTCCGAGCATGATTTGTTGGGCAGAAGTAACTATCCCCTGAAGTCCGGAGCTACATAAACGATTCACAGCCATCGCAACTGATTCCATCGATAAACCGGCTTGAATTGAGGCTACTCTAGCGACATAAGGATAGCGAGTTTCAGTTGGAATGCAATTACCTACAGTAACGTAGTTAATTGATTGTGGGTCGACACCTGATCTAGAAACTGCCTCTTTCATAACCATTCCAGCCAACTCAGCTGGTTCAATACTACTTAAGGCACCATTAAAACTTCCAACGCCAGACCTTACCGCACTTAATACAACGACATCTTTTGTCATAACAACTCCTTGTGATTTGATATTAGTAAATTATTTATTTAATTCAATACGATTTAAATTTCTGCTAAAAGGTCATGTCCATCAGATTTATAAATGGTGACTTTTATAAAGTCACCAATTTTATATCGCTTAGACGCCTTGTGATTAGGGGCAACATAAACAAGCCCATCTATTTCTGGAGCATCAGCAAAAGTTCTACCAATTCCCCCTTCATTATTAATCTCATCTATTAAAACTCGAAATTTCTTACCCACATTTTTGCTCAGTTTATTTACAGAAATATTTTCAGCTAACTTCATTAACTGATCACGCCTTTGATTTCGAATCTCTAATGGCAATTGACCAGGTAAATCATTTGCTTTGGCTCCATCAACAGGCGAAAAGGGAAAGCACCCAACCCTATCAAGTTGCGCAATACTTAAAAAATCAAGAAGATGATTAAACTCCTCCTCGGTCTCACCGGGGAATCCAACGATAAATGTACTCCTAATTATTAAATCTGGGCAAACTTTTCTCCAAGAGGTAATGCGTTCTAGGTTCTTCTCTCCACTTGCCGGCCGTTTCATTCTTTTAAGAACATCTGGATGAGAGTGTTGAAGTGGAACGTCCAAATAAGGCAATAATCCATTTCCAAATTCTTTAAAATCTATCATTAATGGAATTAGATCATCCACATGAGGGTAAGGATACACGTAATGCAATCGCACCCAACTATCATAATTTCTAGCAAGTGCTTTTAATTCAACCACCAAATCATACATGCGACTTTTAATAGGTCTGCCTTCCCAAAATCCAACTCTATAGGATATATCAACGCCATATGCACTTGTATCCTGAGATATAACCAACAACTCTTTTACGCCGGACTCAAACAGTTTTTTTGCTTCTAATAAAACCTCATTGATTGGGCGCGACACCAAATCCCCACGCATGCTTGGAATAATGCAAAAAGAGCAGCGATGGTTACAACCTTCAGAGATTTTAAGATAAGAAAAATGCTTTGGTGTTAACTTAACGCCAACAGAAGGCACTAAATCCATAAATGGGTCGTGCGGTTTAGGAAGATGAGTATGAACTAAATCTAACACTTGATTAGTTGCATGTGGACCAGTAATTCCAAGAATTGCTGGATGAATAGATTTAATCAAATTTTGACCATCCGAGGTACTTCTCTGCCCAAGGCAACCGGTAACTATTACCTTACCATTTTCTTGTAGCGCTTCACTTATAGCATTAAGACTTTCTTCCACCGCAGAATCAATAAAGCCACAAGTATTAACAATGACAATATCTGCGGAATCATAATTTTTAGAGATCTCATATCCTTCAGCGCTTAACCTAGTTAATATGAGCTCCGAATCAACTAATGCCTTAGGACAACCTAGTGAAACAAATCCAACTTTAGACACGATTTTCTTTCAAAGAATTAATTATTGGTTTTAGGCGGTATATTAAAAGGGAATTTAATTAGTAACCCATTAGTCTGGCTTTGAATCTGCTCGAGAAACATTGTTCCAACTTCGAAAAAATTTGTAAACGGACTAGCGAAGTTAGAAGCAGTATTTTGTTGATTAAAACTTAACCAAGTTTCTGGGGTTATAGCCCCACCTATATTTTTACAATAAGAGAGGTATTGATTTTGCAGATCGCCAAACTGATTTAAATTTTTTTCCAAAAAAGGGGCAATCATCCCTTGTAATGAATTTCCGTAAAATCTTATCAATGACAATAGGCTTTCAGATGACAGCAATGGAGTTCCACTAGACTCCTCTTCTAAAATTATTTGCATCAGAATGCTCCTAGTGATTTCCTCGTTGGTTTTAACATCGATCACCTGGAATATCTCATGAGACATAACTAAACTTTTAATATCAGTAAGTGTTATATAGGCGCTATTTAATGTGTCATATAAACGACGGTTCGGATATTTTTTTATAATCCTAGATAAAGGATAGGGATCAGCTTTAGGCTCGGATTTTAATAACTTTTTACTTTTTTGCCTGTTTTTAAGACTTATAGTTTTGTCTGATCTCAAAGAGCGACTTTTTAGAGGAACCTCACTCATTTTATTGGGTATTACTTTAGCCATTAAGCTCTCATTTATCTCACAAAAATTTAAATATTTAAAAAAATATAGATTTGTGACTATTTTAGACTCTATTTTGACTAAAAACGATATTTACCCCATATGAAGTCCGCCATTTACTGAAAAATCAGCCCCAGTAGCAAAACCACCATCATTAGACGCAAGCCATGAAACGATCGAGGCTATTTCTTCGGGAGTTCCTAACCTTTTGACTGGAATCGTAGCAATAATTTTATTTAATACATCTTCACGAATAGATTTCACCATATCAGTACCTATATATCCAGGTGAAACTGTATTTATAGTTATCCCCTTAGTAGCGACCTCTTGTGCAAGAGCCATAGTAAAGCCATATAAACCTGCCTTGGCCGTGGAATAATTTGTCTGACCAAATTGTCCCTTTTGACCGTTAACTGAAGAAATATTAATAACCCTCCCCCATTCCTTTTCAACCATATCATCAATGACTTGCTTAGTAACGTTAAAAAGGGAATTTAAATTTGTGTCGATAACTGCCTTCCAGTCATCTGGGGTCATTTTTCTAAATACTGTGTCTCGAGTTATACCAGCATTATTTACTAGTATGTCAACAGTACCTACTTCTGCTTTAACTTTATTAAATGCCACAAATGTACTGTTCCAGTCGCTTACATTACCTTCACTCGCAATAAAGTCATACCCTAAAGCTTTTTGTTCACCGATCCATCTATCTTTTCTAGGAGAGTTAGGCCCACAACCAGCAACAACAATACAACCATCTTTTGCAAGTCTATGGCAAATAGCTGTCCCAATCCCTCCCATACCACCGGTAACATACGCGACTTTTTTTGACATTAAATTCTCCTAAAATGATATTAAAATGATTAAACTTTTACGGGTTTTTCTAGAACATATAATCCAGGAGCATCTCTCAAGGGAGGAAATTTAGCACTTCCAAATACTTTTTTACTGGAAATTTTCTTTCCAGAATACTGCTTTATCCATTTGATGTAATCAATCCACCAACTACCTTGGATCTCTTGCGCACCCTCGATCCATTCTTCTGCGGTAGTATTAAGTTTAGGATTAACCCAATAATTACGCTTGTTTTTTATTGGAGGATTTATTACACCGGCAATATGGCCAGAGGCTCCTAAAACAAAACGTAAATTTCCTTTTAACAAAGTAGTTGATCCAAAGGCAGATTTCCAAGGAACTATATGGTCTTCTTTTGAAGCATATATATAAACAGGACAGTTAATTTTTCCAAGGTCAACAGGTGATCCACAAATAGTTAGTCTATTCGGTATCTTTAACTCATTTTGTAAATACATATGCCTAAGGTACCAACAATACATTGGGCCAGGCAAATTAGTTGAATCTCCATTCCAAAAGAGTAAGTCAAATGCAGGTGGAGATTTACCTAAAAGATAATTCCCAACGACATAATTCCAGACCAAATCGTTTGGCCTTAAAAAAGAGAATGTATTAGCTAATTCGATACCACTTAACAGTCCAGCATTAACTCCTACCCCACCAATTGAAGATTCTCTCAATTCAACGAGTGCTTTATCAATAAAAATATCTAAAAGTCCAGTATCAGAAAAATCCAAAAAAGAAGTTATAAGCGTTAGTGATTTAGCAGGATGAACATCTTTGGCTGCTAATACCGCCAAAGCAGAAGAAAGCAAAGTCCCACCAACACAAAATCCAAAGATATTAAGTTTAGGCTGCTTTGAAATTTCAACAACTATTTTTATAGCCTCAATGACTCCATCTCTAACATAATCATCCCAAGTTAAGTTGATCATATCAAGATCTGCATTTTTCCATGACACAATAAAAACCGTATGACCTTCTGAAACAAGATATCTAATCATTGATGTTTCAGGTTGTAAATCCAAAATATAAAACTTATTAATGCAAGGAGGTATCATCAAATAAGGAGTATCAAAGACGTCCTTCGTCAAAGGCTTGTACTGAATAAGTTCAAATAATGGGTTTTGATAAACCACTTTCCCCTCAGAGGATGCAATATTCTTACCCACTTGAAAGTCAGCAGATGCTGTTTGTGAAATCTTTCCTGCGCTTAAATCATTTAATAGATTATTAATCCCCTGGGTTAAAGACATTCCATTTGTAGAAATTAATTGTTGAATTGCTTCAGGGTTCGTAGCCAAAAAATTGGCAGGTGACATCATGTCAATCCATTGTTCAACAGAAAATTGAATTCTTCTTTTAGTCTTCTCATCAGACTCAACGCCGTTAGCTAAGTTTGTTAAATATTCAGAATTGATGAGGTATAGACGATAAACCATTTCCGAAGAGCCGTCGTTCCATAACGGTGATTTAAAACGAGAATCAATCAAAGGGGTTTCTTCCGACGTTCCTTTGAAAAAATTAAACAGATCACTCAAATACTGAGTCTCTATTTGCATTAGTTTCTCAGGTGGAATTAATGCCATCTGAGATGGCGTTAATGAGGGTTTATTCCATGGAAAGTCTTTAAGATAGCTAGAATCAAACAAAAGAGAGCCTCAATTTAAATACAAGTAAATATGAATGTATCGGTTATGGAAAATAAAGTTTATTCGCACATACCCTAATTTAAGTTGATATTTTAATCGATCCAAATAAAGCTTCCAAACCTTCCGGTTAAACCCTCACGCCGATAGGAGTATAGGAGACTTGGATTTTCGTAACAACAAATTTCACTATCCCAAATACGCTCTATATTTAGATCTCTTAAACGCGCAATAGCTAATTGGCGCAAATTACACAAATATTTATTAGGATTGGCTGATGACTCAAATGAATCAATCGTTAACTTATCTCTAGAATGGCTCAGAAAAGCATCTTTTAGCTCAGCCCCTACTTCAAAGTGAGGCATGCTTATTGAGGGGCCCAGATAAACATTCAATGTTGAAAAGTATCTGGAATTAGAGTCTGGGGAAACAATATTTGAAATACTTTTTAAAGTATTTTCGATAACGCCACTCAGAAGCCCCTTCCAACCAGCATGACATACACCAACGATATCACCTGAAAAATTCGAGAAAAATATTGGCAAACAATCAGCTGAAAGTACACATAAAGTATGTTTTTTTAAAACTGTAACCGCACCGTCGCAATCCGGCAAAGTCGCATTAAAGTCCTTTATCTGAACAACATCATTCCCATGAACCTGATTTAGCCATTTGGGCTCTGATGGAAGGTGTTCAAGTAAAAGTGATCTATTTTTCAAAACTAGATTTGGATCATCATTGACGTGTGAGCCTAAATTAAGTCCCTGATATTTATCTTTACTAACCCCACCGATGCGAGTGGTTATAAAACACTTAACATTTTTGGGCGCGTCCCAGTTAGGATAAATAACACTTATTCCGTTATCTAACAATTGAGTTTCAATCATTCTTAGTCTACTTTAAGGTAGTTAATACATCAGAAAATCCCAAGTTCTTTAAGGTTTTAATAAAAAGATCGTCTGGTTTAATTTGAAACTCTATTTGTGTCTTGTGCAATGGGTTCAAAAACCCCAACTCCATAGCATGTAAAAACTGACCATAGGACTCAAAGCCAGTATCACGCATCAATTCTTTTAGTTTATTGTTTGTAATTTGAGGAACTTTTTGACGATAAAGCGGGTCATTGATAAGTGGTAAACCAATCGATTCTAAATGCACTCTAATCTGGTGCGTTCTGCCAGTTTCTAATTGGCACTGAATAAGAGAAATTACTTTTCCATGAAATGAAACACTCTCAATTTTTTTTATATGCGTCTTAGCAGTTTTACCATTATTTACATGTGTAACCCCCATCTTAATTCGATCTCTTTGATCTCGGCCGATTGCAACATCAATTGTTTTTTCATAAGGAGCTTCCCCCCATATTAGTGCTAAATATTTACGTTTCATTGAGCGCTCTTGAAGCTGTCTTACAAGATTTGTGTGAGATTCAAGTGTTTTAGAAAAAACTAATAGCCCTGAAGTATCCTTATCCAAACGATGAACTATTCCAGCCCTTGGAACCAATGAACATTCCGGAAAATGGTGCAAAATACCATTCAACATAGTGCCACCCCAGTTACCGACAGCTGGATGGACAACCATTCCAACAGGCTTATTAATCACCCCGACTTCCTTATCACTGTAAACAACTTCTAAGGGAATATTTTCCGGTTTAAATGCATTATTTTGAGGTTCTTCTGGGATATCTAATTCAAGCCACTCACCACCAATAATCATGTATTTAGAAGATATCGGTATTTTATTAATCGATATACTACCTTTGAGGATCCATTGTTGAATTTTACTTCTTGAATACTGAGGGATTAAGTCAGCAATACACTTGTCTATTCTGACTCCGCGATAAGACTTTGAAATTTCAAGCTGTATAGTTGTGACGGGAAGAACTTCTTCCATGAATGCTTCATCATCGATATAATCAGGTAGTTCCATATTAAAATACCTTAATTAATTTTAACCCACTGTTTCGAGATCATATTGCTAAAACCTAACTATAGTTTAAATATCTTCCTCAAATTGGCTGCATTATGTGGATTCCTTGCCTATTTATTGGCAGGATGCACAGGATCCACAACCGATGAGACCGCAAGTTGGACTCAAACAAAATTAATCTCTGAGGCAAAAATAGCCCTTTCAGATAATGACTACCCTAATTGTGTCAAATATTACGAAAAACTTGAAAGCCGATATCCGTTTGGGCCAGTCGCAGAACAAGCTCAAATTAATATAGCATACTGTAACTGGAAGAAAAATGACCTTGAAGTAGCTTTAAATTCAATTGATAGGTTTATACAATTACACCCTGGCCATTCCCAAATTGATTATGCATACTATCTTAAAGGACTTATTACCTTTAATGACAGCCTAGGTTTTTTTGCTAATCTTACAGGGCAAGACTTAAGTGAAAGAGACCCCAAAGCAGCTAAAGACGCCTTTGAATCATTCAAAATCTTAACATCACGCTACCCCAATAGTAAATACGCTCCAGATGCCCTCGATAGAATGAGATATATCATTAATTCGCTAGCTGAAAGTGATGTTAGCGCCGCAAGGTACTATTTTAGAAAAGGGGCGTACTTAGCAACCATTAATCGCGCCCAAGACGCTATTAAACAATATGATAGGGCACCTGCAATCGAGGAAGCAATGTATTTAATGGCCAAATCATATGATGCACTTGGGTTAAAAGAGTTAAGAGACGATTCTATAAGAGTTTTTAAGCTCAATTTTCCTAACAGTGCCATATTTCAAACTGGCCAAAGAGAGTCGGTTACCGCTTCTAAGAAGTCTTGGTGGCAAATTTGGAACTAGCTTTCTAGACAACAACTCGTTTAACCCTAGGGGCAATAGCGCACAGTAACTCATAACCCACGGTGTTAGCACACTTTGCAACAGTATCTACAGGTACATGCTCACCCCATAACTCTACATCAGAGCCTACACCAATTGTTTTATGGTTTGTAATATCTACGGTGATCATATCCATAGAAACTCTTCCTATAGTTTTCACATAAAAACCTAGTGATGGCGAGTTAGAGTTACTAACCCAAACTTGGGTTCCATTAGATACTACCCTTGGGTATCCATCAGCGTATCCACAAGCAACAATGCCAACTCGTATCTTGGATGTGGCTGTATATTGCCCACCATATCCAACCCTATCACCTTCATTAAGATCTTGAACTGAAATAATTTTTGAAGAGAGATTCATTGCTGGTTTTAATCCAAATATTTGAATATCTTCTGATATTCCTGTTGGAGATGCACCATAAAGCATAATTCCGGGCCTAACCCAATCAAAATGAGTGTTGTGATGCCATAAAACAGCAGCAGAGTTTGCTGTAGAGACATCTCCAGATAAGTCTTCAATTACTTTTGCAAATACATTCATCTGGCTTTCAACAGAAGGCTCTAGGCCGATTTCATCTGCATTAGCAAAGTGGGTTAGGTGATTAACTTTAAGTCTATAGTCTCGCAGTTTTTTAAAGCATAGTAAATATTCTTGGGAATTCAACCCCAAACGATTCATTCCTGAATTTAGTTTTAGCCAAATACATATCTTTTGTGACACAACAGTTTGCTGATCAAATGTCATAGCATTTAACCACTGGCTCAACCAACTCATTTGCTGTGAATGATGGATAACTATGTCAATATTTTTCTCATAACATTCATTAAGCTCATCCTTCGCAAAGATACCTTCAAGAAGCAGTACTGGGCCTGCCCACCCAATTTCCCTTAATAGGCAAGCATCCTTGATATCTAACAAAGCAAATCCATCTGTTTCCTTAAGTCCCGCATATACTTCACGGATCCCATGACCATAAGCGTTTGCTTTAATCACGGACCAAATTTTTGAGTCATTCGCTAAGCTTCTGACGAAATTTAAGTTATTTTTTAAATTTTCAGTTAATATCGATGCTTGTATTGGACGTTCCACCTGTAAACACTTTCATAATTAATTAATGTAATTAGACTATATTGTACGAATGAAACCTGGTTTTTACTCAATTATGGCAGCGCAGTTCTTTTCCTCACTCGCTGATAACGCTCTTCTCATTGCTGCTATTGCACTCTTAGCCAATATGCACTCTCCCGAATGGATGACCCCACTACTCAAATTGTTTTTCGTTTTGTCATACGTAGTTCTTGCTGCATATGTTGGTGCGTTTGCTGACTCTAGACCTAAGGGTAAAGTCATGTTTATTACTAATTCTATAAAACTGATCGGCTGCATTGTTATGCTCTTTGGTGCACACCCTCTTTTTGCTTATGGTATTGTTGGATTTGGTGCTGCCGCATATTCTCCAGCGAAGTATGGAATCCTGACAGAGTTATTGCCTGCAAATAAGTTGGTCGCAGCAAATGGATGGATCGAAGGTCTTACTGTAGCCTCGATTATTATTGGGACAGTCCTGGGCGGAATCTTAATTAGTCCAAAAGTTGCAGCAACACTTCTTTCTGTTGACTTCCCAGTTTTTGAGACTGCAATTGATACCCCTCCCGAAGCTGCAATCAGCATTATTATGACTTTTTACCTAATGGCGGCACTCATTAATTTACGCATACCCGATACGGGCGTCAAATATACTAAAACCAATAAAAACCCCATTAAATTAGTCAAAGACTTTGCGTTATGTTTCAGGACTTTGTGGAATGACCGATTAGGCCAAATCTCGCTTGCTGTGACCACTCTATTTTGGGGCACTGGTGCAACACTCCAATTTATTATTTTAAAGTGGGCAGAAAGTGCTCTAGATATGAATCTTTCTCAGGGAGCCATTCTTCAAGCAATCGTAGCATTTGGCGTTGCTGGTGGAGCTATGTGGGCCGCGTGGAGAGTCCCATTAAATAAGTCATTTGTGGTTTTAAAATATGGCGTAGTTATGGGTTTCTTCGTCTTAATACTTGCTGCGTTCCAAAAAAGTCAATTTCCTGATATCGAAATAAATTTTGGATTTATTCATATTAAGCTTTATCTTGTATTTTCGTATCTGTTTTTGGCTACGATTGGATGGATGTCTGGATATTTTGTTGTTCCAATGAATGCTCTCTTGCAGCATAGGGGGCACGTACTTTTATCTGCAGGTCACTCAATTGCAGTTCAAAATTTTAATGAGAACTTGTCTGTGTTAATGATGCTAATAATTTATGCTCTGCTAATCTCTTTAAATATTTCAGTACAAGTAGTCATCCTTTTATTTGGCTGCTTTGTAATCATAACGATGTCTCTTGTCATTTATAGACACCAACAAAATCAACTTGAATATGACTCTCTTTATCTTATTGGCGAAGAGAAAAGAGTCTCTATAGAAAAATTAGACTAAAGCTCTAAGGCAATTGATCTAGCCCATAATAAATCCTGCCAAAGAAGTTTTTTAAGTTCATATTGGGCCAATACTTCATCAGGGTGAAAAGTAATTACAACCGGAACATCATTTCCTAATTGGTTACCAACTTCAAAAACTATTTCTCTCATATCTTCTATATTTGATTTTTCTTTTGATAAAAATTGCCCCGCTGCTTGGCCAAATCCAATGACTAATTCACCCGCAACTTCAATTTTCTCTTTTTGTAAATGATCAAAGTAGATCACTTCACATTCGACTCCCATATCTAATATTGTTTTAAGTATTTTTTTAAATAACTCTTGAGACTTGAAGATTTGGGTGGTACATAAAGTCCATTTCATATTTTTTAACCTATCAACTTTTTGTTCAACCAAAGATGAGTCAAGTGATGAAAGACCAACATCTCTCAAAACCCATGATGTAATTCCAATTTCTTTTAAAAGACTCGTTTTATTCATATTCATCTATCATTAATAAGAATCTTTTCCATAATTATGGCACTCTCCTTACTAGCTCCATCAACTGATTTTTTTGATGGATAATAATCTTTCCTATGCCCAATACCTCTATACCCTAAAAGTTGATACAAATTAATTGCACCTAAATTACTCATTCGAACCTCCAAAAGAATCTTTATTAATTTCTTTTTTATAGCAATTGGCTCTACTGAGAGCATCACTGATTGAGCAACTCCCATTCGACGAAAATTTTCTTTTATCGTTATATTTAAAAGATGTAACTCTTCAAACCCAGGCATAAAAATAGAATATCCAATAATTTCTTCTGAAAGCTTATTTTCTAAAAAGACATAACACCAATAATTACAATTCATTGAATCTTCAAAATTCCCTAAAGTCCAAGGATGTGAATGTGATAAATTTTCTATCTCCAACACATGGGGTAAATCAATACGTTTCATTTTTCGGATAGAAAAATCAAACATAGACTATATTTTGGCAAGTTTGGAAGCCAATCTTTCCTTTGTTGTTTCTGCAACCTTATCTCTAATATAGATTGGCATACATAATTTGGGATCAAGCTTTTCGATACAAACCTTACTTTCTTTTGCTAGTAATGCCACTCCAAGAGCATGAGGCTCTAATGAGTACCAAGTGTCAATACCACTTGTTTTAAGGTCAATCGCATATTCGTCAATATGGTATCCAAGAATTTTAGTAATGGCTAACTGACTTAATGTTTTAATATCAGCTAATTGGGGTGAACCAATCGGGATCAGTTGATCTAATTTTTTATTATATTGATAACTTGAGTAATACACCTGGTTCATTCTTGCATCCATAAGTACTAATAACTTTTCATCATCTTTAATCTCTATGAGGTTATTTTTATAGGCATATTTAGCAAATCCATCTAAAGATACTACAGAAATTAAAGGTTTCTTAAGTGCGAAGGCTAATCCTTGAGAAACAGAAACACCAAGCCTAATACCAGTAAAAGCGCCAGGACCAATAGATACTGCGAAAGAACTCAGTTCTGATAGATTAATTTGAGCCTCTTCTAATAATTTGGAGACCCATAATAGGAGATTTTGACTTGTAAGTGCCCCCAACTCCCCATGCTTATAGAAGCTTTGACCATTTGGAAATAAAATAGCCACCGAACACCACGACGTGGATGTTTCGATGGCTAAGATGGGCATAAAGAAGTCTAAGACTTAGGCGCCTTAGATTTCCTCATATAAAGGTAAAGTTAGAAATTCTTCAAAATGCTCACCCGTTGACATTTGATCAAAAATTTCTGCTGCACGATCAAATAATCCAATAGCTCCTGATTCTTTTATTTTTAGTAATTCTTCCTTGATCAAAGGTTTAACAAGCTCAACAGTAACCTTTCTACCGTCATCTAGTACACCTTTAGGGGAACGTATCCACTGCCAAACTTGAGAGCGGCTGATTTCTGCTGTTGCTGCATCCTCCATCAAGTTATGAATTGGAACACAACCATTCCCAGCGAGCCAGGCACCTAAATAATGAATACCAACATTTATATTCATGCGAAGTCCGGCTTCTGTAATTGGAACTTCTGGCTGAAAGTCTAACAATTGACTTGCTTTTACTGAGACTTCAGGTTTCTGCTTTTCAAATTGATTTAATTTATCCCCAAGAACTTTTTTAAACTCAATCATTGCAGGCTCAACCAACCCTGGATGAGCGACCCACCCGCCATCATATCCATCTTCTGCATCACGCTTTTTGTCCCCAATAATTCCTGCCATTGCTATAGCATTCTTCTCAGGATCATTTTTAATAGGAATCAATGCGCTCATACCTCCAATGGCTGGAGCCCCTCGGTGATGACAAGTCTTTAACAAAAGCAAAGCATATGCTCTCATAAAAGGAGCGGTCATAGTGACCTTAGCCCTATCGGCTAAACAGAAGCTTTTATCAACCTTAAACTTCTTGATACAGGAGAAAATATAATCCCAGCGACCAGCATTGAGCCCAGCACTATGCTCTCTTAATTCATACAGCATTTCATCCATTTCAAACGCTGAATTTATTGTTTCAATTAAAACTGTGGCCTTAATTGTTCCACGAGGTAAACCAACTACTTCTTGAGCCATAATAAAAATATCATTCCAAAGTCTTGCTTCAAGATGACTCTCAAGTTTAGGTAGGTAAAAGAAGGGGCCCGCACCACGAGCAATTTGCTCTTTGGCATTATGGAATAAGAATAGGGCAAAATCGAATATTCCTCCCGAGACACGCTTTCCATCAATGGTGACATGTTTTTCCTCTAAATGCCAACCACGAGGTCGGACCTGCAAGACCGCAATTGTGTCATTAAGAGCGTATTTTTTTCCGTTCTGCTCAAGAAATAATTCCCGACGTATAGCCTTTTTTAGATTAATTTGACCTTGTATCTGATTTGACCAGCTTGGACTATTTGAATCCTCAAAGTCGGTCATATAGGAGTCAGCTCCCGAATTGAAGGCGTTAATTACCATTTTGGCATCTACTGGTCCAGTAATTTCAACTCTTCTACAATGCAGTGCGCTAGGAACCGGAGAGATTTTCCAATCACCTTCACGAATATGTTTGGTTTCAGGTAAGAAATCAAGCTTTTGACCTGAATCTAATAATTTAACTTTATCTTGACGTATCTTTAATAGTTCATGGCGGCGAGGTTCAAATGCATGATGCAACTTAGCCACTAAAGCTAAAGCATCTGGTGTCAATATTTCAGCAAATTCTGGGGATACTTCGGCATTAATTACCATGCCTTGAGGTAAGTTAGACATTATTTCTCCTGATTTCAATAAAATGTATTACAACATAGGTTATATTATGCCAATTTCTTAAAAGTAAGATTAGTTTTGCCTCATTAAAAATCAACTTAAAGCTTTAATGATAGAAGGTGGTGCTTGGACTAACTCTACAAGAACTCCCTCCCCTGCTATAGGAAATTCATCGCTTGCTTTGGGGTGGAGAAAAGCAATGTCATGCCCTCCGGCTCCATTCCTAATTCCGCCGGGGGCAAATCTAACCCCTTGAGAACATAACCATTCATAGGCCTTTGGCAAGTCGTCAACCCACAAGCCAATATGATTTAAGGGGGTCAAATGAACTGCTGGCTTTCTATTGATATCAATTGGCTCCATTAGATCAAATTCAACTTCATTTGCCCCTATTCCAATTGAACAAATATCTTCGTTAACATTCTCCTTTTCAGAAATGAAGTTTCCCTTAACAGAAAAACCTAACATATCAACCCATAGCTTTTTTAATTGATTTTTATCAACGCCACCAATAGCAACTTGTTGCACCCCTAATATTTTAAAAGGCCTTTTCATCCTATCCTCACTTAAATTGAATAATAGCTTGATCTACAGCTAAGCTCTCACCTTGATTTGCTAAAACTTCTAAAACGATTCCATCCTGGGTCGCAAACAAGATATTTTCCATTTTCATTGCCTCAATTACCGCCAATCGTTCGCCAGCTTGAACTTTCTGACCAGCTTTAACTGCAATTTCAACTAACAAACCAGGCATAGGGGACAAAAGAAATTTAGATAAATCAGGAGGTTCCTTGAACGGCATCATTTGTTGAAAATTAGCTCCGCGAGGATTCATGACCATTGCCTTAAAAAGCATTCCATTCATCCGTAATTCGTAAAATAAATCTTTTCTCTCAACCTGTAATTGATAACTTTTTAAATTGATGGTGCCCTTAAATAGAATTTCTCCTGGCAACCACAGCGACGAGATATTATAGATATTTTTACCAATTTGAACTTTCCAACCCCCTTGGACTTCATGTATGGAGCTAGTAGTAAATGTTTGTCTTCCATTTTCACCTGCAACAACCACAAACTCTGAAGGTATCGAAGGAGAGTGCCCTTGTAATTGTCCAGAGATATCGGTTGAACGAATAACATAGTTTCGATGAATTGATGTTGCTAAAGCACAAAGAAGTTCATGATCACTTGCGGAGGGCACTATCCCAGAAAAACCATGTGGAAAATTTTCCGCGATAAATCCTGTATTAAAATCACCACTTTTAAATTTAGGATGTTGCATCAATGCAGCTTGAAAAGGAATGTTTGAATGAATACCACGAATCACAAATTCATTTAAAGCTACTTGCATACGTTCAATTGCTTCATTTCGATCTTTACCATGAACGATTAGTTTGGCAATCATAGAATCGTAATACATTGGAATTTCACCACCTTCGAAAACTCCTGTATCAATCCGACATTCTGGTAATTTTTCGCAAGGCTCATAATGAACTAAACGACCAGTCGAGGGTAAAAAATTCCGGTACGGATCCTCTGCATTGATTCGACACTCTATTGCCCAACCGTTACGAATAATATCTGCCTGACTAAAAGATAACTTTTCTCCCGCAGCAACACGAATCATTTGCTCTACTAAATCAATTCCAGTAATCATTTCTGTAACAGGATGCTCAACCTGTAAGCGAGTGTTCATTTCTAAAAAATAAAATGATTGATCACTACCCACAACGAACTCAACAGTTCCGGCAGATTGGTAATTTACTGCTTTAGCTAAAGCAACAGCTTGTTCACCCATTGCTTTTCTTGTCTCATGGGAGATGAAAGGAGACGGCGCCTCTTCTATCACTTTTTGATGACGTCGCTGAATAGAACATTCTCGCTCATTGAGGTAAACCACATTGCCATATTGATCACCCAAAATCTGAATTTCAATATGACGCGGCTCCTCAACAAATTTCTCAATAAATATTCTGTCATCACCAAAGGAATTTCTAGCTTCATTGGAACAAGCCGTAAAACCATCTAACGCTTCTTTATCTCCATAAGCAACCCGCAACCCTTTTCCGCCACCTCCAGCGGAGGCTTTGATCATTACAGGATAACCAATCTTTTTTGCAATCACTACAGCTTCTTCTGCATTTAAGATGACATCGTTATAACCTGGAATTGTATTAACATTTGATTCTAAAGCTAACTTTTTCGAAGCAATTTTATCTCCCATTGCGCCAATAGAATAATGCTTTGGACCAATAAAAATAAGCCCCTCTTCTTCAACACGTTTTGCAAAGGTTTCATTTTCAGATAAGAATCCATAACCTGGATGAATTGCTTGGGCACCAGTTAATTTTGCGGCAGTAATGATGTTGTCCATCACTAGGTATGATTCACGAGAAGGAGCTGGGCCAATAAAAACGGATTCATCGGCAAGTTGGACGTGCAGTGCGTCCCTATCAGCTTCAGAATAAACAGCCACAGATATAATACCCATCTGTTTGCAAGTTCGAATGATGCGACAGGCTATCTCACCACGATTAGCTATTAAAATTTTGTTAAACATATTAATCTCTTTCTAAGATTAAAGCGGAATATTGTTATGCTTGCGCCATGGGTTTTCTAGTTCTTTATCTTTTAACATCAATAAAGAACGAGCTATTCTTTTTCTGGTTTCGTGGGGCATAATCACATCGTCGATATAGCCTCTTCTACCAGCAACAAAAGGATTAGCAAATTTTGTTTTATATTCAGCTTCACGAGCAGAGATTTTCTCAGAATCTCCTTTTTCATCTCTAAAGATAATTTCTACAGCTCCCTTAGGTCCCATAACAGCAATTTCAGCTGTCGGCCAAGCAAAATTAACATCTCCACGTAAGTGCTTTGATGACATTACATCGTAAGCACCGCCATAAGCTTTTCTTGTAATTAAGGTGATTTTTGGAACGGTGCATTCAGCATAAGCAAATAGTAATTTAGCACCATGTTTAATAATTCCTCCATACTCTTGAGATGTTCCAGGCATAAAGCCAGGGACATCTACAAATGTAATCACCGGAATATTAAAAGCATCACAAAATCTTACAAAGCGAGCCGCTTTAATGGAAGATTTAATATCGAGACATCCTGCCAAAACAAGGGGTTGATTTGCCACGATTCCAATCGTTTGACCATTGACTCTACCCATACCAATGATAATATTTTTAGCATAGTCAGGTTGAATTTCAAAGAACTCTTTATCATCAAGAACTTTATGAATAAGCTCTAACATATCATAGGGTTTATTAGGATTTGACGGTATTAAGGTATCTAATGAAAAATCAATGTCCTCGGATTTAGAAGCGCTTGGTCTTATTGGAGGAGCCTCCCGATTTGATAAAGGAAGGTAGTTAAAGAATCGCCGAAGCATTAAAATTGCCTCAACATCATTTTCAAAAACACGATCGCAAACACCTGATTTAGTAGAGTGCGTCAATGCTCCACCCAATTCCTCAGCCGTGACTTCTTCGTGCGTTACAGTTTTAACCACTTCAGGACCAGTCACAAACATATATGAGCTATCTTTGACCATAAAAATAAAATCAGTAAGAGCCGGAGAATAAACTGCTCCACCTGCACAAGGCCCCATAATGAGAGATATCTGAGGAATAACACCAGAAGCTAATACATTTCTCTGAAAAATTTCTGCATACCCACCGAGTGATGCGACGCCCTCTTGGATCCGAGCTCCACCCGAGTCGTTTAAACCAATGACGGGTGCGCCAACTTTCATTGCCTGGTCCATTACTTTACAAATTTTTTCAGCATGGGCTTCGGATAAAGAGCCTCCGAAAACGGTAAAATCTTGAGAATATACAAATACCAACCTGCCGTTAATCATTCCATAACCAGTTACAACGCCATCACTTGGAACTGAGTCTTCCTGCATTCCAAAATCTGTACATCGATGTTCAACAAACATGTCCCACTCTTCAAATGAGTCAACATCTAAAAGAAGCTCAATACGCTCTCTTGCAGTTAATTTACCTTTTTTATGCTGAGCAAGAATCCTCTTTTGTCCGCCACCTAAATGAGCTTGAGCGCGTTTAGCCTCAAGTTGTTTAATAATTTCACTCATATTGACCTCATTAATTATTTCTTAAATATTGAAATTAGTTCGTGGGCAGCGTTAGACGGAGACTTTTTACCATTATTTACCTCTTGTAATATTTCAGGTAACCGGCTCTTTACATCTGGATGATGTCGGAATTGGTCCTTCAATTCTGCTTCTATCCTCTCCCACATCCATGTCTTTGCTTGATCCTGTCTTCTTTTGAGGAATGAGCCATTGGCATCTTGAATTTTTTTAAAAGCATTAATTGAATCAATAAAATCATCAATACCTGTTTCTTTTAAAGCACTTAAACTCATGACCTTAGGAACCCAATTTTTCAAACTTTCCCCGTTATGTGGATCTTTACCAAAGAGACCAAAAAGACGTAGCGCTCCAGTAATAAATGCTTCAGCCTGAGTAGCGGAAGGTTGATGAAGGTCTGCTTTATTAATTACAATCAGATCTGCAACCTCCATAACCCCTTTTTTTATTGCTTGAAGGTCATCCCCTGCGTTAGGCAACTGCATTAAAACAAATATATCAGTCATATTAGCCACCGCTATTTCGCTTTGTCCAACGCCTACAGTCTCTACAATCACAATGTCATATCCTGCGGATTCGACAACTAGCATAGACTCACGAGTCTTTGCTGCTACACCACCCAAATTACCTGAGGCTGGACTAGGTCTTATAAATGCTTTTTCGTGAACCGATAATCGCTCCATCCGCGTTTTATCACCTAAGATACTTCCTCCTGTTAAAGAAGATGATGGATCCACCGCTAAGACAGCTACCTTATGGCCTTCTTGAATGAGTCGAAGACCCAATACTTCAATAAAAGTTGATTTACCAACTCCAGGTACTCCAGAAACCCCTATCCGAAAGCTATTCCCACTAAAGGGGAGTAACTCATCCAAAATACTAAGCGCTTTTTCACGGTGTTCAAGCCTCGTAGACTCAAGAAGAGTAATCATTTTCGCGATTGCCCTGCGTTGCTCATATGGTTCTGATAACTGGTGATTACTTATCACTTGGGCAATGGAATGATCAGGCGTCATGAAGGATATCTTCTGTTATTACTTAATCAGATGGTGATCGCGAAACTGATTCACGAATTTTCTCCAGAACATCTTTAGCTGAAGCATGAATTGGTGTGCCTGGACCATAAATACCCTTTACTCCAGCTAGATATAAAAACTCATAATCTTGCTTAGGAATGACGCCACCAACAAAGACAACAATGTCCGAGGCGCCCTGTTTTTTTAACTCTTCAATAATTGCCGGAACAAGCGTTTTATGACCCGCTGCAAGAGTAGAAATACCTAAAGCATGAACATCGTTCTCTATGGCTTGACGTGCACACTCTTCAGGTGTTTGAAATAATGGTCCCATGTCAACGTCAAAGCCTAAATCAGCGAATGCAGTTGCAACGACTTTGGCTCCACGATCGTGCCCGTCTTGACCTAATTTTGCAATCATTACTCGCGGTTGGCGACCTTGGATTTCAGAAAATGAACTAATTTCTTTTTTTAAATTTTCCCATCCCGTCGCTGAGTCATAAGCAGCTGCATATACCCCTGTCACCTTTTGAGTATCTGCACGATGCCTTCCGTAAACAGATTCAAGAGCATCGGAAACTTCGCCAACCGTAGCCCTAGCTCTCATCGCCAAAATACACAAACCAAGTAAATTACCAGACTTGGACTCTGCTGCATTAGATAATGCTTTTAAAGATTCTTGTACATTTGTGGCATTGCGTGAAGCTTTAACCGCTGTAAGTTTTTGAAGTTGTAAAACTCTCACTTCATTATTATTAACTTCCCTAGTATTTAGGGGAGCTTCTTCATCCAGTTTATATTTATTCACACCAACGATAACATCCCGTCCAGAATCGATATTAGCCTGCTTTTCTGCAGCTGCTGCTTCAATCTTTAATTTAGCCCATCCACTATCAACTGCTTTGATCATTCCGCCAATAGCATCTACTTCTTGAATAATCTCCCAAGCTTTATCTGCTAATTCTTGGGTTAATTTTTCCATCATATAAGATCCAGCCCATGGATCAATAACGCTCGTCAAATGTGTTTCTTCTTGAAGTATCAATTGTGTATTTCGAGCGATACGTGATGAGAAGTCCGTAGGAAGTGCAATAGCCTCGTCAAATGAATTTGTATGCAAGGATTGGGTTCCTCCAAATACAGCAGCCATTGCTTCGACGGTTGTTCGAACAATATTGTTATAGGGATCCTGTTCAGTTAAAGACCATCCTGAAGTTTGACAATGTGTTCTAAGAATTAATGATTTAGGGTCTTTAGGAGAAAAATCCTTCATGATTCTCCACCATAAAAGGCGAGCTGCGCGAAGCTTGGCAACTTCAAGATAGAAGTTCATACCGATTCCGAAGAAAAAAGACAGGCGACCAGCAAAGTCATCAACCCCCAAACCCTGAGACAAGGCAGTTTTCACATACTCTCGACCATCGGCAAGCGTAAATGCTAGCTCAAGGGATTGATTAGCTCCTGCTTCTTGAATATGGTAGCCAGAAATAGAAATCGAATTAAATTTCGGCATTTTTTCCGATGTGTAAGCAATAATGTCCCCAATGATCCTCATTGATGGCTCAGGTGGGTATATATAGGTATTTCTAACCATAAACTCTTTCAAAATATCATTTTGAATAGTTCCAGAAAGTTGGTCCTGTTTTACCCCCTGTTCCTCTGCTGCAACTATATAACTCGCTAAGATTGGTAAAACCGCGCCATTCATGGTCATTGACACTGATACTTTATCCAATGGAATTTGGTCAAAAAGGATCTTCATATCTTCAACAGAGTCTATAGCGACCCCAGCTTTACCCACATCTCCAGTCACCCTTGGATGATCTGAGTCATATCCTCGGTGGGTGGGCAGATCAAATGCTACGGAAATCCCCTGACCACCAGCTGCAAGTGCTTTTCTATAAAAAGCATTGGATTCTTCAGCAGTTGAGAAACCCGCATATTGCCTAATTGTCCAAGGCCTTGCAGAATACATCGTCGCCTGTGGGCCTCTGATGAATGGTTCAAATCCAGGGATTGTGTTCTTAAACTGCAAGTTTTCTGTATCTTGGGCAGTGTAAAGAGCTTTAAGAAAAATGCCATCCGGAGTTTTCCAACCTAAAAGACTTGGGTCTCCTTTGGGAGCAGTTTTCTCTGATGCTTTTTCCCAATCAGACAAATGCTTCTCATCAAAGTTCGGCCAGCTTTTTGGGGAAGAGTTTGATTCAGGCATAAATACTATCCTTGAAATAATGTAATTGTTTTAATAACTTAACAATTACAGGATACCATTGACAAAAGAAGAATAAAAGGATTAAATGAATTCATAATTATGAATTCAAATTTGATAATTAAGATTTGTATTATTACTATTTGTATAAATATCAATATATTGTATAACTTAATTAATCTATATTATTAGATAAAAATGATAGGAAATATGCTTTTACCAAAGAGTCCATTGTACGAAGATGTGGCAAATGAGCTACGTAAAAGTATCTTTTCACACAAACTACCGCCAGGAAGCTGGGTTGATGAGCAAGCTTTAGCTTTGCAACTTGGGATTAGTAGAACCCCTATGAGAGAGGCAATAAAGGTCCTAGCTTCTGAGGGGTTAATCACCATGAAGCCTAGGAGAGGTGCCTATGTGACAGAAGTCTCAAAAACTGATTTGGAACAAATCTTTCACATCATCTCAATATTAGAAGGAGAAGCTTGCAAGATTGTTGCTCAAAAGGCTACAGAAAGAGAATTGGATCTATTGGATAACATTCATTCCAAGTTAGAAAAAGCTGCCGCCGATAGAAATATCGAACTATTTTTCGAAATCAATCAAGACTTTCACAGCAAAATACAAGAAATAGCCGGAAATCTTTGGATGAAATCCACTATCAGCGACCTGAGAAAGGTCCTTAAACTTCAAAGATATGACTCTTTAATGAAAAGTGGACGCATAGAGCAATCTTTACTAGAGCATAGGAAGATTCTAAGCGCAATAATTAACAGAGAAGCTACATTGGCGGAGGATCTTATGAAAGAACATCTCAAACAAGGTCAAGTCGCTGCTAGCTAAAAGCGCTAGAAGAGAAGGCTATTTTTTGACTACAAAATCACCCGGCAACGACGACACATAAGCAGCAATATCCCTTAGTTGACTGTGCGAAAACTGCTTAGCTTGACTACCCATAATGGCATTAGCTCTTCCAACATGAGGATTATTTTCTACTTGATAAGCTTTTAATGCGAAATAAATATAGTCTTCGTATTGACCAGCAATTTTGGGGTAAGCTGGCGCAATAGGATTCTTCAAATCCGGCCCGTGGCAAGAGATACAGTTATTTTTATCCACTAATTCCTTACCAGAAGAAACACTACCCGCACAAGCAGAAGATGTAATGAAAACTGAAATCATTAGGCTAAAAATTTTATTTAAATTGTTCATACCAAATCCTGTTTTGTTGATTAAATTATTTCAATTTATTATTCATTGTGGCCGCATTTTGGGCCGCATAATATTCAGATAGATCAGCTATATCTTGAGCTGAAAGTGAGCCTGCAATGCCGCCCATAGTCGGGTGTTTTCTTTCACCTTTTTTATATGCATACAGTGCGGCAGCAATATATCCTGAAGATTGACCACCAATCATAGGAACTGAATAAACTTCTGGAGTTGATGCGCGATAGCCAGGAATAGAGTGACACCCAGCGCACAAACTAACCTTACTTGCACCTTTAGAAGCATCCCCCTTCAAATCTTGCGCTTTGACTTTAGGAGTTAAAAGTAAAGAGGATAGCAAAACCATCGCACAAATAAACAAGCGAATATTGAAGGCTAATGGGGGTAAAAGTGTAGTTGTTGTTTTTTGAGGTTTGTTCATTTTGATAATTAACGGTAACGAAAATAAAAAAGCGATAACATAGAAGTATAACGGACATCAGCAATTTAAGTGGATCTAAAAGGCTGTGTCACAATTTTTGCACATAAATTAACCTAAACTATGACTAAGACATTTACAAGCTCTAAACCTACTCAGCAATTTAATGGGACAACTAGCTATGTGGCAACGTCTGATTTAAAGCTAGCAGTCAATGCAGCCCTTAAATTACAAAGGCCACTTTTGATCAAAGGTGAGCCCGGCACTGGTAAAACAATGCTAGCAGAGGAAGTTGCGAGCGCCCTCAAAATGCCTCTAGTGCAATGGCACATTAAATCAACAACTAAAGCTCAGCAGGGACTATATGAGTACGATGCCGTGAGTAGACTTAGAGACTCACAACTTGGCGATGACAAAGTTCAAAATATTGCCAATTACATTGTTAAAGGAGTTTTATGGCAAGCTTTTGATGCCGATGAGCAAACTGTTTTGCTTATTGATGAAATCGATAAGGCGGATATCGAATTTCCGAACGATCTTTTACGAGAAATCGACCGAATGGAGTTTTATGTTTATGAAACCCGAGAACTGGTAAAGGCAAAGCACCGCCCTCTCGTAATTATCACATCAAACAATGAAAAAGAATTACCAGATGCGTTTTTAAGACGATGTTTTTTTCATTACATCGCATTCCCAGATGCTTTAACGATGCAGCAAATTGTCGATGTACATCACCCTAATATTAAAAAAGATTTATTAGCGGCTGCACTGCGCTCTTTTTATGAGATTCGTTCAATCCCAGGCATTAAAAAGAAACCTTCTACTTCAGAACTCATCGACTGGTTAAAATTACTCATGTCAGAAGATTTACCTCCCGAGGCACTTCGAGGTGAAAAGGATCAATCTATTCTTCCCCCTCTTCATGGGGCCTTGCTAAAGAATGAACAGGATGTGAGTCTTTTTGAACGTTTAATGATGATGAATCGCAATAATCGTTAAATTGCACTTTAAACATGTTAATTGACTTTTTCTTTTCATTACGTCAAGCAAAAATTCCCGTATCTGTCCGTGAATTTCTGATGTTACTCGAGAGCTTAAAAAAAGAGGTTATTTCTCCTCAACTTGATGAGTTCTATCATCTTTCTAAGATTTGCCTCATTAAGGATGAAAAATATTTCGACAAATTTGATCGGGCATTTGGAGCTTACTTTTCAGGTATTGATGATTTAATTCAGTTAAATCCGAACATCCCTACCGATTGGCTTAAAGCAAAGCTTCAGAAAGAACTATCCGCTGAAGAGAAAGCCGCAATAGAAAAATTAGGCGGACTTGAAGCTCTTATGAAACGATTTGATGAAATTCTTAAAGAGCAAAATGAACGTCATGAGGGTGGGAAAAAATGGATTGGTTCGGGAGGCTCATCACCTTTTGGAAATAATGGATTCAATCCAGAGGGTATACGTATTGGTGGAAAATCCTCTGGAAACAGAACTGCTATCAAGGTGTGGGATGAACGTGCTTTTCAGGACTATGACGATTCTATTCAATTAGGAACTCGTAATATAAAAGTTGCCTTAAGAAGGCTACGAAAATTCGCAAGGCAAGGAAACTTAGAGGAGTTTGATTTAGACAACACAATACAATCAACCGCTGCGAATGCTGGATATTTAGATATTAAAATGCGTCCAGAACGACATAATAAAGTAAAAGTGCTTTTACTAATGGACGTTGGCGGTTCGATGGACGACCATATTAAACAAGTCGAAGAGTTGTTTTCTGCAGCAAAATCAGAATTTAAGCAATTAGAACACTACTATTTTCATAACTGCCTTTATGATTTTGTTTGGAAAAACAATCGTAGACGTCACCTTGAAAAATTAGATACCTTTGATTTGATTCGTAAGTTTGGGCCAGACTATAAATTAATATTTGTAGGAGATGCGACGATGAGTCCCTATGAAATTTTAGCCCCGCACGGATCGGTTGAATACAGTAATACTGAAGCTGGAGCAGTTTGGATCAATCGTATGCTGGATCATTTTCATCACACAATTTGGCTCAATCCCGAGCCAGAGTCAGTATGGCAATATAGACAATCCGTAGGAATTATGCAAGATTTGGTTAAAAGAAAGATGTATCCAGTGACTTTAAATGGCTTAGAACTAGCTATGCGAGAGCTATCAAAGTAATTAATAAAAACCAAGCTTTATCACTAGAGAGTATATATAATTCAAATATGATTAATACACCATCCATCATCGCTCAGCGACTTGAGAGTTTAGGTATCAAACTTGTTAAACCAGGAACTCCAGCTGCTTCATATGTCATGATTCGTAACGCCGGTAATATTATCTATCTATCCGGACACATCGCAAAAAAATCTGGGAAACCTTGGGTTGGTAAGCTTGGTCTGAATATGACTACTGAGGAAGGTTATCAGGCAGCAAGAAGTATTGGGATTGATTTGCTTTCCACTCTTGATAAAAATTTAGGTGATTTAGACCAAGTTGAAAAAATTCTTAAAATGACGTGTTTAGTTAATTCTACTCAAGACTATACTGATCAGCATTTAGTAGCAAATGGTTGCTCTGAGTTAATGGTTGAAGTCTTTGATTCAGCAGGAAAACACGCCCGAAGTGCCTTTGGTGTTTCTCAAATTCCGATGGGATCATGTGTAGAGATTGAGTTAATTGTTCAAACTCATAGCAGCTAGTTTTTACCTCTAAAAACTTTGTTATCTAATTAGCCTCTTCTCGAAAGATGATCTGCTAAGCATTCTCTTAAACACTTACGTTAAGCGTGGGACTTAAAAAACATCGTTAGAATTTTGATGGTTTAAAAAAATGAGTGACGTGATTTTCACAATTTAATGTCAGAATAGTCCCTTTAGGAGCTACGAACTTTTCTTTAATATTCCCAGAAGCATCTTTAATCGAATTAGCATTTTGATTATTTACAAATATACTTTGCCGTAAAAAATGCGACACATGAGCATCACAGTCAAGGGTTAGAATCGTTCCCTTAGGCGCCCTAAGATCAGGCTTAGTGAGGGTCAACGTGCTACTACTCAATCTTGGTGAAACATTAACTTTTCTTATCTCTGGAGACTTCTTTTTTATGACACTGGTTGCCATATATCCTTCAAATTAGTTATCAATAGATACAGTAAAAATAAGTTATTCATACTTTTATAGATTAAATTTAACGTCTTGTCAAGGACAAATTAAACCCGCTCAAATATTCCTGCAGCCCCCATCCCAGTACCAACGCACATCGTTACCATACCGTACTTTAATTGACGGCGATGTAAGCCATGTATTAATGTGGAACTACGAATTGCACCTGTAGCACCTAAGGGATGTCCTAATGCAATTGCCCCTCCTAACGGATTCACCTTACTTGGGTCAAGATTTAAATCGCGGATTACAGCTAAGGACTGAGCAGCAAAGGCTTCGTTGAGCTCTATCCAATCCAAGTCATCTTGTTTCAAATTAGCATATTTGAGTGCTAGCGGTATAGCTTCTTTCGGTCCTATTCCCATTATTTCAGGAGGAACGCCTCGCACGGCAAAACTAACAAATCTTGCCAATGGCTTTAGTCCAAAGGTTTTAATGGCTTTTTCGCTAGCAAGAATGATCACACCGCAACCATCAGACATCTGAGAGCTATTTCCGGCGGTTACTGAACCACGATTTGCAAAAACAGTCCTTAATTTTGAAAGTCCTTCAAGAGTTGTATCAGCCCGCGGGCCCTCGTCCTGAGTCACTTCATATTCTTTGAGATCTACTATTCCAGAAACTTCATTAACTCTTCTTTGAGTAGCTATAATTTTTGTAATTTCTTGATCAAATTCTCCAGATTTTTGGGCTATTAGGGCTTTTTGATGTGATCCATATGCAAAAGCATCTTGATCCTCACGTGAAACCTTCCATTGCTGCGCAACTTTTTCAGCGGTTAATCCCATACCATAAGCAATACCAAAATTCTCATCATGTGCAAAAATCTCCGGCGAGAGTGATGGTGAATTACCCATCATAGGAACCATACTCATCGATTCAGTTCCAGACGCAATCATAATATCCGATTCTCCGACCCGAATCCGATCTGCAGCTATGGCTATTGCACTTAAACCCGATGCACAAAACCGGTTAACAGTAATACCACCAATCGTATTAGGAAGCCCAGCCAATAAAACAGCTGTTCTTGCAACATTAAGTCCTTGTTGCGCTTCTGGCATTGCACAACCTGTGACCATATCTTCGATCGCTTTTGGGTCTAATGTGGGTACTTGCGCTAAAGCCTGAACAAGCATTTTGGCTAAAAGATCATCTGGACGCATTAAACGTAATTGGCCACGCGGAGCTTTACCGATCGGACTTCTAGTAGCTGCTACGATATAGGCTTCTTGAATCATTTTCATTATAAATTCCTCTCAATTAGTTTCTAACTGGCTTACCAGTTTCTAAAAAGCTCATCATTCGCTCTTGCGTCTTTGGCGAGTCTAATAACTCCACAAAGGCCATTCGCTCTAATTTCAGTAACCATTCTTCAGAAACTAAGGTTCCAGTATCAACATCACCTCCAGAAATACAGGTAATGATTTTCTTAGCAATTAAAAAATCATGGTCAGAGATAAAGCCGCCATCTTTCATATTGAGTAATTGACCAGTCACCGTCGCGATGACAGCCCTACCTGCGACTGGGATCAACTGTTTAAATGGTGGTCGATAGCCTCCATCTGCCAAGGCCTGTGATTGAATCAAGGCATGATATAAAAGTTCATGCACATTAGATACAATTAAATCCGTTCTTTTTAAGTATCCCATTTGCACTGCCTCATGAGCAGAAGAAGAAACCTTTGCCATTGCTGCGTTTTCAAATGGCAACTTAATAGCTTCAAGATAATTGGAAGAACCCGATAAAGCTACTGCCTCTGCCGTTCTAATCGCAGCTTCTTTGAGGCCCCCACCTGCAGGTAATATTCCTACGCCAACCTCTACAAGACCTAAAAAGCTTTCTAATGCCACTACTCTTTTTGCAGCATGCATATTAATTTCGCAACCCCCTCCTAATGCAATTCCTGAAATGGCAGTAACAACAGGTACTTGAGAATATTTAATGCGCATCATGCAATCTTGAAAACGTTTAACAAATGGCTCAATTGCCTTAGCACCCCCCTGCATAAACAAAGGCATCGTCGCCGTGAGATCTGCTCCAGCAGAAAAAGGACCGCCAGGAGCTCCCAATTGAAGCGAAGTAGGTTGCCAAATCACTAATCCTTCATAAGAGTTTTCAGCTATATCTACAGCTTCAAATAAACCATCGATAACCCCTGGTCCCATCGTATTCATTTTTGTTTTAAAGGATGCTATCAAAATATCAGGTCGATATTCATGAGTCCATAAACGAATAGCATCTGTTTCTAAAATAGTTTTACCTGAGGTACGAGAATTGGCAGAACGGTCACCTTTAAGAGCCGCCTTAAAAAGTTGTTTCTTATAAACTTCAAGATTTGACCGCGGTAGGAATTTTGCTTCAGTAACAGACCAAGCCCCAGTTTCGGAATATACCCCGCCATTTTCTAAAACAGAACTTGAAAACACCCATTCAGGTAAAGGAACATTGCATAATGCTTTTCCTGAATCAATATCCTCTTTAACCCAATTTGCAACCTCTAACCAACCTGCCTCCTGCCAATCCTCAAATGGACCAGCATTCCATGCATAACCCCAGCGAACCGCTAGATCTATATCTGCGACACTTCTAGCTATTGAACCTGCATGAACGGCTATATATTGAAAAACATCTCGATAAATTGCCCACAGGAACTGTGCTTGGGGCTCATCACATTCGCGTAAGAGCGCAAACCGTTCACTGATTGGTTTTTTAAGAATACGCTCAACCATGGGCACTAACTCACCTGATTGTGGAACATATTCCATCGTTTGAGGATTAAGAACTAGGATGTCTTTGCCAACCTTCTTATAGTAGCCTGCTCCAGATTTTTGGCCTAAGAACCCCTTCTCAACTAGACCCTTGAGTAATTCTGGAACAGTAAACAATGACACAAAAGGATCATCAGCTAGAGTATCTTTCATCGTACTCAACACATTGAGTGAAGTATCTAGACCAACAATATCTGATGTTCTGAAGGTCGCCGACTTTGCCCTACCAATTTTTTGACCTGTCAAAAGATCAACTTCATCAAAAGTCAATCCATATTTCTGCATTTCAGTGCCAACCGCTATAGTTGCAAATACCCCAACACGATTCGCTAAAAAATTAGGCGTATCTTTTGCCCTTACAACCCCCTTACCCATCACAGAAGTCATAAAACTTTCTAAAACATCCAGCATGTTTGTATCGGTATGAACCGTTGGAATCAATTCAAGTAAATGCATATAACGCGGAGGGTTAAAAAAATGTATCCCACAAAAACGTTTTTGCAAATCAGGGGAAAATCCCTCAGATAGTTTAGTGATTGATAACCCAGAAGTATTAGTAGCAAAAATTGCATGGGGAGCTAAATAGGGGGAAACTTTTTGATACAAATCATGTTTCCAATCAAGCCGTTCAGCAATGGCCTCAATAACAAGATCGCAATCTTTTAAGAGCTCTAAATCGTCTTCATAATTAGCGCCAACTACAAGACTGGCCTCTATTGATAATGCCATTGGAGAAGGCTTAAGCTTTTGTAAATTGGCGATAGCACGATTAACAATGGCATTCTTATCTACCGCTTGACCATCTTTCGGGTAGCTCGGTAAGTCAAATAAAATAACAGACACCTTATTATTGATACAATGCCCAGCAATTTGTGCGCCCATCACACCAGCACCTAATACGGCAATTTTCTTAATTTTCTGTGTTGTCATTGAGTGTTCCTAATTCATTAAAAGTGTGAGGCATCAAGAGCCATTAAGGTATCAGCTCCGGAACGAATCACTTTCATGTGATATTCAGCCTCTGGTAATAAACGAGCAAAATAAAAACGTGCTGTAGCTAGTTTTGCCGTATAAAAAGGATCATCACTCTTCTGATGATCTAAAGCAATTCTTGCCATGCGTGCAAATAAATAGGCATATACAAAATGTCCTAAAACTCTCATGTAGGGCACCGCAGCTGCGCCAACAACATCTTTATTCATCATTGCCTTCATGCCGATTTCCATGGAGAGCTTTTCAACCTTTGTACCAATATCAGCTAATGGATCAACAAATTCCGCCATGGCTTTTTTAGTACCTTCTTCTTCAACAAAATCTCGCACATATTTTCCAAAGACTTTTAACTTGGCGCCCATATCCCCAAGAACTTTTCTACCCAATAAATCAAGGGACTGTATCGTATTAGTCCCTTCATAAATCATATTGATTCGAGCATCTCTTACAAATTGTTCCATCCCCCACTCAGTGATAAAACCATGCCCGCCAAGAACTTGTAGACCTTCATTGGTTGAAGTGAATGCGTTATCTGTAATAAATGCTTTAATAATTGGCGTTAGCAATGCAACTAAATCAGCATTTTCTTTTTTTAATTTTTCATCAGTTGTCGTTTTTTCGATATCAATCAGCATCGATACCCAATAGGAAAAAGCTCTTCCACCTTCTGCATATGCACGCTGCGTTAGTAACATACGTCTTACATCTGGGTGAACAATAATTGAGTCTGCTGGCTTATTAGGCTCTTTAGGCCCCGTTAAACTCCGACCTTGAACTCTTTCTTTTGCATAAGCAACTGAATTTTGATAAGCGACCTCTGTTAATCCAACACTTTGCAACCCAACTCCAAGCCTGGCCTCATTCATCATAATGAACATCGCATTAAGACCCTTATGAGCTTCTCCAACAAGACTTCCGACAGCTCCATCAAAATTCATTACACAAGTTGCATTTCCATGAATTCCCATCTTATGTTCTAGAGAACCACAGGAAACAGGATTTCTCTCTCCTGACTCCCCGGCTTCATTAGGAATGAATTTTGGAACAGCAAATAATGAAATCCCCTTTGAACCTACCGGTGAATCTGGCAGCCTAGCTAAAACCAAATGAATAATATTGCTACTGAGATCATGCTCACCGCTCGAAATGAAAATTTTGGTTCCGGTAATTTTGAATGAACCATCCGCTAGGGGTTCAGCTTTGGTTTTTAATAATCCCAAATCTGTACCACAATGAGGTTCTGTCAAACACATTGTTCCGGTCCAAATACCACTGACTAATTTCTCTAAATAAAGCTTTTTTTGTATCTCTGTACCGTGTTCATGTAAACACTGATAAGCACCATGAGATAGACCAGGGTACATTGTCCAAGCCTGATTTGATGAGTTCATCATTTCATATAAGGCTGTATTTAGGAGGGCTGGTAAATCTTGACCACCATAAGCAGTATCACAGGCCGAAGAAGGCCAGCCAGCCTCTACATATTTTGCATAAGCCTCTTTAAATCCATCAGGAGTTTTTACACTGCCGTCTTCGGAACGAATACAACCTTGCCTATCTCCAATCTGATTCAGAGGGAAAATGACTTCCTTACAAAACTTTCCAGCCTCTTCTAAAATTTGATCTAAAGTATTACGATCTAATTCCTTATATTTTGGCAATGACTGATAGATTTTTTCTGCACCAAGAAATTCATACATTACAAATTTCATATCTCTCAGTGGTGGGTTATAAATTGGCATAAAACTCCTTTAAATAATTAATATCATGCAGAAAAAATACAGTACAATAAAAAAGTACGATCGTTCTTTTTTATTGTACAACAACTTAATTGCAAAAAGAGGGTTAAACGTAAAAAAAATAGGGGTAATAATAGAGGTATCAGTATCTAACTGAAATTACATAAAATAATGAAAAAAACAGGCCAAAATATCCATGTTGATTACCTCATACTCGGTGGCGGATCTGCAGCTTGTGTCTTAGCCTGCCGACTGTCTGAAAACCCCATTCTTGAAATCGCTCTTTTGGAGGCCGGCGGTCAAGGTACAGATATGCTCGTACGTGCCCCAGCCGCGATTTCCATTACGGTTCCAAGTCAGCCACTTAAATTTCATAATTGGAAATATAAAACAACTCCTCAACAAGGGCTAAATCATCGGCAAGGCTATCAACCACGTGGAAAAGCTCTAGGAGGCTCCTCCGCAATTAATGCAATGCTCTATGTGAGAGGCAACCCAAAAGACTATGACTCATGGGAAGCCGCAGGTTGTAAAGGATGGTCTTATAAAGATGTATTACCGTATTTTATAAAATCTGAGAATAACGAGTTAGGAAAAAATGAGTTTAGGGGAAATCAGGGACCTCTTCATGTTTCTAACCAAGTGAGCCCAAGACCTATTTCTGAAATATTTATAAAAGCTTGCGAAGCAGAACATATCCCCGCAAACCCCAATTACAACGGGGGCATTCAAGATGGAGCATTTTTATATCAAGTTACTCAATTTCACAGCCCAGAAAAAAAGGGGGAACGATGTTCAGCCGCTGCAGCTTATCTTCACCCTGTACTTTTTCGCTCAAACCTTCATGTTTTTACTAAAGCCCATGTTTGTCGAGTTTTGTTTGATGGAAAAAAAGCGATCGGAGCGGAATATATACAAAACGGTATGACTAAGAAAATCTTTGCCAAAAAGGAAGTCATTCTTAGTGCCGGGACCTTTGGCTCGCCTCAAATTTTATTACTCTCAGGTATAGGTCCCAAAGATGAACTTGCTAAGCACAAGATCATCCCGGTTCAGTTACTTCCCGGCGTAGGTCAAAACTTACAAGACCATGTTGATTTCACACTTATTTATGATGTCAAATCGACTGACGTCTTTGGTATTGGTCCCATAGGCTTTATCCGTTTACTAAAACATATCCAACAATGGGCCAAGAATGGATCAGGCCTTATTGCGTCTCCCATGGCAGAGGTCGGTGTTTTTCTGAAATCAAATCTAGATGAAGATATACCAGATATCCAACTGCATTTCGTGATCGCAAAACTAGATGATCATGGAAGAAAACTTCACTATGGTTATGGAGTCTCTTGTCACTTGTGCGTCCTTCGCCCAAAATCAAAAGGAACGGTGACCTTACAATCCTCAGATCCATTAGTCTGCCCAAATATCAATCCCCAATATTTAACTCATGAAGATGATATGAATCGCATGGTCTGGGCCACTCATAAAGTTCGTCAAATCATGCGAAGCGCCCCGCTAAAAGCCTATGGTGTTAAAGAAATAATCACGCAAGATGGTACCTCGGATCACGATATCAGGGAATTGATAAGGCAACGTTCAGATACGATTTATCATCCCGTTGGGACGTGCAAAATGGGGATAGACCTAATGTCTGTTGTAGATCCTGAGATGAGAGTCTATGGCGTGGAAGGGTTAAGAGTCATCGACGCTTCAGTCATGCCAAGCTTAATTGGTGGCAACACAAATGCGCCAACGATAATGATGGCTGAGAAAATGGCCGAATTGATATTAAAAAATCACATCCCCCATTAAAATCAATAGAAATCTATGGTAGATTAAGCTTGAACTTAAGGAAACTCCAATGAAATTGAAAACATTATCTCTATATATTATCCCGTGCTTCATGACTCTGACTCTAGTATGTCCACTATTACAGGCTGGAACACTGGACAAAATCAAGTCTTCTGGTGAAGTCACTATGGGGGTTCGAGAATCTTCAGGTGCCCTCTCCTATACTCTAGGAGATGGAAAATATACTGGATTTCATGTTGAAATTTGTAAACTTGCACTTAATGAACTTAAAAATAAATATAAGCTTCCAAAATTAGATATTAAATATATCGCTGTAACCTCTCAAAATCGCTTAGCTCTTGTTCAAAATGGCACTGTTGATATTGAATGTGGTTCAACAACTAATAATATGACTCGACAAAAAGAAGTCTCTTTTGCTGTCACGACCTACGTAGAAGATGTTCGTATTGCGGTGCGTGCTGATTCAGAAATCACTTCTATCTCACAACTTGCTAATAAAAAAGTTGCCACAACAACAGGGACAACATCGGTTCAGCTCTTAAGAAAGCATGAACGCGCAACAGGTATCAATTTTGACGAAATCTTTGGTAAGGATCATGCTGATAGTTTCTTGTTACTAGAATCTGGGCGAGCCGATGCATTTGTGATGGATAGCTCAATTCTTGCGGGAAATATTGCAAATGCAAAAAAACCACGTGATTTCAAAATTGTTGGTGAAGTTCTGAGCACTGAACCCATTGCAATTATGATGAGAAAAGATGATGCCGAATTCAAAGCCGAGATTGACGAATCAATTAAAAAGATGATGAAAAGTGGAGCAATCAATAAACTTTATAAACAATGGTTCTTAGATCCTATCCCGCCTAAGGGAATGAGTGTTGGACTAGAGTTATCTGAAAACACTAAAGCCGCATGGGCATCTCCTAACGATAAACCAGCTGAAGATTACGTCAAAAAATAAGCGATGGCTTTTAACCTTGATATTTTTTGCAAAAGCACCCTAGAAGACACTTACTCTTCTGCTTGCTTTGGCGAAAAATTTAAGTGGTTGTTTCATCAAGGTGATGTGGATCCCACTTATCTTGATTGGCTCATTAGCGCTTGGGGGTGGACTATCACCGTCGCTATCATTAGTCTTTTTCTTGCGATGTTCTTCGGAATTATTATTGGAACATTAAGGACACTTGATATCCAAAAATATCGAAATAAATTATGGATATCTTGTATTGTTTTTTTATCAAATACTTGGGTTGAGATTTTTAGAAATATCCCCGTTTTAGTTCAGGTTTTTCTTTGGTATCATGTGATTCCCGTATTTCTTCCAATCCTTAAAACTTGCCCCTCCTTTTTACTTGTTAGTTTTGCCCTTGGCTTCTTTACTTCGGCACGCATTGCCGAGCAAGTAAAAGCCGGTATCACCTCACTGCCAAAAGGACAAAGAATGGCTTCAAAGGCACTGGGGCTGAGCGTCACTCAAACTTATCGATATGTGCTCCTACCAATGGCACTTCGTGTCATCATCCCCCCCATGACTTCAGAAGCTATGAATATTGTTAAAAACTCAGCCGTTGCCTTTGCAGTTTCAGTTTCAGAACTCACTCTATTCGCAATGCAAACTCAAGAAGAAACTTCACGTGGGATTGAAATGTATTTAGCTGTAACAATGTTGTATAGCCTTACAGCGTTGATGGTCAATCGTCTTATGAATTGGATTGAACGGACAACACAAATACCAGGTTATTTAAATTCTTTGAAAATTGAGAAACTGGTATGAATTTAGATTTATCTTTCTACACCTGGAATCTCGTAGAACATTATCTAATCAAAGGTCTTGTCTTTAGTCTTGAGCTCACTGTGGTCGCTACAGTTGGTGGAATGGTATTTGGCACTTGCTTAGCATTAATGCGTATTTCTCCCATTAAATTAATCTCTACACCGGCTTCAATCTATGTGAATGTCATGCGATCAATACCACTAGTCATGGTGATCTTGTGGTTTTTTCTTCTCGTTCCATCTTTAATTGGAAGATCAATTGGAGCTGAACTTTCTGCTTATGTGACCTTTATTGCCTTTGAATCTGCCTTCTTTTGTGAAATTATTCGCTCTGGCATTCTCTCAATACCCAAGGGACAAAGTGATGCAAGTATGGCGCTTGGCATGACATTTCAACAAAATATGCAGTATATTATTCTGCCTCAAGCATTTAGAAATATGGTCCCTATCGTCATGACTCAGGTCATTATCTTGTTTCAAGATACGTCTTTAGTTTATGCAATCGGGGCTTATGATCTCCTAAAAGGCTTTGAGATCGCCGGTAAGAATTATGGCCGACCTATCGAGGCCTATCTATTAGCCGCAATGGTTTACTTTATCATTTGTTTTAGTCTATCTCGCTTGGTTAAGTGGCTTGAATCATCCCATCAACGATGATTTCATCCATAATGATCCTATCCATGTGTAATTCTTTTTCTATGACCTTCTAATTAAATGACAATCATTGAACTAAAGGATGTCTCCAAATGGTATGGAACATTCCAAGTCCTTAACCATTGCAACGCAAAAGTTAATGCTGGTGAAGTCATTGTTATTTGCGGTCCATCTGGATCAGGAAAATCGACCCTCATTAAAACTTTAAATGCCCTAGAAACAATTCAAGAGGGTGAAATTATTGTCAATGGCATTTCTATTAACAAACCAAATACAAACTTACCCTTGCTGCGATCTAAAGTGGGGATGGTTTTTCAAAGCTTTGAACTCTTTCCGCATTTATCTGTGATTAAAAATCTAACATTGGCACAGGTTAAAGTCCTTGGAAAAACCAAAGATGCTGCCTATAGCTTTGCTTTGCACTATTTAGACCGTGTTGGACTTAAAGACCAAATTAATAAATATCCTGGACAACTATCAGGTGGACAACAACAACGCGTTGCGATTGCCAGGGCTCTATGTATGGAGCCTGTAGTAATGTTATTCGATGAACCTACCAGCGCACTCGACCCAGAAATGGTGGGAGAAGTACTTGATGTGATGGCCGAACTGGCACAAGAAGGAATGACGATGTTGTGCGTTACTCACGAAATGGGCTTTGCAAAAAAAGTTAGCGACAGAGTCATCTTTATGGATCAGGGGAAAATTGTTGAGGATTGTACAAATCATCAATTTTTTAATGACCCACATTTACTTTCAAGTCGAGCGCAAGAATTTCTATCAAAAATAAATTATGCCTAATTTTAGATTAAGATTTGAGCTGTGCGTAAGCCTTGTAAAATAAGATTCCTAAAACTCCATCTGCAATAGGCATTATCCAAAGTACAGGATGAATTTGTACGCCAAGGACTAGCAAAATAGGCAAAATTAGTACTGCTAGTAGTTTTTCTAGCATGGGAATAACCATCAAGCGACGCAATCTCTTGGGATCAAAAGATATATAAATGATCAGAAATTGAATCAGCAAAGCTCCACCGAGATTTAATCGATGAAAATTTTCATGTCCCTGAAGATCCGGTGGAAATGTAAGGCCAGGAAGAATACCCAAAATAACAAGTGGAGAAATGGCTAAAATGCCACCAATACCACCCAAAAGAAATATGCGTTTAATTTGAGACAATGTCATTTAATTTTCCTAAGCACGATGATGAGGGTTAATATCAGTAGTAATTTAGCATAACAAACACTAATGTATTGAATAATTATTGATCTACCCTATTTTTACAAAATGGACACTCATGACTAAACTCTCTCTGAAACATGTTTTTAAGTTTTGGATTCCAACAGTAATCCTGATCGGAATTTTAATTTATGGAATAAACAGAGGTTTTATTAAAGATTTATTAGGTTTAGGCAAAGTTGATACTGTAAGCGAGGCATCTGAATTTACAAAAAAAATCCATCAAGAAATGTTATTAGCTTTTCCTAATGATAATAAGGAAGACTTTAATAATGCTTCAAGAGGATTCATAGCCAAACCCAATGGTAAAGTTTTAGCTAAAGATGGTTCAGTCATATGGGATTTTGATCGTTTTGAATTTTTAAATGGCGCATCACCAGATACTGCAAATCCGAGCCTTTGGAATCATGCACAGCTCAATCATCAAGTTGGACTATTTTTAGTCCGTCCTGGCATCTATCAGCTCCGCGGCTTTGACCTTGCCAATATCACTTTAATTGAAGGAAAAACAGGGTGGATTGTTGTAGATACACTTACTAGTGAAGAAACTGCAAGTGCTGCATTAGCTTTTGCTAAAAAGCACCTCGGCGAGCATAAAATTTCTGGAATTATTTTTACACATAGTCATATTGATCATTTTGGAGGAGCCCTTGGGATCCTTTCAACAAATGATGCACTAATCCAAAAAACACCAATCATTGCACCCGCTGGATTTATGCAAGAAGCTACCAGCGAAAATGTTCTCCTGTCAAGTGCAATGGGTCGAAGAGCTGCTTGGCAATTTGGTAGCATGTTAGAAGCTAACCCTAAAGGGCTTATTGATGTTGGTCTAGGACAAAGCATTGCCCTTGGTCAAACAGGTATTCTTGCACCTACGATTTTAATCAACAGCCGACATCAAGAAGTACTCATTGATGGTGTTAAATTTATTTTTGAAAATACCCCCTCAGCAGAAGCACCTTCAGAACTAACATTCTACTTACCAGATCTGAAAGCTTTATGCGCATCCGAATTAGCCGTCCAAACACTTCACAATTTATATACACTTCGGGGTGCCAAGGTCAGAGACCCACTCGTGTGGTCTGCTTATTTAGATGAAATGATTTCTAGAAATAAAGATAAAGAAGTTTTATTCGCCAGTCATCAGTGGCCAGTCTGGGGGGCGACTTCTATCAATACTTTTTTAAAAAGTCATCGTGATACCTATCGGTATATTCATGATCAAACTGTACGTATGATTAATTCAGGGATGAGGCCAGATGAAATTGCCGAACAAATTAGAATACCTAAATCACTTTCTAATGTCATAGCAACCAGAGGCTATTACGGTTCAGTCAACACCAATGTCAAAGCGGTCTATCAGTTTTATATGGGATGGTTTGATGGTAATCCAACTCATCTTAATCCCATCCCAGCGATTGAAAGTTCCAAAAGATATGTTTTACTCATGGGTGGAGCAAGTAAAGTCATAGAAGAAGCTAAACACTCTATGAAGAATGGCGATTATCGCTGGGCAGCTGAACTATTAAATCATATTGTCTATAGTAATTCACGCCAACTTGAAGCTCGCACCCTTCTTGCCTCTTGTTATGACCAGTTAGCCTATCAAGCTGAATCCTCTATTTGGCGGAATTTTTATGCATCTGCCGCAGTTGAACTGCGTGGGACTGATCCTCAAACTGCAAGTCACCCACTGCAATCATTTAATCTTCTTGTCAATACTCCCATTGAAAGTTTCTTGCAATCCGTAGCTGCGAACTTAAATGGCCCTAAGGCTGAAGGCGTTAACTTAAGTATTGGCCTCAATTTAATTGATACCAATCAACATTATGTCCTTTGGATTGAAAATTCTGTACTCCATTTTGCGCCGTCTGAGTCAGCATCCTCTTACCCAGGGCAAGCCTTAAATGCAAGCCTTAACCTGACTCGGATCAAATTAGTCGAGCTACTTATTGGCAAAACAAGCGCAAAGGATGTGATCATTAATGGAGGAGTCAAGGTTACGGGGAGCACAATTGACCTCTTTAGATTTTTAGCTCTTCTAGACAAACCAAAAGGCTTATTTCCAATTAGTACTCCAGCTAGCTCACCTTAAGAACCTACATTAATAAGTGTGCCAATCTCTTGAGCCATTTTTGGAATGAGCTCATTCGGAAAATCGTGCCCCATACCTTCATACCGCACAAACTTAGAAGTATTAATTTTCTGGGCCAAATCCTCCCCCCCCTTTATAGCCACCATAGGATCAGCTGAGCCGTGTATCACGAGTGTTGGAACTTGAATGCGAGTAATCTCCTTAGATCTCTTACCATCTGCCATAATGGCAATCATTTGGCGCAGAGAACCACTCTCTGAACTGCCTGCTAGTTGAGCCCGCTCAATACTCTTTTTAATCCGAGCACGCATTTCATTTTCCGGCTCAGGATAAGCTGGACTCATTAATTTTTGATACACCCTAAAAAAGTAATCGACCTTAGCATCTACAGATCGGTCTGCAGGACGTGAACGCATCATGTGAACAACATCAGCTCGAGTGCTTGGTATTCCACTAGCAGTCATAATGCAGGTCATACTTAAACATGCCTTGGCATGATTAAGTGCAAATCTCTGCGCAACCATTCCACCCATACTCCAACCCACAATATGCGCCTGCGATATCTTCAGAGATTCTAAAATCCCCATGGCATCATTGGATAAATCAGCTATCGTATAAGGAGTTGAGATTTTAAAACCAAAGCGTGATTTTAAATACTGAATTGGAATATTAGGCACACCTAAGTGTTTAAAACTTTGTGACATTCCAATATCACGATTATCAAACCGAATCACACGCAAACCCAGTTGCAGTAATTCATCAATAAGAGGCCTTGGCCAATCAATAAGTTGTTGTCCGACCCCAGCAATTAATAATATTGCAGGATGACTTTCATCGCCCTCTACCTCTACCTCTAATTCAACACCACGACAATTCAATTTCATATTACTTTCTCATTCAATATTAAAGAGTTTTCATAAAACGAGGACCGATTAATTCATCCCCCAGGGATACCAACACTGCCGCCTTTGACACTGCCAACTAGCCAACCTACTTCAATTCCCTCATTGAAACCGTCAGTACAACCGACTGGACAGCCCTCTAAATTACCATCGTCTCAACCATCAAATCTGCCCACTTTACAACCCT
>CAIJNI010000072.1 GCA_903821995.1 uncultured beta proteobacterium
AGGTTTACCAGATTGCTTCGTCAGGATAATTCCGATTAAAGATACTATCCAAAAAAATATTACTTGCTTCTTAAATTTAAACTTAACAATAAAAAAGCTCATCAACAAAATAAGCGGAAGTATCCAAAAATACATTTGAATTGGTTGATTAACAAACTGGTCATCTGGCCTACTACCCGTCCAATTCCATGTAAAGACAGTAAAAGCCTGTTGAATACTAAACAGACCGCCCCCAAATAAAGCCCTGTTCGTTGTAGAAGAAACAGCAGATGAGACTGACCCCTGCAAACTAGGCAATAACCAAAATGCACTAAGAAAAATAGTTATGAAACAACAGTATATGAAGGCTTTCAAGTATCTTTTATAAACGAGGAAATAATGAAATATGAAATAGAAAAACAACACAAACGACACAACATACATGATTCTTATTTCATAACAAACTGCAATCCAATAAAACAAAGAAAAAACAACCCAGTCTTGTAATTTATTATCTTCCAAAGCGATAATAAAGAAATAGAAAACGAGTGGCGACAGCGCATATACGAACTGAATCGGTACCTGATTAATTAAAGCGTATGTTGTTGTGCCATAAAATAATGCCACTACGAAAGAAACATGCACATCGTGTGTCAATCTTTTTGAAAAGACATATGGCGATATGAAACTCAATATGGCAATCGGTGCAAATAACGTCAGTTTTGATGCAATATCAAAGGAAAGGCCAATCCTGACTACGAATGACCATATAGCCATGAATATATTAAAAGGGATCTGAATATTGACCATCCCGAAATTTACATAGTTAACCCAGACACCCCAAGAAGTTGCGAGTTCCAACGTAGCCCGATCAGTCCAATGATACCAATCACCAGAACTTAAAATCGAAAACGGATTAAACCATTCCCGATGAGAAACTATTGCAATTAACAGTAATAGCACGATGGCTACACCTTGAGAGCCCGCGTCGGTCTGTATCTTACGGAAAATACTAATTTTCAAATTGTGAGGCCATTTTCTCAGCATATTTAGTCCATGATAAATTTTCTAATACGTATTTTCTAGCGGAGCTGCCGATAAAACACATAGAAGTATTATTTTTATACAACTTAAAAATGGCATCTGCGATACTAACAGCATTATCTCCATCAACAAGCACCCCATTTTCCCAATCAGTAACAATTTCAGAAACTCCACAATCTCTTGAAACTAGAACTGGTTTTGCATGCAACATAGCTTCTACCGCAGAAAGACCCCATGTCTGATTCGCTGGAAAAACATACACGTTACAGATATCATACAGCATTGCTAGATCGGATTCCGAAACATGCTTGATAAAATGAATGGAATCCGATAAAGACATCGCCACTGACATATCTTGCAACACTTGTTCCATCTCGCCAGAACCAACGAATATTCCACAAATAGTTGGGATCTTATTATGCAGTTTCTGTATCGCTAGCAATGTCTTGTCTGGACGTTTATATGGAGCTAAAGTAGCTACTGAAAGCACAATGAAACTGTCGTCCAGTAAATTAAATTTCCGTCTACAATCAGATAATTCCGCTGCCGAATGCGATACCGTTTCAATCTCCGCACCACTTCGAATCAATCTAGGCTCTCTACCGTATATCGACAAGACCCGACTTTGATTAAGACGATCTAGGGTTACAATCTTATCGATTGCACGCACGGCACATTTATCAAAAATATAGAAAATTGGCCAGCTAACCAGCCTAGTCATTAAATTTTGCTGTGAAAAATAATAAAACGGCGGCTCATTACACATCCAAACAATCTGTTTATTCGGAAAATCGCGCTTAACAAAAAACGAAACCCATTCCATTGGAAAGTTATGCGGATTAATAACATCAAATTTCGATAGAGTGTCTTTGATAGATCTGTAGAAAAAAAACACCTGAAATAAGCACTTAAAATACCTAAGAACATACAGGGCAGGAATGTTCATTCTTTTTTGCACAACATTCTGCTCTGTTCTCTGTAAAAAAGTTGATGCCGCCACAATGGTAACTTGTTTCTGTAGTTCAGGAAAGCAATGCACACTAACAGCCTGCGTAAATATAGTAACTTCGTGGCCCATTTTTTGCAGCGAAATTGCAAGCATGAGGGATTGGCGTTCCCCACCAGTTGGCTCAACAAGACTTGTTTGAATAATCGCGATTTTCATTTATTTGGAAATACTTTCTGAAATAAACTATATAGCTTACCAAACCCAAAAAACATTTTCATAATTATTTCAAAATCCGAAGTCTCTCTTCTTTTTTGAATTATTTTCCTTTTACGAAAAATTTTACAAATATTCATTGCATTAAAACACCAACCCTCAACATACGACCACGCTATTTTTGGTTTTAATAGAAGCAGAAAAGCGAGAAATTCAAATATATTCTGAATCAGATAGATAGGCAATACCCACAGAAGATTATACCAAGTATAGTTCTTCAAAAGCATCTGAAGAGTGTTTTGATTTCTCCATAAGAAAGTGGTGTATTGAACCCCCTTAGAACCACTTCCACAGCCCGCGTGATACACATAGGCAACGCTTGTGTAAGCACACTTCTCACCGAGAAGTTGAAGCCGCCAAAACCAATCGACTTCCTCACTATACATAAAATAATCGTCATCCAATCCTCCGCTTCGAAGATAAAACTCTTTCGAGGTCAGAAAGCAGACGCCTGTCAGATAGAAACTCTCAATAATCCCAACTTCATTCGTCGGTCTATAAACCGGCCATCCGAAAAGATCGATGGTACTGGTATATGGTTTCCTTTTTAGTCCAGTTTCATAAGCAGCCTCCAACGGACCAACAGCAACAAAATTATTCGATATATATAAATCAACAAGCTCTTCCAAAAAATCACTTTCGACCCATGTATCCGTATTTAAAAACAAAAGAAGATCGCCACTCGATTTTTTTATTCCAATATTATTTCCACAAGCAAAACCAAGATTAGTATCACTACGAACGATGAGCACCTCCGGATAATTTTTTTCAACGTATGCAATGCTGTCATCGGAAGACGCATTATCCACAAATACGATTTCAAAGTTCTTATAAGTCTGGGAACGCAAAGAATCAAGGCATTTTTTAAGCCATTTCTTACCATTCCAATTCACGATAATAACAGATACTAAAGGCTGTGATATAGACATTCTCGTATTATTATTTGCAAAGCTAACGCATGCTTTTCCCAGCTATAGGAATTCCGTACGGTTTCCAATGCATGTCGCCCCATATTCTCACTCTCGTTCCGATTCGCTAGAAGAAAATGTAGATGCTGCACAATTGTTTCTGTTTCCTTTTCTTTGGTGAAGTACCCATCTATGCCATTTTGAAAAAGGGAGCATACGCCTTGTCCTTCAGGTATAATAAACGTTGTACCGTTACCTGCTGCTTCAAGTGCCGGCATGCCAAAGCCCTTATCGTCATTCGTCTGAAGAAGAACGGTCGCCTCGGCATAGTATCGTTGCAACTCGCGTTCAGTCACGGCTCCAATTATCTCAATGTTGTTTTTCAGTTTTCTTGAATCAATTTCGCATTCAAATTCTTTTCTATACACTTCTTCAATCCATTTTCCAACCATCTTTACGCGAATTTCCGGTATCTTTTCCACTAACTCAAAAATATATTCCGGATGTTTACCACTCTTCCAT
>CAIJNI010000073.1 GCA_903821995.1 uncultured beta proteobacterium
ATAAACTTTATACGGGATATGGTTTACAGTTCAAACCCACCATCATTTGATGAGGCATTCCAAACTTTTAATCTGAACCTAGAAGGACTATTACCCAAACGTAAATTAAAGTTCTCCGCAAATTAAAAAGATGAACTGATTATTGGGGTGGCTGATGGGGCTCGAACCCACGACAACAGGAATCACAATCCTGGACTCTACCGACTGAGCTACAGCCACCGTAGAATTAGTGATTTTACAACATGTTTGGACTATATCAAAGTGTAACGATAGATTATGGCCATATCATGATTTAAAAATCACACCTTAATTGCAAAACGCTTTTGTCTGCAGTAATTTAAGTGTTTAGAACACGATCTATTCAGTGTGAATCGCTGCTGCAAACCCACTCTTTTCGATTCCACTCGCCTAGACCTTCGTCAAAGACTAACCAAATTAAAAATGACTTTAAGCTAAAAGATATGGATTTCATTCAAATTCTCCTATAAAATTACTGTATATAAACATACTACTGTATAAATAAACAGTAATCAAGAGATTTTTTCTATATTTATGCTTTGTGTTGTCTAGATGGTAGGCTTTCTGATTCAGAGGGTCTCCAGAAGGAGATAGGAGCCATATTTTCAGGCTTATAACCAACACGATCTTGGTAAAGTCTACGTATTTCCTGTAAATCAAGGTCTTCCTGACCCGTTAAAATCAAAAATTGAGTTACACCTACTTCTTTTTTACCGTAGTCTATAAAACCTAGTCCAATAGGGACCTGCGCACTCAATGCCAAGCGATAAAAACCACTTCGCCATCCAGGAGTCTTCTTTCTAGTCCCCTCTGGAGTAATGACTAACCACAGATAATCTGAGTCCTTCATTTCTTGAGATAGATCAGCAACATAGCCCTGTGGACTGTTTCTTATTACAGGACGTCCCCCAATATGGCGCATCCACAATCCTAAAAGTGGCAACTTAAACAAACTATCCTTGGCCAAATAACTTAGTTTTATACCCAGGGCCCATTTGGCCATGATCCCAATACAAAAATCCCAATTAGAGGTATGCGGGTATACAACTAAAACACCGTGCCTCGTCGGAAAACCATCAAATTTCACAGACCAACCAATTAATTTAAGCAAACCTACAGCAAAAGAATTTCTTTTAAACTGAACTGGCAATGCAGCAGCTTGAGGATTGTGTATATTGCTCATAGAAGAAAGTAATATGCCTTATTTTAATTTTAATGCGATAGGACTCAAAATGAAAAAGGCTCTTAAATTTCGATTGAAGCCCCTCTTCTCAAACACTTTTTTACAACACAGCAAATCATCCATCATTTTAATATCAACTATGGGGCTAACTCTGTTATTAGTTTCTTGCAATAAACAAGATTATTTAACTTGGAATTGCACCTCAGAAAAAAATCAACAAGACAAACTCAGCTTTATCTTAGAAGGATCAAAAATAAGATTAAAACAAGAGACCTTTAATTTCTGTGGAAGTCTTGGTTCAAATAGTTTTTTCGACGGCATATGTCCAGCTCTCCCAGAAAATGCTAGCATCACATTCAACATAAAAAAAGGATGGTTATCATTGAAAGATAATATCTATTTATGTGAATCATTGTAAAAAGGAGATCTAATGCTTGGTTTATTATCTTTACTCCGCTTTGCAGTTGGAGCCTTTGCCTCTTATTGGCTTTTTAAAAATTTAATAGCGCCCTATTTTGCAAAACATTTTCAACCTATAACCAAAAACAAAGCAATCATTGGCTCAATCATTGGTGGTGGGATATTTTTTCTTGCGCCACCCCTTTGGCTCATATTGGTTGCAGTGGTCTATGCCGTTTATTTTTTAAAGCCTTAACCAACATGGGAGTAACTATTTTATGAATGACTATATTCGGCAAGTGTTGATATCGGCTCATACCATTGCAATTGTTGGACTGTCTGATAAACCAAACCGTCCGTCATATCAAGTAGCACAATATCTTCAAGATCATGGCTATCGAATTGTTCCAGTCAATCCACTCGCTAATGAAATACTCGGGGAAAAGTCCTATCCAAAATTGTCAGATATTCCTTTCAAAGTAGATCTTGTTGATGTGTTTAGAAGGCCTGAAGAATGCCTCCAAGTAGCACAAGAGGCAATTGAAATCGAAGCCCAAGCATTATGGCTTCAATTAGGAATTTCAAATGAAGATGCTAAAGACCTTGCACTAAAACACCATATTCACTTTATAGAAAATATGTGCATCAAAATTGAGCACACCCACCTATGATTATTTCCATCCTTGCAACCAAACATCAGAGTTCTGCAGTTCACGCCACAATATTCTGTAATTACTTTTAGTCATCACAGCTTCAAGCTCTACCCACTCAGGAACTTCAAGTAGATTTTCTGGCTCAATGACCTTAATCACTAAGAAATGTTTCTCTTTGTTTTTTGGGAGCACAGAAGTCCACTTAGACAAGAGTAATTTTTTGGGATGTAATGGATTCACTATAATAAGATGTTAATTCAAGAAGCATAACATTATCCTAAGTTAGACTAGCTATGAGATATTTTATTAATTATAAATTTTTATCAGAAAACAGCTTTCTACATATGATCAATTGGTCCCTAATCATTTTTTCCATTCGTACTTTTCTAATTAGTACTCTTCTAATTAGTACTTTTCTAATCAGTACCTTTTCCATTAACGCCTTTTCCCAAGAAATCAAATCTACAAATGAAGTGAAATCTTACTTACCAAACTCCAAAGAAGTGGGCTCAGGTTTTTATTCCTTTATGGGCTTTAAAGTATATCAAGCTCATTATTTTGTTGAAGATGATGTTGGTATGGGAGGCTTTGCTTTAAGCTTAGACTATTTACGAGCAATTTCAAAAGAAGACTTAACTAAAGCAACAATAAAACAAATGTTAAGGATTGGAGCCAGTGAAGAACAAGCCAATACTTGGAAATCTCAATTAGAAAAAATTTTTCCTGATGTGGATAAAGGACAACGTATCACAGCTATTCATGTGCCTAAGACAGGAACTATTTTTATTCATGATGGAAAAATAATTGGAAAAATATTAAGCGATGAATTTTCTAGGTTATTTTTTGGCGTATGGTTTGATATAAAAACTTCCGCTCCAGAATTGCGAAGTTCATTATTAGCAGAACTTTGCCCCCCCATACTTATTTCCAGAACCTGTTCTAAATAAAGAACTAACCATCATGCCTACCCCATTACTGACTGAGACCGAGCGAAAAAAATTAATGCAGTCATTGCATGGTTGGGAATTACTATTTCACCGCGATGCCATTCAGAAAAATTTTTTGTTTGTCAATTTTGTGGGGGCATTTGATTTTATGAGCCAAGTTGCAAAAATAGCAGAGCATCAAAACCATCACCCCGAATGGTTGAACGTTTGGAATAAAGTTGAGATTACCTTGTCAACTCACGATAGTGGAGGTCTTACTCAAAAAGATATTACCCTAGCTCAACAAATAGATTCAATATTTGTTAAGCTAACTACTAATCAGAATTCTTAGCTATTCTTAACTCTTCCAAAAAGTCACATATTAAATCCAAGCGTATTCTTGGGTTTTCGATGCCTAATAGATGGCCCTTTTGACCCGGGGTTAGCGGTAGTAACTCACTCCATCGATTAGCCACCCAACCACAATCATTCAGTAAAAATGGCTTGGTAATAGGGGCTTGATCTTCTCCAATTCCCTGCTTCTCAATAGAATTAATAACTTGAGTAAGAATTAATGCTGAATTTCTTAAATCCTCTGGAATGACTATAGATTTATCTTGCGCCATCATTTCAATATCAGCCATCCAAATACCATTTTTTTGTTTTTCACAATGCTGAGTAGTAAAACGCTCACCACCTACACATCGAATCATTAATAAATTAGGTTGAATTGACTCATAGTGAACAATTTTGGCTAAGGTGCCTATCTTTGCCAATGAAACTTTTTGCTCTGGCAAATTGATTTCACTTCCCTGTTCAAGTGAAACCACCCCAAAAGGTAGAGCATCTCTTACGCAAGTTTTAATCATCTCCAAATAACGCACTTCAAATATTTTAAGAAACAATACTCCCCCTGGAAATAATGTCGCCCCAAGTGGGAATAAAGGTATTGTCGTTATTGTGGTTTTATTGGTCATTTATTTATTCCGTCCAGTAAGATCTCTTTATCATGATCTGGTTATATAACTCCGTCGATAGTATATTTTCCAACCATTGATTTAATTTTTCTAATGCATTTTGATTAAATCTCTGTAAATCAACCATAGCAAATTGACGAATAAATGGAAAAATTGCGACATCAGCTAGTGTCAGTTGATCGCCTATTAAATACTTCTGATCCTGAAGGAGGAGCTCTAAGGGAAGAAGAAACTTCTCAAGTGCTTCGTTAAAGTTTTCATTCTGACTATGAAGCGGATAACGCTGTGGATATTTATATTGGTCTAGTAAGGGTTTGAACTGTGTGTCATTTTTATTAATGATACTTTTAGTCCATACCTGCTGCTGCGATCCTTCCAGAGGTAACCATTGATTAGAATCACTTTGGTTAAGAACCCACATCATAATATCTAAGCTTTCTTCAATTACTTTTCCTTGAGGAGTTATTAAAACAGGTACTGTAGCTTTTGGGGATAATCTGGTAAATGTATTTGGTTTATCACTTAATTTGATTTCACGAATCTCACAATCAATTTTCTCGGCTTCCAGGGCCATTCTTGCCCTCATTGCATATGGACAACGTCGATATGAATACAAAACACTTCTACTTATTGTCATATCACACTGGCTCTCACAATTTTTATCATCCTAATTTACCTGCTCAAGCGATTATTTGCGAATAATTTCATGAATAACTCTTATTTTAGAGCCTGAAAATTCATCTAAACTGCCAACTATTATAGAAATTAAGACTAAAAATTATATTTGCATCTGTAAGTTAATATTTTTAGTTCACTTAATGCGGTAACAGATTGAAGTCAAAGTAAAATTAAAAAATCCTTTATTTTAATTATGGCTAGAGTCAATTTATTTTAAAAATAATTAAAAAAAACACTTAAGTATTCTTAAACTCTGCCGTAAGAAGAATTACCTCGAAAATGTTTGTTTTAAAAAAACAACACTGTCCCAATTAATATGTTCTTTTACCAAACCTAGGAATCCACCCGTATATGTATGGTTAATGCGGGGAGACTATCGGCCGTCTATAAAAGCCCAATGTGAAATGACTCACTGTGTTGAACCTAAAACGACTTGATGAGTAACAAAAAACTACCAAAGGTGTTTTTGGTAACAATTTTGGTAACAAGAGTGTTGTATCTCTACAAACCCTTATTCCGCCTATTGACTTGGCGGAGACGAGAAGATTCGAACTTCCGATCCAGGGTTTAGCCAGATGCTCCCTTAGCAGGGGAGTGCCTTCGACCACTCGGCCACGTCTCCAATTTACATCAACAACGCTAACCTGCTATTTTAGTTTAGAAACAC
>CAIJNI010000074.1 GCA_903821995.1 uncultured beta proteobacterium
ATTGGAGCAGTTTGTGATGACAAATGGCAGATCGTAGGTGTTGCCATAAGCGCGGACCAAATGATCAGATGCCGCTTTGGATGCGGAATAAGGAGACTGCGGATCATAAGGAGTTGTCTCAAGGAAGAAGCCTTCAGCGCCTAACGATCCATATACCTCATCGGTAGAAACATGATAAAAGCGCTTGCCCTCGAAATTTCCCTTCCATGCTGCACGTGCAGAATTGAGCAGGTTGGCGGTGCCCATCACATTGGTTTGTATGAATGCGTTGGGATCTGTTATCGACCGGTCCACATGGCTCTCAGCCGCAAGGTGTATTACGCCATCGAAAGTATATTTCTTAAACAGGCCCTCTATTTGCTCTGCATTAGTGATGTCTGCTTTCTCAAAAGCATAGTTTGGCGACTGCTCGATGTCCTTAAGATTTTCCAGGTTGCCAGCATATGTCAGGGCATCGAGGTTGACGATCTTATAGTCAGGGTATTTATTGACGAATAAACGTACCACATGTGAGCCAATAAATCCCGCTCCTCCTGTAATAAGCAATGTTTTTTTCATGCTGCGAAAGTAAAAAATTTAGTTGGGAATGAGTGTTTGGTGCAGATTATTAAATGATTGGCATTTGCCGCTTTGAGATAGCTGAATAAAATCCGGTTTCTGAATATGGCTCATAATTACATTAATATCACCATTGCTTTTGTTGTATTCTCTGTTGACTAAAGAATATATTTTCTCAATAATTGCTGCCGGATGAAAGAATGTCTTTTCCGGATCGACTTCATCCACATTTGTCCCTGCTGCAGTGTTAATAGCCTCAATGCTCAAATCAGGGTGCAAATATTGAAAACAATTGTTTAGTCCGAGTATCCATGCTTCTGTCTCCATAATTGCAAAATGAAAATGAATGTTAGCTGGTTTATGTGCTTTATCAAGGATGGTTTTCCCGGCACCTTCCATAAATTTCAAATTGACTTCTTCAGAAATAGTAGCGTTTTGTACAACTTCTCTGTAATCTTTTGAGTACATATCCCGAATGCCAAATATCCGATGAAAACCTTGATTCCACAGATACTGCTCTCTTCTTAAAATCCTTGTCAAAACAGCATTATCATTACCTACATTAATAACCTGGAAGTAGAAGTCAGCGTTTTCGTTTGGAAACGAATATTCTGTAACATTAAATGAACTGTCAGTGAAAAGAGTATAGCATTCAACATGAATATTCTGATAATCAAGCGTTTTAAGCAAATACTCTCTAATGAAAATCAATTCTGTTTGCCCCTCTACAAAAATTGCAGTCTTGATCACGAAGCCAATTTTTGGGATAAATAATCTGATGAGAAAAAATCGAAATTGGACAAACCAGTGAACCTGAAATCGTCGAAGATTTTCTTATTATTTTTATAGTTTAAGGTAGTGACTATTTCCCCATTCCTAATTAAGATGTTCCAATATTTAATGTCAACTACTTCCATTAAAAAAACATCGTTAGACGTTACAACCAATTGAATATTAGATTGCAAGCATTTTTCAAA